>CAYTMK010000005.1:0-52733 GCA_964438885.1 uncultured Erysipelotrichaceae bacterium | reverse complement strand
TTGAATGACCATTTAAATCGATGACAACTTTCTTGTCAATTCCAATTCTTTTAAAGATTCCATTTATCGTAATGTCCCCAGTTAATCGATAGCTTCCTTCAGGCAAAGATCCTGGAGTTTCTTTAGTCGCCTTTTCTAAAAGATTATCTATAAATGTCTGAGTAAGTTCTTTTACTTCCGTAGAGGAAGTTGTAGAAGTTCCTGTATTTTGGGTTTCAATCATGAATTCTTCTTCAGCCATATCTTGGGCAAAAATAGGAGAAATCATTAAATTAGTTGGAAGTACCATGGAGGCCGCCACAGCCATCATGGCCAATCTTTTTTTGTTTATCATTTCTAATTTCCTTTCTCTCTTTTTATAAGTTAAATTTATTTATATTTTCACAAATTAAAATATTTTAATAAATTTTAATCAAATTCCTAAAAAAAAGACTTAATATTAAATTTTATTAAATTAAGTATCTTTCTTCTAAGTGATATTTATGATAGTTAATAAAAATTTTAATATTAAGTCTTTTTTTTTAGATATAATGATAATTTTTAAAATTATTATACATAAATGTAAATTAATTCTTTTTTAATGATATAAAATCTAAATACTTCATCTGAGTTGAAAAAGGTTTATCTTTAGATAAGGAAGAAAAAAAACGCTTTATCACCTATTTTGTAGAAATGAATTACTTAAGTAAAAAGAGAGATCCTTCTAAAATTAGAATCTTTAAAGAAGTAACTTCTTCCTATCTTGAATCAGAAAGGGTTTAAAAGAGTATTAAACAAAGCTCAACCTTTTTAAGGCTTAAAATTTATAGAACTCAAAGACGAAAAAAAGGAGCTGCAATCTTAAAAGAATACAGCTCCTTTTTATTAGTTGGTTTTGGTTTTCATTTGGATAAGCGAGTCGTGCGTTTGAGCATAGAGCGCCTTATTTTTAGCTAACTTTTCAGTTTCTTGATCAATCTTAGCTTGAGGGGCTTTATGAATAAAGTTTGGATTGGCCAACATCTTTTCGCCACGAGCTACCTCTTTTTCCAATTTAGTGAGTTGTTTTTCCAGCTTAGCGATTTCGGCTTCTACATCCACCAGTTCTTGTAAGTCTGCTTTGAGTTTATAGCCATTGAGATCGCGCACCAAGAGATCTTGACTTTCTAAGTGATCGATCAATTCCACTTTGGCCATGCCTTCTAGAAGCGCTTTTCCTTCTTGGCTTAATCCATAAGCTTGACCATTTGTATCTTCTAAGACTAAACGAATGGATTCTTTGGGTTTTAGTCCATATTGAGTTTTCATTTCCCGAATCGCTTCAATGGCGGCAATGATCAAATTCATATCCTCGGTCGCTTTTTGTGTGGTTTCAAATTCCACCATACTTGGCCAAGTTTCTAAGTTAATGCTTTCTTGACCAAGGTTAAGCGCTAAGTAAATGTGTTCGGTCACAAAAGGCATAAAAGGAGCCAATAAAATCAAGATGGCTTTGAGAATATATACCAAAACAGCTACCGTATTGGCTTTAACCGTGGGATTGTCGCTATTGAGGGCTGCTTTAGAGAGTTCAATATACCAAGAGCAGAAATCATTCCAAACAAAGCTATACAGTTCGTTTCCCACCATAGCAAGTTCGTAGCGATCCAAATTTTTTGTAACATTTTGGATGGTCGCATTCAAACGGGACAAAATCCATTGATCCGCTTCAGAAAGCTTACTGAAATCGGGTGTATAGTCATGGTCTTCTTCCATTTGCATTTGTACATAGCGAGCTGCATTCCAAATCTTGTTGATGAAGTTCCATGCTGAATCCAATTTGGTTTCATCAAAACGCAAGTCCAGACCAGGAGCTGAATTGGTGGTTAAGAAAAAGCGTAATGCATCGGCTCCTTTATTTTGAATCACTTGAATGGGATCGACACCATTGCCTAAGGATTTTGACATCTTACGACCTTCATTATCACGAATTAATCCATGAATAAGAACTTCTTTAAAAGGACGATTGTTGGTCATATGACGGGCTTGGAAGGCCATACGCGCTACCCAGAAGAAGATGATGTCATAACCTGTTACTAAAACATCAGTGGGATAGTAGCGTTCAAAATCTTCTGTCTCTTCAGGCCAGCCCAATGTGGAGAAAGGCCATAAAGCCGAAGAGAACCACGTATCCAATACATCTTCATCTTGGATCCAATTTTCAATGTCTTCAGGAGCGCTTTCTCCTACGTAAATTTCACCAGTTTCTTTGTGGAACCAAGCAGGAATGCGGTGTCCCCACCACAGTTGTCTTGAAATGCACCAATCCTCGATGTTTTCTAACCATTGACGGAAGGTATGTTCAAAACGAGGAGGGATAAAATCAATGGTTTGTTCCCCGCCTTGGTTGGCTAAAACCGCATCAGCCAATGGTTTCATACGCACAAACCACTGTTTGGACAAATACGGTTCAGCAATAACTCCTGTACGTTCGGAGTGACCAACATTGTGGTTGTGTTCTTCAATATGATCCACTACCCCAGCCGCTTCAAAATCGGCTACGAGCGCTTCACGACACGCAAAGCGATCCATGCCTTCGTATTGGTGGGCCAATTCATTCATAGTGCCATCGGGATTCATGCAAATGGGCATCTTTAAGCCGTACTTTTTCCCGAGTTCAAAGTCATTGGGATCGTGAGCTGGCGTACACTTCATCACAGCCGTTCCAAAACGCATGTCGATATATTTATCCGCCATAATGGGCAATTTTTCTCCATTGGCGGGATTGATGGCATGCAAGCCTACGATATCTTTATAGCGTTCATCATCAGGATGAACAAAGATGGCTTGGTCCGCAAACATCGTTTCTGGACGTGTAGTGGCAATGACGAGTTCTTGGCCGGTTTCAACGATGGGGTATTTAAAGTAATACATATGGCCAGGAATTTCTTTATAGATGACTTCGATGTTGGAAAGAGCCGTTTTGGCTTGGGGATCCCAGTTGATGATGCGCTCGCCTTGATAAATTAAACCTTCATCATATAAAGTACAAAAAACTTTAATAACCGCTTTATTCAAGCCTTCATCTAAGGTAAAGCGCTCTCTTGTATAATCCAAGGAAAGGCCCATTTTCGCCCATTGCTCACGGATCAAATCGGAATATTCCCCTTTCCAATCCCACGCCCGCTTTAAAAACCCTTCTCGTCCTAAATCGTAGCGAGAAAGACCTTCTTCTTGCAGGCGAGCATCGACTTTAGCCTGGGTAGCAATTCCGGCATGGTCCATACCTGGCAAATAGAGCACATCATAGCCTCTGGCGCGCTTATAGCGCGACAAAATATCTTGCAAGGTATTGTCCCAAGCATGGCCCAAATGCAATTTACCCGTTACATTGGGTGGGGGAATTACGATGGTAAAAGGAATCTTTGATTGATCGCCTGCGGTAAAGTAGCCTTTTTCAATCCAGTTGGAGTAGGCTTCAGGGGTTTCAACCAAGAGATGGTCATATTTTTTAGACAGTTCTTTCATATATTTCCGGATTGGATAGACCAATCCTCTCCTTTCTTCAAAAAAAAGCGGGGTTTTCGCCTCATAGGACGAGAAACCCCGCGGTACCACCTAATTTGTTTTTGCGCATCACAAAAACCTCTTTCACATAACGCCGTGCTGCGTCGACTTCTACTTTGGTTCAAAGCCACTGCTCCAAGACTACCTTCACCCTATTTCTCTGGCCTTCTTTCACCAACCGAAGACTCTCTATTTTCTGAAAAATGGTTACTCCTTCTGTTCTGCGCATTTAGCAACAGTGTAATGCCTTAAAATAAAAAGGCAAGACTCGAATTCAAAGAACAACAATTTACCTTGTTAAAATCAGAAAAAAGCTCACAATTTAAAACAGATTTACGATTTATGAAGCGCCATCAAATCGTTGAGAATCCCTTCTTCTCTTTCACCAAAAAGAACTTTATCCTTGCTTTGGACATTTAAGCTACTCTCTTTAGCCAAGGCTTCTTCTTGTTCACTGAGTGGTTGATCACAAATCCAAAGCACAAATTGGTCAGGAGAAGCGTAGACAAAATTTCCCTCTAAAAAGAGTTTCTCCTTTTCAGCTAACAAATAACAAACGCTTGAATTATTCATAGCGGCTTGTTTGGTTAATCCATCGTCTGGATCATAAGTCGTTACAGTTTTATCCACTAAGTTAATTCCAATGGCTCCCATGAAGGCTGCATCAAAGCGAAATTGACGCAACAGATCAATGGTTAAACTGCCCGTAAAACCATCTAAAGCATGGTTAAAGGTTCCTCCTAAAAAGAACAATTTGGCCGCCGTAGAAGGAGCCGAGAAAATTTTCATAATATCAGTCATGTTCGTCACAATGGTGACTGGAACCTTTTTAGTATATAAAAGCTTTGCGAGTTCTAAGTTAATGGAAGAAATATCCAGAAAAATCGTCATCCCCTCATGAATGAGGTCAAACGCTTGACGAGCAATTTCGCGTTTTTCTTTCTCCCGTAAATTATGCCGGTCCTCACTTAGCAGAGCATGGATATTTTTACGCACAGGAATCGCGCCACCATGAATGCGTTGAAGCTTATGTTGGCGCGATAAAATGGCTAAATCTTTGCGAATGCAGTCTTCTGTTACATTAAAATCCATGGCAAGTTGACGCACGCGAACTTGTCCTTCCAAGCGGAGTTTTTCAAGAATTTGATTATGACGCTCTTGAGGAAGCATACCTTTCCTCCTTTCTTTTCAAAAAATCTATAGAAAAGATCCAAGTTGTCTCCACAGCTTGGATCCAATACCCAGCGCTAGAAATCAATAACGAAGAGCCAAATCTGGCAAGTAAAATAATTATACCGAAATCGAAAATCTAGAGGAGAAATCTCTTAGAAAAACTATAAAAAAACCCTAAAAAGTCCTGAAAGTTCAGTCTCTTTAGGGGATATTTTAGAAAAGAAGATTAAACATCATAACAGTGCACTAAATCTTCAAGAGTCAATTTTTCTTTGGCTTCTTTAGAAAAATCATGTGTCACCTTACCATCTTGGAAAATCAACAAGCGATCTCCATTTTCAAGAGCATCTTTTAAATTGTGAGTAATCATTAAGGCCGTCATTTTATCTTTACGGATGATTCGATTGGTGACTTCTAAAATTTTCTGCGCACTAATCGGGTCTAGAGCTGCTGTATGCTCATCGAGCATCAAAAGTTTGGGTGGATTGGCAATAGCCATCATTAAAGCAACAGCTTGACGCTGACCACCAGATAAAAGTCCAATTGGCGTTTTTAAGCGGTCTTCTAAGCCCATATCGAGTTCAGATAAAATGACTTTGAATTGCTCCTCTTCTTTTTTTCGCACTGCAATCGCAAAGGGTTTTCGCGTCGAAGAAATGGCCAAGCCCATATTTTCTTCTACAGTCATGTGAGGAGCGGTTCCTTGACTTGGATCTTGAAAAAGTCGTCCAAGGGTACGACTGCGCACGTGTTCAGGCTGGTCCGTAATGTCCACTCCATCTAAAATCACTTGGCCACTTTTTACTTTTGCCGCACCTGTGATGACGTTAAAGAAGGTGGATTTCCCAGCTCCATTGCTTCCAAGAATGGTCACAAACTCACCAGGATGAATGGTCAAGGACACATCATCGAGGGCTTTTTTTTCAAGAGTTGTTCCTTCGTTAAAGATGACTGTCACGTTTTTAAGTTCAAGCATGACTTTTCCTTCCTTTCACCAAGTTTTGAAGATGAGGAATAGAAATGGTAATAGCAACCAAAACCGAAGAAACCAAATTCATATCTGAGGCAGCAAATCCTAGGCGTAAAGCAAACGTATACAAGATACGATAGAGAACTGCGCCTAAAGCAGCCGCAATCAAACCCATTCCCACGCTTTTAGGCCGTAAAAGCGCTTCACCGATGATGATTCCAGCCAATCCCAAAACCAACATTCCCGTCCCACTTGAAATGTCGGCAAAGTTTTGAAGCTGGCAAAAAAGCGCACCACTCAAACCAACCAAGGCGTTGGATAAGCCAAGTCCTAAAAACTTCATGGTATCCACATTGATGGATGAATTTTTTACCATTGTTTCGTTGTCGCCACTTGCACGCAACATCAATCCCAAATTGGTTTTAAAAAATACATATAATAACCCAATAATCAAAAACACAATGCCAAGCAAGACCCAAAGTCGAGTCGAAGCATTGGCTAAAATGGTATAGGCCGGTTTTCCTTTAATGAATAAATTGACGGTGGGCATATTGTTCATGATGCGTAAGTTGATGGAATAAAGCCCAGTCATGGTCAGAATGCCAGCGAGAAGTGGTTGAATGCGCATTTTAGTTTGTAAAAAAGCGGTGACACATCCACAAGCGGCCCCAGCTAAAAGGCTCGCTAAAAGGCCAATATTGGGTAAGCCTTGTAAAGTCAGCATGGCACACACAGCCGCTCCCGTGACAAAAGAACCATCCACCGTCAAGTCAGGACTATCCATGATGTTCACGGTAATGTATTCGCCAAGAGACAATACCGCAAAGACAAGTCCCAATTGAATGGCATTTAACAAAAGCGCAGTGGTCATATAACCATTCACAAAAGCCAAACGCAGATCACGTTTGGCTTTTACCTCCTTTCTGTTTAGTTTCCTTCTTTTTTATTCCGCATTTTGAACCAAAATGAGGTTATCTTGGCTGGCTAAATCAGAAGGAATGGAAACGGGCGTTTTTGAGGAAGCTTCTAAAGCTTGCAAAACCTCTTCGTTGATGTAGACATTGAGATCGTCTTTGAAGACTTTCACCGCAATTTCAGAAGGTGATTTTCCTTCTAATACTTCTACAGTCATCTTTGCGGTTTCCCGACCAAGGTCTTCATAATTAATGCCCACTGTCGCAAAGCCTCCTGTTTCTACCATGGAATCCGCTCCAACATAGTAAGGAACACCCGCATTTTTAGCCACTTCGCCTAGCGAAACCATTCCTGTGGCGACTGTATTGTCATTAGGAGAGAACATCGCATCTACACTGTTGGCAAGTTCTACTGCAGCTTGTTGCATAGTGGTGTTATCTGTACCCGTTTTTTCTATCACAGTTAACCCTTTTGATTGGGCATATTCTTTAAAGCGTTGAATGTTGGAAACGCTATTGGCTTCTCCAGCGTTATACAATACACCAACCGTTTGGATATCAGGAGAGAGTTCCAACATCAAATCTACGATCTGATCGACTTGGACTTCATCAGAAGTCCCAGTAATGTTTCCTCCTGGCGCTTCAATGGATTCCACTAATCCCGCTCCTACTGGATCCGATACTGCAGAAAAGATTACGGGAATGGTATCGGCATAGTTTTGCGCCGAAAGAGCCGTAGGTGTAGCGATTGCGACAATGGCATCTACTCCATCAGCTTCATATCCCGACATAATGGAATCTAAGTTTGAGGTCTTATTGGCGGCATTTTGATAATTGACTACAATGGTTTCTCCATCCGTATAGCCAAGTTCTTCGAGTTCATCCAACATCGCTTCGCGAATTGTATTCAAAGAAGGATGATCAACAATTTGAGCTAAGCCAATGGTATACACTTCCTCAGAAGTAGAACTCGTACTACTCGTACTAGAAGAGGTTGTAGAAGAAGAGCAACCAGCTAAAAGCGCAGCCGCGGCTAAAATGGCTAATGATTTTTGTAAAGTTTTCATAAAAAACCTCCTAATTGAAAAAAGAGCGGGATAAAAAAAGTCCTGTTTTCTCTTGCAAGAAAACAGGACAGATTGTTCTGCGGTACCACCTGTATTGACGTAAACAGTACGCCCACTCATCGAATGCATCTCTACATTCTTCTTTCTATAACGGGAAAGGCCCGGCTTGGCTACTCACAACATCTAGTCGCGTTCACGTCGCCCTTGGAAGTCCATTTGCAGAATGGTAATCCTCCGGCTTCCACCCTCCCGGATTCGCTTCGACCCCTTTTTCTGTTTGATCTCTTCCGCATCGGTTTAAATACAAGTTATTTGTGAAAGCAATATACAAAGAATTTTAAGGATATGTAAAGTAACCCTTCAAAATTTTTAAAAATTAAAGAGAATTCTCACTTTAAAAACCCAATTTCTGTCCTTATTTTTTTGTTTATTCGGGAAATTTTGGCAATCCTTTGACGTATTCGCTTTGATCCATCCCTTCTTTATAAGCTCTTGAAGATTCTATGCGCTGCATACGACGTTCTCCTTCATCTGCCATTTCTCTAAACGCATCGAGCTGCGTTTTGAGCTGCGGCAAGGCTTTTTGTTTGTAACTATCCACGGCATCTAAGGCTTCAAAGGTATTTCGGAAAGCTTCTTTAAGGGTATCCACGCTGATGTTGGCATCCATAGCTTGTTGTTGAATAGCAGCTCCTTGTTGTTGGAGCATCACAGAAGTCGAACGAATCAAATTATTGGTCGTATCATTGATCATCTTCACTTTATCCAAAACGATCCGTTGATTGTACAAAGCCGAAGCGACGGTTACAGCTGTACGCAATGCGGAAACTGTAACGTGTTGGGCCCGTTCGACGGCACGAATGAGTTCCTTATTGTTGCGACGGACAATCTCCATAGCGAAATAGCCTTGTTGGTTGACCGCCTGCATCTGTTGTAAATCCATGACCTTTTGACGTAAAGGGAAAAGAACTTCGTCTTGAATGTATTTTATCTTTTCGGAATCTTCGTTGTTGACTTGAGCCTCTTCTAAAGCTAGAGAAACCGCTTCATCCATCCGTGAGCCAAGCTCCACTTGACGCCCAAGCTTAATGGTCAAATCGCGTAAAGAAGCTTGTTCGATTTCAAGTGTGGTGTTGTCATTTTGAAGTGCTTTTTTCCCAGCCTCCAAGGAAGCCAAAATTTCTTCAATCTGTTCATCAGCTTTTTCATAGCGTTGAAAGTAATTGCGCACGGGATTAAACATGCGGCCAAAGAAAGTATTGTTGTTAAAATTTACTCCACTTGGATCAAGCTCTTTCATCTCTCGATTCAAACGCGCAAGGGAATCTACGACTTGGCCTCCTTCGCTACCAGTTTTGGATAAATCGGCCAAAGTTTTTTCTAACATTTTATTTTTGTCGCTCGATTTGACCACGATGTCTTTACCAAAGTTTTCAATGGTATTGGCAATGTTTCGACGTTCTTCAAGCGAATCTAAATCGATTTGCATGACTTCTTTGGCATTTTCTTGAGCCATAGAGCCTAAGGCAGTTTTTTGAGCGGGAGTAGGGTTTAAAGGTTCCGTTACGGTTTGTTTATCGAGAGCATCGACATCCATACTAAAAGCCATAAAAAGTCGCTCGCCCTTTCCTTACAGAACAAGGCGAGCTTTCCTTTCTATTCTATTCGTTCTGCAAGGATGAAACACAAAAAATTAAAGTCCACTTCTCCTTTAAGAGTTGTGATGATATTGCTTGGTTTGGTCAATAAGAGTATTGAGTTCTTGTAAGGCTTGGCTGGTTTCACAGTCTTGAATTGGATGGGAAAGCGTATTGACTTCTTCGAGTAAGCGATCAAAGCGCATTAAAATCTCCTCATTATTTTGTAAAGCCTTCTTTATAAAAACAAAGCTTTTTTGGTAGGACTCCATGGATTTTGTATATTCAAGATGTCGCTTAAAGAGATTTTCATAGCCAAGAAGATCAAAGTCGTCAATACACGCCAATATAGCACTCGTATTGGCTTTAAAAGCATCCAACCCTCCATTGATAGAACTAGCAAATTTCGCATAGCTTAAACGCGAGGCTCCAAAATAGGTGGTTAAAGCGCTATCCAATTGCTCAGTTTTGTGTTGAAGCCGTAATCCTTGTTTATATAGAATATCCATTTCTTTGGAAAAGACCTTAGAAGGCGTTTTTTTAATTGTGGATAAGGTTGAATCCAAAGAATCGATCAAACTTTGAGACGGCTTTTTAGACATTCTTTTTTTGAAAAAGTACACGCCAAAAAAGAGGAATCCCAAAAGAAGAGTAATCAACCAAGCGCTTAAAGCGGAGAGGATGGATGAACTAAATAAGGACCAATTCATCATATGACAAATAAGCCCATCTACTAAGGCTAAGCCTAAGGCAAAGAAAGTCCACTTTAAATCGTCCTTCAAAAGATGGCCCCCTTCAATTTCTATCCTTATCTTACTTGAGAAAACCAAAATAGAAAAATCCCGGATCGTGCATCCGGGATTCAATTCTTTAAGAAAAGAGAAAACTATTTCGATGTTTCGGCCTTTACATAATCCAAAACTTCTTGAGCGGTATCCATATTCAAGCAGTTATCGGCCAATTTTTGCATTTCTTCATAGCTTAAGCCGTTAACGACTTTACGAGCTTTCAGAATCTGGGTAGCGGACATGGAGAATTCATCAAGGCCAAGGCCAAGAAGAATTGGTACGGCATAAGGTTCGCCCGCCATGGCTCCACACATACCAACCCATTTACCGTTTTTGTGAGCGCCTTTGATGGTCATGTTGATCAAGCGAAGGATCGCTGGGTTATAAGGTTGATAGAGATAAGCCACTTTTTGAGACATACGGTCAGCAGCCATAGAGTATTGAATTAAGTCGTTGGTTCCAATGGAGAAGAAATCAGCGTATTTGGAGAATTCATCGGCCAATACAGCAGCGGCAGGAATTTCAACCATCATACCCACTTGGATATCATCGGAAACAGCAACACCTTCTGCGAGCAATTCTGCTTTACATTCTTCAAAAATAGCTTTTGCGCTTCTGAACTCATCGATCGTAGCGATCATTGGGAACATGATGCAAAGTTTACCATAAACGGAAGCACGGCAAAGTGCTCTTAATTGGGTTTTAAAGATGTCAGTGCGGTCTAAGCAAAGACGAATAGCACGATAGCCTAAGAAGGGGTTCATCTCTTCAGGGAAGGTGAAGTAAGAAAGCTTCTTGTCACCACCAATATCGAGAGTACGAACAACGACTTTGCGTCCTTTTAACGTTTCAAGAACTTGTTTATACACTTCAAATTGTTCTTCTTCGGTGGGGAAGTGATCGTTATCCATGTAAAGGAACTCAGTTCTGAAAAGACCAACACCTTCACCACCATTGGCAACAACTTGTTCAGCATCTTTAGCGTTTCCGATGTTACCAGCCAATTCAACTTCGTGACCATCTGTCGTGATGGATTTTGCGTTGATTAAAACTTGAAGGGCTTTTTTCTCTTCCAGATAATCCACTTCTTTTTTCGCTAAAGCTGCTGTCGTTTCTTCATCAGGGCTAATGTAAACTTCTCCATCAATGGCATCTAGACCGATGATGTCGCCATTGTTTACCTGGCTTAAGATTTCACCAGTTCCTACCACAGCAGGAATTTCCAAAGAGTTAGCCATAATGGCGGAGTGGCTTGTTTTTCCACCAATTTCGGTAACGAAACCTTTTACAAATTCGTTTAATTGAGCCGTATCAGAAGGGGTTAAGTCGTGCGCTACAATGATTGTAGGTTCGGAGATAGAACTCAGATCTGGAATTTCAAGACCGAGTAAATTACATTTCAAACGGAATGTAACATCCTTAACATCCGCTGCTCTTTCACGGAAATAATCGTTGTCCATGCTTTCAAACAAAGCAACCATTTGTTTGGATACTTCGTCTGCAGCGTATTCAGCGTTAACAACGTCATTTTCGATCATGGATTTCATTTGACCTGTGAGTTCAGGGTCATTGGCCATCATCAAGTGTGCATCAAATACTTCGAGTTCTTCAGGGGATAAGCGCTTTGCGGCGCGTTCTTTGACACCTTCAATGTCAGCTACAGTTTTGGCTAAAGCAGCCTCTAATTTTTCAACTTCAGCAGCGGGATCAACATCCGTCGCTTTTACGATGGTTACAACAGGCGATTCAAGTTTGTACGCTTTTGCGGTGGAGACGCCTGCCGAAGCAGCAATTCCTTTAAGCATTATAAGTAACCTCCTAAAATGAATGCGTTTACCGTGAAAATTGTAACATGAATGAGAACGTTTGGAGAATTGAGGCAATAAAAGCCTGTATTTATTTTAGGAAAGAGGCCTTTCTTCCGTATTCCATTTTGAAAAATAAGTAAAAAAAAGCTCTGCTCACAAGCAGAGTCTTTTATTTTAATCTCTAGGTCTAGGCGGTCCAGGAGGTCTTAAAGGTTTGATGGCTTTGGCCAGAGCTCCACAGACTAAACCGGCGGCCAACATTTCTCCTAATCCATTGGTTAAAATGATCACAGCTAAGTAACCAAAGAGCGCATCGGGAGATTGACCAATCACTTGGGCATATTGAGAACCCCATAATAAACCAATTAAGCCTAACACCATCACTGAATGCAAAAACGTAGCCAAAACCGCGGTCACAAACGCAGCGGTAAACCGTCGAACAAAGACATTCGAAAACAGTTTAAAAAACCAGCCAGCCAAATAGCCTAGTAAAATACGGGGGACAAGGGCAATGACTAAACTTGTCCAATTTCCAGAAACACCACCAATGGTAATAAAAGGAGAGAAGACAAAGGCGGTGGCGGAAGGATTCACGGTGGAATTCCATACGGATAACAAACCAAAGACTAACCCTAAAGCAGCTCCATAATTTGGACCCATTAAAATGCCAGCCGCAATGACGGGAATATGCATCAAAGTAATATTTAAAAATCCAGTACGAATAAAGCCAAGAGGAGTGAGCATCAAGACCAACTCAATGGCAAGGAACATCGCAAAAAGTGTCATATTGCGGATTTCTTGTTTTCTTTTCATCCGTTCGGGGCACTCGGAGTGCCCATCCTCCTTTCGAGCGCTTCTATAAATTCCCAATTCTTTTTTCTCTTTTTCAAAAAAGATTTGAATAAGAATTTAGGTATTCAAAACAGTACCGTATTGAGACAGAGTTTTTAAGTTCTATTTTTCCAAATTTTCAAGTTTCAAAATGGAATACTTCTTTTTTCATATTTTGTGGACGCTTTCTTTTTGAGAGTTTTTACGAAATCGTTTTCAGTTGATGAGCTTTTTTGAAAAGAAAAAGAGTCCACTCTTTCTATAATATAGACAATCTGTTTGGTCTCTTTTAAAAAGAGCCTTTCCAGCTCTTAGAAAGGATTTTTTATGTGTACTGGTCTTTCCTTAAAAAATGGCCAAAATCACTATTTTGGTCGCAATCTCGATCTTGAAATCGATTATCCAGTCGCAGTAACCATTACTCCTCGTCATGTCGAATTTAAGTTTCGTCATGTTCCGGCTGTTTCTTCCCATTATGCCATGATTGGAATGGGCCTCAACGAAGGAGGCTATCCGTTGTATTTTGAAGCCATCAACGAAAAAGGCCTAGGAATAGCAGGTTTAGCCTTTTGGACAAGTTGTGAGTATTTTCCCGTTCAAGAGGGCAAAACCAATGTGGCCTCTTTTGAGGTTATTCCCTACTTGTTAGGAAAATGCGCCAGTGTAGCCGAAGTCAAAGAGGCTATTAAAGATTTTAACATTACAGATGATGGCTTTGCACCCCACTATCCACCTAGTCCTTTGCATTGGTTAGTGAGCGATGAAAAGGAATCCATTGTGATGGAATCCACAAAAGACCATGGCTTTAAGGTCTACCAAAACCCTTATGATGTTTTGACCAATGAGCCAGAATTCCCCTTCCATGTTCAAAATCTCTCCTTCTACGCCAACGTTTCCAACAAGCTCCACCACTTCGACTCCACTCGCTTTGCGCCGAATTTCCCAGGTTTTATTAAGTTTGGTGCAGGTATGGGATCGGCTGGTCTTCCTGGCGGTTTGGATAGCATCTCACGCTTTGTCCGTGTAGCCTTTGCGCGGTTAAACTCCATCTGCCCAAATACCGAACAAGCCAACGTTTCTCAATTCTTCCATATCTTACAAACGGTCATTCAAACCAATGGCTCAGATCAGGTAAAAGAAAACGAGTACGAAGTCACCCAATACAGTTGTGGAGCCAATACCAAAACTCTGCGTTTTTATTACACCACATACTACAATCCTTCTCTTAACGCGGTGGATTTAATGAAAGAGGATTTGGAGGCTCAAGAGCTAAAGACTATTCCAATCCATCGGGATCTCCAAGTCAATCTTCAAAACTAATTATTTGTTTTAAAAGGCAATTCATTTTGAATTGTCTTTTTTGTTTTCTTTCAAGACCGTTTGTGTGGCTTGAAAAGAGAAGAAAAAGAGGCTGGTATACTAAAAGCATGAAAAAGAACACACTTCAATTGTTGACGGGGTTGACTTTCTTATTGGCAAGTGGCGTTTTATGGTGGAATGAAAAACAAAATGCCTCTTTTCAAGTCACCCAGAAAACTCTAAAATTTGAGACTCTACCCAAAGCCTTTGATGGCTTGCGCTTAGTACAGCTTTCCGATGTGCATGGCAATTTCTTGGAAGGGCTAGTCGAGACCATTCAAAATTTAAAACCAGATCTCATTGTGTGTACTGGTGATATTTATGATGGAGTGCGTTATGCCCCTATATCTGATCAACTGTTAGAGGATTTAATTCCCATTGCTCCAGTTTACTTTGTCAGTGGGAATCATGAATATTATGCCGGCAATTGGAATACTCGAAAAAAGGTTTTGCTTCAAAAGGGCATTCATGTTTTAGACAATTCGTGCGAAATTTTGGAAAAGCAGGAGCAAACCCTTGAATTATGTGGATTAGCCGATCCAGATTTTCATTCTAAATGGGACTATGCTAGACGCTTACAACAGTTTGAAGAAGAGATGGCGATGTTGCCTGCCAAAAACACCTTTCGCATCTTGTTGTCGCATCGAGCGGACTTGTTTGAACAATCATGGCCTGTTCAAGCGGATTTGACCTTAAGTGGTCATCTCCATGGAGGCCATTGGCGCCTTTTGGATCATGGACTCATCGCTCCCAATAATGGGGCTGGTATCGTATGGTTTCCCAACTATACCAGTGGCCTTTACCAAAAAAATGGCCATCAGCTGTTTGTGAGTCGGGGACTTGGCGATCAAATGAAAATTCCACGCTTGTTTAATCCGCCTGAACTGGTGTGCTTGACCCTTCGCTGTGCTAGTGATTTCTAGACTTGATGAATTAAAAAACGTAGAAAGGATTTCTCATGCATCCGATTCTTTTAGAACTAGGACCATTTAAGTTTTATTCTTATGGCTTGATGATTGCGCTTGGCATCTTGGTGGCGTATTCCATTACGGATAAAAAAGTAGAAGCACTCGGTTATAGCCATAAACGCTTTGAATGGCTCTGTCTTTCCTTTTTAGCAGGTGGCTTTTTAGGAGCCAAGATATTGTATTGGCTGACCCGATTGCCCGATATTCCAAACGATCCCACCATTTTAACCAATCTTGGAGATGGTTGGGTGGTATACGGAGGCATCATTGGAGGAATGCTGGCGGGATGGCTTTATTGTAAAAGTCACGACCTGAATTTCTTAGAATGGCTCGATCTCATCGTACCGCAGTTGGCCTTGGCTCAAGGCTTTGGCCGCATTGGCTGCTTTTTAGCGGGATGTTGTTATGGAGTAGAATCGAGCTTTGGAGTTGTATTTCCTGAAGGATCTTTGGCTCCAGCGGGGGTGTCTCTTTTTCCCACGCAGCTTCTGATGTCCGCCTTTGATTTTGGATTGAGTTTCTTTTTACAATGGTTTTCGACCAAGAAAACCTTTCAAGGCGAGCTCGGAGCTTTGTATTTAATCGCTTATTCCATTGGCCGCTTTATCATCGAATTTTGGCGTGGAGATGGGATTCGGGGAGTGGTCAATGGCCTTTCCACTTCCCAATACCTTGGAATTCTCATGGCTGTCGTCGGAATTTTTTTGTGGTGGATGGGTCGCAAACACGCTTCAAGGCCTTCTCTTTAAGAGAAAAGATCATTAGGTTTGATTACCTAATGATCTTTTTTTTGCCAAAAAGACAAAAAAGAGCGTTCGCGCTCTTTTAATTAATCTTGTAATTTTGAACTGGGGAAAGAAAAATTAGGCGTATCGTGTTTGGAGTCCTCTTCATGCTTGGTGGTATACAAAGTGACTAAGCGATCGATATCGTCTTGAGAATACATTTTAGAATGAGATTTGGTTTTTTTAGGAGGTAAGGCAGAAGGCATAGGGGTTTTTTGAGGTTCTTCTAAAGACTCACTCGTTCTATCCTCCGTCTTTTGGGCTATGGTTTGGTCTTCTTCTTTGGAATCTGGTTTATTCTCTTGAAGAGCTCCAGATTCCTCTGGTTTTTCAAGAGAAGTTTCTTCTTGACTTTCTTTGGGCTTTTTTATAACGGATGCGGGTTCTTCTAGTTCTTTTGTTTCCATGGGCTCTAGCTCTACGGAATTTTTATCTTCTTGAACCTCGTTTTCTAACGAGTCATCAAGTTCAAAGGATTCTTGAGGGTCTTTGGATAAGGTAGGAGCATTTTGGTCAACGACGTTTTGAATTAAATCGGCTAAATTCCCTAAATTTTCGTGAATGGTTTCTTGTTCTTGAGTGAGAGGTTGACCACACTCTTCGGGGGTAAGTTCGGTATGAAGGGAAATGGCCATTTCTTGATTGGGAATGGGAGTCGTCGTTAAGACATCGTTCTCGTTTCCATCTTCGCTTTTTTTCAATTCGCTGCGTAAGTGCTTTTTAAAGGATGTCTCGAGAAGTTCTTTTCCTTCATGGCTTAAAAGCAATTTTTCATCCAACTCGCCGATAAAGACTTTTTGACACAATTCGCCATAAGCTGCTCCAAGGGCCGCTGTCAAAGCCGCCGCAGTGGTTCCATTGATTGCCGCTCCTCCAATACTTCCAAGACCTGGAATCATTTTAAAGAGAGATCCAGAGATCGTTTTTCCTAAAATCGTGGTTCCCGACACGCCAAGAGCCGCAAAGACAAGCGATTTTAAGCCACTTCGCTTTAAGTTAATAGAATACACATCACTAAGCTTAGCCATCATCGCAATTTGTTCAGCGATCAAAACAGGGGCATCCGCAAATGGAATGGGAATCGCTCCGGTGGCAGCCGCAGCGGCACTAAAAGAGAAGATCACTTTATTGGCTTCGAGATTGCGGAAGTAGAGTTCATCCACTTCTTCCCGAGCCACTTCAGCTTCAATAATTTCTAAAGGAATGGGTAGCAACTCGGCTTCCTCTTCAAAGAGAAGACTTTCTTCTTGGTTTTCAGAAGTGGATTGAGTAGGCTCAGTTGAGGCTTCAAAGGCATCGGATTCTATTGAGGAATCGTGGTGATCACTTTGAGGGTGTTTGTTTTGTTCTTCCATAAACAAAATCTGCTACTCAAAATATAGACAAAACATATTGAGTCCTGCTTCATCCTGTATGCTTTCGATTAGAACAACCTACTCACAAGTTCATCTACAGTCCACAGGCGTTAATTCCCAGCCTACGGTACATCACTTTTTTATACCGTATGATAGATAAGACAATCCCTCAGGTTCAGACTTGCATTAAAATCCCTGTCTATTGTCCATCCGCATTCAGAACAAATATAAATTCTGTCTGATAACTTCAAATCAAATTTTCCCACAGGCACGTTTTGCTTGACGGATAAAATCGGTCAACCAATCGAAGTTCAATACCCTTTACATTTTGTAGTTATCTTTCTTTGTTCTAAACTCAAAGAATTTCTGATGTGCAATCGCCTTTGAAAGATGTCTATTCCTCATCATTCCGCTGAAGTTCAGATCTTCAAGGGTTATCCAAGCTGGCTTGGTTTTCACCAGTTCGGGAATCACCTTGTTTATCTGTTCTGATACAGTCTAGTTTGTGATAAAGTTTTTGTACTTTCAGCTTTTGTTTTTGTTTATCGAGTAGCTTCTCCTTTCTTCTTATTTTTTGGTAACTTTTTCAGACTTTCTTTCTCGAAAGTTTTCTCTGCTCTCGTTTCAGTCTTTTTTCGAGTTTCCTGATACGATTTATTTTATTGTTTATAAGTTTTTCCATTTGAACAGACTGCCCAATCTTTTAAGCCTAAGTCAGATTCCAAATTAAAATAGGCTTGTTCTCTTCTGCTTCTTTCACTAGAACAGAAACACCTTCCAGCCTTCATGGAAACAGAACCACTTTTTATGATATGTGTTTCCGGAGTTGACTTGGCGAGAGCCTTTTTCTTTGAGTCTCACCCAACTAAGCGTTGGTATTTTGATTTTGTGGAGTTCACACAAAATAGGTTGTTTTCTTCCATTTCGGGGATCCTGCCTTATGCTTAAAAAACTGAAAGCTCTGTCTGCATTCATAATACTTTGCTTGACTGATTTAGTGCTGACTTCCTTAATCTATGAAATTTCAGGATTTTGCGAAAGATACTCATTAAGCCATACAGTCATATCCTGAAACAAATCTTTTTTCCTTTTCATAAATTTCTTTATTGTGTGCCAAATAAAAATTATAGACAAGCATACACCAATTGTTCTATGGTTGTTTTTGTTCACAAGTCGGATTCTGTCTTATAACTTTTGAGCAATTTCTTCGTCCCCCTTTTTTTCTCAGTCCTCCCTCTGTCAGGTTTTGACTAAAACGCCTATCCTTTCAGCAAATTCTTTCGGTTTTACTCCTCACTTCCTTAAGGATATGTAACATTCAAACAGTCAGTGTTTTTTCTTGTTTTGTAACTCCTTTTGGATGGTGTGATAAAAATAATTATAAATCAGGGAGGAGTAAAAAACCGATTCCTTACCTTTTCCAAAGAAATCACCGAGAAGATATTCATTTTAAGAAAATGAATCCACTAAGAAGAAAGCCTTTATTTTCAATTTTGATCAAGAGTCCCTTTTTCTGGTGAAAGCCCTTCAAAACGAAAGAGAGAGTTAAAAGTAGTTATAGAGAAGGTGGATAGATTCTTTTTAGGAATCTTTCCCTTTTCAAAGATTCGATCCAGGAGTTCTTTTAATTTTGATCATAAAATTTGAAAATTTTTCCATAATTTGATGGAGCAGGAGATTTTCAAGGCTTTGAGCGGATTTAGAATCGAAAAAGCGTAGAGTAAAAGCGCGAGTACAAGCTCTTTAGAAAGAGAGATGAACATGCTTCAATGCAAACATATCGTTAAAGAATATTACGCAGGAGATCAAATCATTAAGGCCGTCAATGATGTCTCTGTGACTTTTCGTGACAATGAATTTGTATCGATCTTAGGTCCATCAGGAGGAGGAAAAACCACTCTTTTGAATATTATCGGAGGCTTAGATCAATATACGAGTGGTGATTTGATCATTAATGGAAAGAGTACCAAGCAATATACCGATAAAGATTGGGACACTTATCGTAACCACTGTATTGGTTTTGTTTTTCAAAGTTATAACTTGATCATGCATCAAACCGTTTTAAAAAATGTGGAACTTGCATTGACTCTTTCTGGTGTTTCCAAGCAAGAACGCCGACAAAGAGCCATTACCGCCTTAGAAAAGGTGGGGCTTAAAGACCAAATTAATAAAAAACCCACGCAAATGTCAGGTGGTCAAATGCAACGCGTAGCCATCGCTCGAGCCCTTGTCAATGATCCAGAAATCGTTTTAGCCGACGAACCCACTGGCGCTTTGGATTCCGATACTTCTGTCCAAATTATGGAGTTATTAAAGGAGATTGCTCAAGATCGTTTGGTTATCATGGTGACCCACAATCCAGAACTAGCTAACCAATATTCCACGCGCATTGTAAAGCTACGCGATGGGAAAATGGTATCCGACTCCAATCCAGTCCAAGAAGGAGAAGTAGAAAAAACGCAAAGAGAACTCAGCAAACCAAGCATGTCTTGGGCTACTGCTCTTTCTCTTTCTTTCACGAATTTACTGACCAAAAAAGCCCGAACCTTTTTAACCGCCTTTGCCGGATCCATTGGAATCATAGGCATTGGCTTGATTATGTCCCTATCCAATGGCATGCAGGACTATATTACCCGCGTTCAAAACGATACAATGGCCGATTATCCTATTGAACTAAAAGACAACACGATGGATATGTCCGTGATGATGAGTGCCATGATGGATATGGCCGATGACCAAAAAGAAGAGGAAGTAACAGATGGCAAAATTTCGACCGCAAAAATGGTAGAATCCATTTTAAATTCCATTTCTAATTCCAAAAACAACAACTTGGCTGCATTTAAGCGCTATTTGGAATCGGATGATGGAGCTGCATTTCGAGAAAAAGCCAAAGCCATTGAATATTCCTATGCGATGAATATGAGTGTTTACAACGCCAATTCGGAATATGGACTCGTACGAATTGCTCCTAATAGTTTAATGGATAAATTGGGCCTTTCGTCGGCTGGTCAAATTCAACAAGTCATGGGTGTAAACACGCCTATGAACCAAGAAGTTTGGATTCAGATGCCCGATTCCCAAACCCTTCGTCAAGAAAACTATCAATTGATAGATGGTCAATGGCCAAGCAATGAGCATGAGATTTTGTTGGCTGTCAATTCTCGCAACCAAATCACCGACTTTGCTCTCTATTCGCTTGGCTTACTTGATCAAGAGAGCTTGATGAAAAACTACCAAAAGGTCATCGATAAAGAAATAGATAAACTTCAAGTGGATTCCTCTAAAGACTATACAAATGATGATTTTTTAGGAATGGAACTTCAAGTTCTTCCCAACAGTTCCCTTTATGAAAAAGCCAATTCCCTTTGGATTGATCAAAGTGAAGACGAAGAATTTGTCAAAAGGGCCTTAAAAGAAGAAGCCAAAACGGTTACAATCGTTGGCATTGTAAAACCCAAAGAAAAGACGGTAAGCTCTACTTCTCTTGGAGGGGTTCTCTATGATTCTTCCTTGCGCAATTGGTGTTCCGACCAAGCCAAACAAAGTGAAATCGTCCAAGACCAAATGGCTCATCCTGAAATTAACGTATTCACCGGAAAAGAATTCTCCAATGGAGAACGCTTTTCAATGGACACGCTTAGCCAAGAACAGATGATGCAAATGCAGGGCTTATCGCAAGATGAAATTCTGAATTACATCACAACCTACAACAACAATATCAATGCTTCCTATGATTCCAATCTCTCGACTCTTGGAGTCATTGAATTGGATGAACCCTCTACCATTAAGCTTTATGCTTCAAGTTTTGAAGACAAAGAAGCTTTAGATGATCTCATTACGGACTACAATACTCTCCAAGAAGAGCAAGATAAACCAGCCAATATTTTAACGTATTCCGATACAGTTGGCGTGATGCTTTCTGGGGTTCAAACTGTGATTAACATGATCTCCTACGTATTAATGGGCTTTGTTTCCGTTTCCCTTGTCGTATCTTCCATTATGATTGGAATCATTACCTATATTTCAGTTTTAGAACGGATCAAAGAAATCGGTATTTTAAGAGCGATGGGTGCTTCAAAAAAGGATATTCGCAACGTCTTCAATGCCGAAACCTTCATTATTGGATTGGCATCCGGTTTATTGGGAATTGGGCTTACCATTTTATTGGATATTCCCATTTCATCTGTGATTCAAAACATCACAGGGGTTGCCAAGATTGCGGTGTTACCTTGGAATGGGGCCATTTTACTTCTTGTCATTAACTTAATCTTGACTATGGTGGCTGGCTTAATTCCTGCTTCTATTGCTTCACGGAAAAACCCAGTGGAAGCTTTACGAACTGAATAATTTGTTTCGCTCAACATCAAACGATGTTGGGCTTTTTTAGTAAAAAATCTTAAGAAAAATGAGAAATGGATTAAATCTATCGTTTTTGATAGAAAGAAAAAGAGAACACTTCGTAAAATACTTTAGCTAGATAAAATTAGGATAAGGAGAAGAATGAAGAATATGGATAAAATTATTCCTGATTTAATGAAATTTTTGGAAACGGTCTGGCTTCCAATTGTTGAAATTGGTGCGGGATTATTAATTGGCCCTTGGGTCAAAAAGCTTATTTGGAAAATGGCCACACGTTCTCAAGATAAAGGCCTGATTACCTTTTTAGGCTCAGCAGCCAACATCACTATCATTGCTTTTTTTCTCATTTTAGCTGCTGAATCTCTAGGCATTCGTATGAACAGTGTCATTTCTCTTTTATCCGCTTTGGGTCTTGGAGTTGCCCTAGCGTTAAAAGGAAATATGGCCAATGTGGCGGGGGGAATTCAAATTTTAATTACCAAGCCTTTCAAAGTCGGGGATTATGTACGCATCGCTCCTCATAAAGGAGTCGTAACCGCTATTGAAATTATGTTTGTCACGATTCGGACCGATAATGGTAAAGAAGTGATCATTCCCAATGCTACGATCATTGAAGATATGGTGATTAATTACTCACGGTTACCTCATATTCGACTACGAGCGCCCTTTGGAGTCCCTATTGGGGAGAATTATGCGCAAATTAAAGAAGAAGTCTTACGATTGATGAAAGAAAATCCATATTTTGTAGAAGGTGAGCCTTTCTATGTCACCATGAATGGCCTTACCAGCTCGGCAGTAGAAATGGAAGTCATTGGACAAGTTACAGTCAATAATTTAGAACCTTGTAAACACTGGATTTATGAAGTGATCGCGACCCAATTGGAAGTTTTCAATACGTATGATCCAGACCAAGAAAATATTTTGATTTTACCCCAAAATACGTCTACCACCCCTTCGAATGAAAATACCTCTCTTCCTTTGCCAAGTGCTCTTCCCTCTACCACGGAAGGAATTCCCCTTCATTCTAATGCCAATTCTACCGCCACTCCTCTTGGACCTCTCGATAAAGATGTAGCCAAACAACTTAGAACCTTAGAAGAGCCTTCCCCTCTCAATCATATAGAGCAAGAACTCAAGTCAAAATTTCTTGGTCAACTTCTCAACAAAGTCGATGATGTAATCATCAATCCCAACCAAAAACCGCTTCAAAGTGAAACAACGCATTCTAATGAATCTGAAAATTCCAATGCAAAAGAGCAGCCTTCCCCTTCAGTTCCCTCTTCTGAAAATGCTAATTTAAGTCCTGCCTCTTTCCAAAATCAGTCAGAACCGAAATCGAGCTTGGCCACAAGCTCTCAATCCTCTCAAGAAAGCGTTTCTTCCAGTGAAAAAGTGGATGAAAATAACGATTCTCTCGCTCAAGCCATCTCCTAAAAAAGAAAACCCGAATCCAATTCGGGTTTTTATTTAAGAGTTCAGGTAATTCACTTTAATCAATTGACGATATCCAAGGGCAGGAGAATTAATTGTAATGGTTACACAGTTTTTTTGTTTGGCGGAAAAATCTGGAATGGTATCTTTGGCTTCAAACAAAATATCAGCTTTAAGTTCTTGTTCGGGAGCCAAGTAAAAAACCTGATACCCTAAAGTTTCCGCTCGAATTTGTTCCGTTTTCGCTTCAAGACCTTTTTGAGAAAAGTCTTGTTTTTCAATTTCAGATTGTGACATCCCTTTGAGTTGATTTCCATTGGCAAGAGAAGAGACTTTAAACCCATCGATATCACAAATAGGCGATAAAAACGGAATGACAAGACGGGATTTAGTTTTGTTTCGATAAATAATGTTTAACCCTTCAACAGTAGAATTTCCATCTTTATACTTATAAGCAAGGTTTGTCGCATCCACTTCAAATTCGTAATACTGATCGGAATAGACAGTAAACTTCTTTTCATCCGAATTCTTAATGCCATCGTCTTTGATGGTCCGAATATCAACCGAATCAAAAGGAATAAAGGTGTCTTCGGCTTTAACATATAACCCTATATTTTTATCGGCCGTATTGGGAACGCCAATATAACCATAGACATACGTCGTCATTCCCTTTCGAACATCGTTCGTGATAATGGTTTTATATTGATCAATCGGATTAATAGGGTTGTACTCTCCATGATCGGGAACACAAAGCTGATAATTTAAGTTGCTGGTATGATAAGTTTTATCTGAGGTATTTTCAATACTTGCTAAGAAGTAAAAATAGACCGTATTGACTTTGGTATTACTCACTTCTAAAACATCAACCAAAGAGAATTTGACCCCATCAGCGACTTCGATGGATGAAGGTTTAGAGGAACATCCTACGAAATTTAACCCTAAAAGAAAGCATAAAAAAAGGCTGAGTAGTTTTTTCATATAAGATTTCACCGCCATTCATTGTAAGCAAATGATTCCTCCGCGACAACCTTCTAAACGTTTCTTTTTAGTAGACAATAAACTTTAAAAAGCCTATTTCAATGAACGATTTTAAGATGATCTGGAAGAGATTTTTCTTTTTGTTCAAAAAGGAAAAGAGAAAGCGAAAAAGTATCTAGGATTTCTTTTCAATAGATTCAGATTTTAGAAAGATCAATAAAGATTATTGCCTCGTAAATAGAGGAAAAAAGACAAAGGTTTTAATAAGGAAAAACGATGAAAGAAATAGAAAAAATGTTAGCCGGCCAATGGTATGATGCTAATTTTTGCCAGGAACTCATTGCCCTACGAGCCAAAGCCGAGAAACTCTGTTGGCAATATAACCAATGCGATCCAACCAATCAGTCAAAGAAAGAAGAAATTTTAGAAAAACTTTTACCCCATGTCCCAAAAGATGTGGTTATTTTACCTAGCTTTTATACCGATTATGGTTGGAATTGCTTTATTGGTGAAGCTTGCTTTTTTAATCATGGAGCTTATTTAATGGATGGAGCCAAAATCATCATTGGAGATCATTGCTTCTTTGGACCGAATTGTGGATTTTATACCGCTATGCATCCCCTTTTAGCGAGTGAGCGAAATAAAGGATATGAAAAAGCCAAACCGATCACGATTGGAAATAATGTTTGGTTTGGAGCGAGTGTCATTGTTTTACCTGGGGTCACTATTGGAGATAATTGTGTGATTGGAGCGGGCAGCGTTGTCACCAAGGACATTCCAGCCAATATGCTTGCGCTAGGAAACCCCTGTCGGCCTTTGCGCTCCATTGGCCCAAACGATCATCTTGAGCAAGAAGGCTAAAAAAGAAGGCAAACGACAAAATCCAAGACTTCTCTTGAAGAAATCAGAATTTCAATTTTGTACTACAATAAAGGTATGTCATCCTCTCAAAAAATTTTGGACAATTTACTCAACTATCAGGCCCCTCGATGGAATGCTTTTCCAGAGATTCATTTATACATGGATCAAGTAGTAGAAATTTTAAACTATTGGCTTGCCCCTCTCTATTTTGATCAAGATAAGCCTTGCCTTACTCCAAGCATGATCAATAATTATGTTAAAAATTCAATCGTAAAGCCACCCCAAAAGAAGAAATACAAAGCGTATCATTTGGCTTTTTTGTATGTGGTGATGGTATTAAAGCAAAGTTTCTCGCTTCAAGAAATTTCTTCCTTGATTACGATTTATTCTTCTATGGAATCGAATCAACAAATTCAAGAGGATTTTAATCGTTTTGCGAGCGTATTTGAAGAGATCCTACATCAAGTTTTTCGACAAGAACAGGTTCACGATGACTTCTTTCAAAACCCAACTTGGGAAAAGGCTTTGATGGTAGATGTTTTACAAGCTGTGTGTTGTAAACTGTATGGAGTCTATCAAATTCAAGCTTTTCAGAATGGTCAAATTCAAAGCAATCCTGAATCCATAACGGATCAATGAACTCCTTTCACCTCTAGAGGGGAGAGTGGTTCATTTTCTTTTGATGGTCTTTAAACCGCACTAAGCGGTTTTTTATGCGTTTAAAACTGTTAAAATTGAACTATGAACCAATCTTTTTTTAAAACCTGCTTATTGAGTGGCCTTATTCTTTGTGGAGGATTTGCGATTTTATGCTTTTTAGAAAAGCAACCCATCTGGATTGGATGGACTTTAGGCTTTTGCGTGATATGGATGATCTATTTCATTCAACCCAAAAGCAATCCACATAAAGAAGAAGCTCTCCATTCTCTTTTAAGTGATCAAGCCAAAAAAAGTCTAGCTGCCTATACAGTTCCTACAAAAGAAAGCCTTTCCTTCGATTTTCCTTTACAACAGGGTGAACGACTCATTTGGGCCGATCAAATGCGTACGGATTACTACAATTCCAAAGCACATCTTATTTACTTAACCAATAAACGCTTAGTATGTTTTGATCCAGATTTCGCCTTTTCTCATCCCATTCAAGCTTTAAAGATTACTTTTTTTCCCGATAAGATTAAACTCCAAAAAAATGATAAGGTTTTGATGACTTTTAAAGTAGCGAGTCTTAAGGCTTTTGAGCAAGCTTGGACTTTAGCTCAAGAGAATTCCTAAAATTTTTGGGCATTGGATCTTATTTGGATAAAAAGAGGAGAGAAGATAATTAGAACACCATCTTTAAAAATAGAATCAAAAAGAAAAAGTTTTTCACTGATGTGCCTTAAGACCAAAAATAGAGGGGGGCGTGGATTCATGGCGGCTTTTCCTTATCCAGGGAAATATACATTTGTAGATGTCGAAATACCCAACTTATACAACGACTGTATTTGTGCCATCTCCATGATCGTGATTGAAGATGGACAAGAAGTAGTACGGGTAACAGAATATATTAATCCAAAAACATTTTTTTCTCCCAATAACATCCGTATCCATCATATTCGCCGAGAGGATGTTAAAAATGCTCGCACTCTTGGAGAATTTTGGAAGGATTATGGACAGTATTTTGAAAAGCCTTATATCATTGGAGCGCATAATGTGATGAGTGATGTAAGTGTATTAAATAAAGATTTGGCTCGCTTCCACACTGAAATTCATGCGGTAGAAAGCATTGATACGATGGATATCGTAGAGAATTTTTACTATAAAGGGGATTTTAAAACAGGTGATTTGAAATTGTGTAATATTGCCACCAAGCTTGGTATTGAACTGGATCATCATAATCCCGAAAGTGATGTGAATGCTTGTTATGAAATCGTTCGCTATATGCACGATAAGATGGATATGGATTTAACTCCTTTTATTAAACCAATTCGTAAAACGCGCCTAAAACCTTCCAAACACAAAATGTCTACCTCTCAAATTCGAACATTTTATAGACAAGCTCAGCGCCAAATCGACCAACAAGCCTCTAAAGTTTCTCTTTCGGAAGCCAAAGCCCGTGGAGATGAAGCCATGGAGTGGAAAGATTATGAGTTGGCGATTTTGTATTATGAATTGGCAGTCTTTAAAGAATGGCCTACCTCATCGGTCTACTTGCGTTTAGCTAAGCTGTATGAAAAATTTAATTTGAACCATGAAGCCATTCAAGTTTTAGAAAAGGGAATCCAAGTCTTAAAGAAGAATCATCAAAATTGGTATGACTTGTTAGCTCGCCAAAAGAAGATTCGCGATAAAAAACAGAAAAAAACACAGTCCATCCAAAGCCAACCCAATGTGATCAAAACCTCTGGTTATACTCATTCCTCGAAAAGATCCATCCAATCATTGTCCAATAACTCTACACCAAAAGCAATGAAAAGATCTTCCAAACATCTTTCCACATCAAACCATAAGGAAGCTTCTCCTCTAGAAAGAGGAGAAAATAATACCTCTTCCTTTCTTTTTTTTAAATTTTCTTCGAAAGACACTTCGAAAAAGGAAAATAAGTCCTCTCAATTTCCAAAACACCACACACGAACCCAACGTGTTTTAAAGACAGTTCGGGAAGTTCTCCATATTCCTAAAAAGAGAGAAAAAGAAAGATATAAGTAAAAAACACACTTCGAAGTGTGTTTTTTACTTACCTTTTTCATGACTCTTACTCTAAATTACGAGTCATATAATCACAAATTTGGTAAAGATCATAGCGATGGTGAGTAATCGAATATTCAAAAGGTTTTCCATTGTCTAAATATACGACTTGTTCTACCACTAAAACAGGTTCTACTTCTTTTAGCCATAGTTCTTCTTGGTCCTTTTTACTAGACTGAGCGGCACTCGATATGCGATGAGCTGCATCGATATGGAGCTTTAGTTCCTCTTCAATGTAGTTGTATATAGAAGAATGTAAGATGTCTTGTGTCAGTCCAGGAATCAAAGCGACGGGCATATAAGTATGTTCTAAGCAATACGGTTGATCGTAAGCGTAGCGAACCCGCTCAATATCATAAATAGCTTCTTGAGGGGAGATATTTAAGTGCTGAGCAATTTCTTCTCCCGCAAAAGTCAAATCAAATCGCAAGATTTTAGACTGAACTGGGGTTTCAAAAGCTCTGGTAAATCCCTGAAAGTTTCGCTTAATAATGTTTTCAGGGGGAATCGGAAAGCCGCCTCTTGGGAGAACAAAGCTTCCTTGACCTTGACGACGATAAATAAATCCTTCTAATACCAACCTATCGTAAGCCTTTTTTACTGTCATCCGTGAGCAATGAAATTGAGCGCATACACTTAACTCATCTGGGATGGCACTTCCAACAGGATATTCTCCCTTTAAAATTTTTTCCTTTGTTTGAGAATAAATGGTCTTGTACTTTGGCTCCATGAATGCTCTCCATCTCTTTCTAAAACGCATTTTTTATTCTATCGTATTTAATAAACAATCTACGAAGACTCTTTAAGAATTTAACGATTTTAGGGAGAAATTTTTGAATGAAAAAAATATCTTCTTTCATTAGCTTTCGGTCCATAAAGCAAAAAAAAGACCCTAAGAAGAGTTAAAGAATTTTATAACTTAAGGAAAGAACGATAAAAGAGGCTTCGAATTGAACCGTTATGATACGATTTGGGCCCAATAGAAAAGTTAGGCTTTAAAATCAGTCTAGAATGCTTTCTTGACTTTCTTCCTCATGCCCTTAAAAAGGTATAGAACTCTAAGAAAAGTTTTTCCTAGAAGTAAAAAGTGCTTCGTTTAAAGAAAAAATACCTTAGAGGTTTCAATGTAGAGCAAACTCAGTAGAAAAATAAAGCGTCCAACCGTTAAGACTTATATTTTTTGACCCAAAAAATGAACAGATTTATGATAAATTAAGATTTTATAGACCAAGGAACAATAGCTAAAAAAAGCTGAAATGGAAGATCTAAGGTGATCTTATCGGATCGGCACTGGAGGATTATGAGTAAAGTTTCGATTTTAGCGGCAAAAAGTGCCGCACGCTTGCTGTCGTTAGCAGGGCGAGGAGGATCACTTCCGGGCACTATTGCTCTCAAATTAGATCCTAATACCCTTTCTTCCCTTCGTTTTAATGGAATCATCATTTTAGTGACAGGAACCAATGGAAAAACCAGCACTGCAAATATGATTGCAAGTACCTTTGAAAAGGCTGGATTAAAAGTCATTTCGAACCGTAAAGGGGACAACTTAAAAGCCGGTATTGCTTCTGTATTATTACAACATGCCAATTCCAAAGGGGAAGTCGATGGAAATGTAATGGTACTTGAAGTAGATGAACTCAATGTTCGCCATGTCTTACCTTATTTACCAGTTCATGCCTTAGTGGTGAATAATTTCTTTCGGGATCAACTGGATCGAGCACGAGAAATGGAACAATTGATCGAGACCATTGAGAATGTCTTACCCAATTATCAAGGACTCCTTGTGCTCAATGGGAATGATCCCAATACGGTTCGCTTGGCTTTAAAAGCCCCTAAGGCTAAAGCGATTTATTATGGGATCGAAGAAAATCAATACTCTTTTCATCAAGCAAAAGAGGCCAGTGAAGGGAAGTTTTGTCCTGTTTGCCAAACTCGCTTAGAATACGATTATTACCAATACTCTCATATTGGTAAGTTTCATTGTCCAAATTGTGGTTTCCAGACCCCTTCTTTGGATGTGGAGCTTACCGAGGTAAATTTAGACGATCAAACCTTCCAATATAAAGGTCATCCTTATAAAGGACCCTACGAAGGAATGTACTCCATGTATAACTATGCTGCTGTACTTGGAGTTTTGAGTACCTTTGAGGAAATTGAACCCTTTTTTGCTCAAATGTTAGCCGATGCGCCTCATCCAGCAGGACGCAATGAGCGCTTTGAAAAGAATGGAAAAAAGATCATTTTAAATTTGATCAAAAATCCTACTGGAGCCAATGAAGTCATGAAAGTAATTGAAAAAGATGACTCTCAAAAAGCTATTGTGATTGTGCTCAATGACCATGAACAAGATGGAACAGATGTTTCTTGGATTTACGACACTCAATTTGAAAAATTCATGAACGATCAAACCCAAGCTGTGATTTGTACTGGAACACGGGCAGGAGATATGGCTCTTCGTATGTTTTATGGTGGATATAAGGGTTCTATGGAAATTGATTTCAATTTGGAGCAAGCCATTCAAAAAGGCCTCGATCAAGCCGATACCGTATATGTGGTAGCGACTTATACCGCTTTACTTCCAAGTCGTAAAGCCATTAATAAAATTCATAGCTAGAGGCGCTTTTAAAACCAAAAATATCTCAACAAAAAGAACAGAAAAAAACTTTGAACTAAAGAACTCTCCAAAGACATAATCAGTGAATGGCTAGCTCTTAAAAACTCTAAAGCTCCAATTATCCTTCTTTTGAAGGATAAAAACCCAAAAGTTCAGAAAAGGATACAAGCAGATGGAAAACATGAAACAGGATCATTCACTCGAGAAACTAAACTATACTCTTAAAGTAGCTTGGATGTATCACGACATTATGGATCTCTATGGAGATAAAGGAAATATCATGACGCTTTCAAAGCGTGCCAAAGAACGGAACATCGATTTTCAAGTCACAACTGTTGGAATTGGAGAAGAAGCGGATCTTTCTGCTTTTGACTTGGTTTTTATTGGGGGTGGAGCCGATAAAGAACAAGAAGTTCTCATTCCCGATCTTTTAAGTCGAAGAGAAAACATTCAAAAGGCTTTAGAAGAAAATACGTTCTTTCTTTTAATTTGTGGAGGGTACCAGCTCTTTGGGCAATACTACGAAACGGCTGATCATCATCAAGTCAAAGGACTACAATTGGCGGAGTATTATACAACAACAGGAGAACAAAAGTCACGGTGTATTGGCAATGTCGTTGTCGATGCAAATTTGGATGGTCAATTGCTACGACTCGTAGGTTTTGAAAATCATGGGGGTCAAACAAAAAATGTCATGTATCCTTTAGGAAAAGTGGTGCATGGATTTGGCAATGCTTTTGATGCGGGATATGAAGGATACTATGATGGACATATTTTAGGAACTTATTTGCATGGACCCTTGTTGCCTAAAAACGGGAAATTAGCCGATTTTGTCTTGATGAAAGCTCTTCAAAAACGTCATCCTAATTTTCACCATGAGATGTTCACTTCTCTTGAAAACCCCTGGGAAAAACCTGCCCGTCAGGCTCTTCTAGAACGGTTTAAATTAAGTGAGCTTTCCTAAGCTTTCCTTGTCTATGAAGGAAACTCAAACGTACAATAAAGCCATAACGGCCGCCAGGGACTTTACAATCACTGCGGTTATTTTTGAGAAAGGACAGTACTATGAATCGTTTAGCGGATAAAGTGGCCGTCATTACTGGCGGCAGCTCTGGCATTGGGGCCGAAACGGCTCAACTCTTTGCCGAAGAAGGGGCAAAAATTGTAATTGCTGCTCGCCATAAAGATCGTCTTGAGAAAATGGCTAAAGATCTTGCGGAATCAGGTACAGATGTTTTAGCTATTCGTTGTGATGTCGCCAATCCAGATGATGTCAAACGCTTAGTAGGGCAAGTGCTCCATGAATTCGGCCAAATTGACATCTTGGTCAATTGTGCAGGAATTTTGGAAAGCGGCTTACGCCCTATCTACGAAGCCTTGGATGATGATGTGGACGATATTATCGATATTAATCTTAAAGGAACACTCTTTGTGTGTCGTGAAGTATTAAAGGTGATGAAAGATACCCAAAGAGGAGCCATTGTCAATGTCGCTTCTTTATCTGGAGAAACGGGGGCTGGTGCCTCAGTCTTTGCTTCAGCTAATGGAGGAATCATTGCTTTAACCAAACACATTGCTTTTCTATTTACAGGAACCAATATCCGAGCGAATGTGATTTGTCCTGGCAATACAGCTACTCCTATGACGGTAGGACAAGATTTGCATAATTTAAACTTGGAAATGATTCAAGCAATGCGCAATCACTTGGATTTTTCGGCTCCTGTCGCCAATCCCACGGATATCGCCAATATTGCACTTTTTTTAGCGAGCGATGAAGCAAGCGCCTTAACAGGACAAGTTTTAGTGGCTGACTTTGGAACCTCACTTTAGAATTCATCAAAAAGAAAAAAGCATTCTCCTTTCAAAGAAGCGCTAAAAAGGAGAATGCTTTTTTTACAGGGCAGGTTAAAAAGTTTCTAGAGAAGGAAAAAGATGAATTCCTAATAATGTATCAACATAATCTTGAAATTGATGAGATAAATCAAAACTTCCCCTTGCGCTGGCCCAGCTTAAACAGAGTCCTTCGTTTAAATCCATTAAAACCAGAGCCAATTGATGAGGAGATACTGGCAAAGAAATACATTTATTTTGTTGAAGTCGTTTTAAACATTCTTCTATCAGTCGAATTTGCGGTTGGCTAAAATAGGATAAATAGTTCTGATCGGAAAGAGTATAGATGCGATAGGCTCCATATAATTCCGGTCCCATTTCCATCGCAATGCGATGCAAAGCGAAAAACAGGCTTTGTAAAGCCACTTCAGGTCGATCTTGGTCCAAATAATCATACATCTTGGGTAAGCAATCGACGGATTCTTGTTGGTAATAGTAAGCCAATAAAAGCTCTTTTTTAGGTACGTATTTATAGAGGGTTGGCTTAGAAATATTTAATTTTTTGCAGATATCGTCTACGGAAACTTTATCGAAGCCATACTCTATAAAGAGATCCATAGCCGCTCGAACAATATCTAGTCGCTTTTTTTCAGGATTCATTTTGGTATTTCACTTAAGGAAAAATGAAGCTACTCACAAGGAAAACTTTGAAGTTTTTTCTAAAGACGTTTCCTTTTAAGTAGCTTCTTCCTTTTTTCTTTATGATTACTGGGGATAACAAATATCTCATAGATCAAAATATCAAAGCTAGGGTTTCTTCTTAAGAAGCATCCTTAGCTCTCCATAAGCTTTTCCCTTCGAATAAGAGAATTTCTTTTTTCAGATATAGAGGAGTCCTTCTCTAAAGAAAAAGATGAATTTGGTTCAGATAAAGTTGAAGAGGGAAGAGGATTGGCCAATAAGATCAAAGCGATGCTGGTATGTAAATGTTTTTCAGTATCTCTTGTTCGTCCAAGGGCATATTGAAAGCCATAGCCTAATAAGTAAACCTGAATCAAGTTCACTAAAGCAATCGGATTCTCTTGATTTAAAATGAATCCCTTTCGTTGTCCCTCTTCGATGAGATGCGTCAAACGAGTCGTCCAATCGGATACCAAAAGAAGGTCAAAAGCTGGATTTTTTAAATGCTCCTTTAAAAAATCAGCAAAAAGATTTGGCCCATATCGAAACATTGTTTGGACCACTTGATCGATTAAAGCTGTTATAGAGGCTAAAATATCCGTTTCCTCTAAAGTGGGGGAGGCACAAACCTGATAGGCTTGAAGAAGCAGAATACGCTTAGTGAGCTTTTTAGCATAGAAAGTGGGTTTAGAAATGCCTACAGCCGCACAAATCTCATCAATCGTGACTGCATCATAGCTTTTTTGACGAAAGAGTTCCTGCGATTTTTCAAAAATCTCGTCTTGAACCGTTTTTTGTTTCATAAGACTCTCTTTTCTATCCAAAGTATACCACGATCCCATAAAACGTTCCTTTTTAATTTTAGGAACGATAAAAAAGATAGCCTTTAAATAGAAAAGATATCTCTCTTTTCACTTTGGGAAAATTCAAAAATTTTAGGCCTTTTAAAGGTATTTTCCAATTAAAAGCTTTTGAGATGTCTGTTTTACAAAAGAAGTGATCCGAGAACGGATCACTAAAAGTTTATTTTTTCTTCTTAGAATCAGAAAATTCTACATCAATAGGCTCTATTTTTTCTCGAGTCGATCGTTTTCCTTTTTTACGATTTCCTCGTTCAATGCGATCCAATAAAGAATCCAAATTTTTTTCTTGTGGATCCCTCTCCTCATCATCTTCTTCCTCAAAGAATTGAGCAAAAAAATCTTTTCCATTCTCTTCGTCATCTTCTTCATCCGAAGAGAGAAAATCAGAAAAATCCATGAGTTGCTCTAACAATTGACTCGCTTCTGTCAGGACTGTGAATTCAGGATCATCCTCCTTTAGAATGTGAAAGGGGATAAATTGAAAATCAATTTCATGATGGCCATTTGTTCCACGAGCAAGATCGGCTAGAGAGATGGTTTCAAAATGGTTCATGTTGGTTCCATAAGTATACGTTTGACGGATACCATGGGGCCCTAAGAAAAAGACGAGAACTTTTTCATCATCATGGAAAGCTAAAAGATAAACTTGATTTTCCGTGAAGGCTGTTAACCATTCACAAGCATAAGCAAAAACCATTTGAGGATCTGGCTCCGAAGAGTCCATGATGATCGGTAAAATGACATCAAAACCGATATTGGTCATAAAGATATAGCCTTGATCGCTAATGGCTAAGGTCATCTCTCTATTTTTAAAAGAAAAATGAAGGATATACTTAACATTTACTACTTCATTATTGATCGAGGCAATAAAATCTTTGGCTGAATTGAGCTCTTCTGGATCTGAAATGGTGTGAAAAGGGACATTTGCTCCTTGCAAAATGAGTTCCATCACACGTCGAGCTACATTTGCTTTAATTGGGGAGAATTTTTTCTTTCTTTTAGAAGAGGGTTTTTTATTTTCGGCCATAGCCTTGTGCTACTCAAGATGAGTTTCTAGTTTCAGTCCACCTTTTTTTCTTAAGGAAAGCTTATTGGACTCTTTCTAAAGATAAAGGTGGTCTAGTGTACTCTTGTAAAACCGAGTAGCTTACTCCTTTCTATGCTTTCTTTAATGCTTCTATACTTCTCTCACTTCGTTTGGTGAATCAAACTCTGATGCTAAGGGCCTTTTTTTGAATCACACAGGGATAAGAACCGCACTAAGCCTTTAACTGTCTTAAAAGAAGAAATGGTAGCCTTATTTGGCTTGAAGTTGATCTACATCATGAATCATCTCTGTAGCGAATTGGTCAAAGAGATGATTGCACTGTTCTTGTTGACGTAAAGTCCAAGTATCATATTGGTTAATATTACGCAATAAATCAATCATTGGTAACGTTGCATAAATCTTTGTATTCGTTTGTTCTTTAAATTGTTCCAATTCCTCTGCATTGTAGAAATTGGTCCGCTCTTGGCAATGAGGACATTTAAAGTAAGCCATATTTTCTACCACCCCTAGTACGGGCATCTTCATCTTTTCACACATCCGAATGGCTTTGGTGACAATCATAGAAACCATGGGTTGGGGAGTAGAAACCATAACGACTCCATTGACGGGAAAATCTTGTAAAATCGTAAGGGCTACATCGCCAGTTCCAGGAGGCATATCGATTAAAAGAACATCTAGATCTCCCCAAATCACTTCCCCATAAAACTGTTTCAAGACATTAGAAACAATCGGACCGCGCCAAATGACGGGTTCGTTTTCATCTTGGAGCAAATAGTTAAGAGACATCATCTTAATGCCATCTTCACTGACAATGGGATAAACAAATTGTCTTGCATCCGCATAAGCTTGTTCATGCTCTAAAGACATTAAGCGAGGAATCGAAGGTCCTGTAATATCTGCATCTAAAATACCTACCTGTAGCCCCATACGGCGAAGGGCTTTAGCCAACATCACAGTTATCGTACTTTTCCCAACGCCTCCTTTTCCTGACATCACCGCAATAATATGCTTAATATGGGTCTCGGGAGTTGTCTTCACTCCACAGGATTCAGGGTTTTTTGAACAAGAGCCTTTGCTTGGACAACCTTCACAACTCATAATCAATTTTAGCTTGCCTACTTCACTCTCTTTTTCAACCTTGTTATAGGCCAAAGTTTAAGAGAAATTTCTTTATTCTTTTCTCTGACAAGCTATTCCTTTCTAGTATAAGGAGAAAAAAATTTATCCTATTCCTAGAATATACGACGTGAAAAAAAAGAGGCCAACCTCATAGGGGATAAGATTGGCTTCTTTTTGTATTTTAACCATTAACTGCGAAATAAAGGCATTAAAATTTTGGGTTCACAGGTCCCTTCTTTAATGGCTTCTATTAAAAAGGCCTTTGCCTCATTATCCCGCTGATCATAGACAATTTGAAGACGAGCGATGGAAAAACCATTTTCTTTTAAAACTTCAAAGCTTTGCGCTAAGCGATTGGGACGATGAACGAAAAAGAAACGACCATGTGAACGCAACAGGCGAGCTGCCTCTTGGACCATAGCCACTAAGTCAAGATTTTGCTCAAATCGAGCCAACTGTCGCAAAGAAAGCGTATCGTGATGTCGGCTTGAATCCAAGGCAAAATAAGGAGGATTACAAAGCACGACATCAAAGAAAAACGGCTTAAAAGAATCCTCTCCATACACCACCTCAGTCTCCTTTTTCAAATCAGAAGATAAGAAAGATGGAGTATCCGTATCCAATTGAGCTTCCTTTTTTTCATCTAAAGTTGCTGAGGAAAACCTTTTTCCATACTCTTGAATCGGGGCTTGAACGATCTGCCAAGGAATGGTAGAAGGAACAAGTCTTTCCATGTTGAAAGCAGCGAGTTTAGCTGGTTCTTTTAAGATCTCCACTCCACACAGAAAGCTTGGTGAGTAGCGGGATAAGTAGGCTAAAATGGCTCCATTGTTCGTTCCAATTTCCAAGATACGCTCCCCAGAGCGAATATGAATGAATTGAGCAAGAGCGGCCGAATCGGCATTAAAACGAAAGTGGTGTCGGTGTTGAAAAACAAGAAAGGAGGGATCTAAAAAATAATCTAAACGTAAGCTTTTTAAATCGAGATTCCATTGGCGTAATTGGTCTTGAAGGATAGGATCTTCAAGGACTTTTTGCCCTAAGTGTTGATTTTCCTTCATATTTCTTCTTTTTCCTTGAAGGGAACAGTTTTAGAAAGCTGCTCTTGGCTTTCTTGCTGCGTTAACAAATCACTTAACTTCATCAAATTGGCCCCTTGTTTATTTAAAGAGGCGATGAGTTGATTGCTTGTGTTTTGAATGTCTTCAAACAAGGTAGGCTGTAACAAGATTTGTTCTTCATTTAAAAGCGATCCCACACTAATTCCAAGTAAGCGATAGCCAACTGGTTCAAAATACCGAGAAGCCAAAGCATAGAGCGCTTCATATAAAACAAAGTAGTCATTGCTAGGATAGGGAAGACGCATACTGTGAACAGAATTTTGAAAGTTCCCATCACGAAAAGTCAGAGATACCATGGCTCCTTGTTGATGCTTTTGGGCCATAGAAGCGGAAAGTTGACGCGTTAAAAGCGATAGCTGTTCCGTTACCTCTTCAAAGGTATAAAGATTAGAGGAATAAGTCCGAGAGTGGGAAAAGGATTTGCGCGTCGTAGAATAGATCAATTCAGCGCTAGAATGACCTGTAATATTTTGTTCCACTTCCAAATATCGATTTTGTAAAATGGATCGAGCATCTTTAGCGTGCCCTTCATCGATTAAATCGCCAATTGTGTGGATATGTTTTTCCTTTAAGCGCAGAATGGTCTTTTTGCCAATTCCAAAACAAGCTTCTATGGGCAACGGATAGAGTTTAGTTGGAATATCCCGCTTGCGCAACACACTAATTCCCATGGGCTTATACATGTCCGAAGCCATCTTCGCTAAAAAGCGAGTAGGTCCCACTCCAATGGAGCACTTGAGTCCTAAAGTATCCAACAGACCTCTTTGAATAGAAACCGCTAAATCCAAAGGCCTTGGAAATTGGGAAATCACTTCACTGACATCTAAAAAACATTCATCAATCGAAAGAACTTCAAGTTTTCCAGTATATTGACGGAGATAGGCAAAAAACTGATTGGAGAGTTTACGATAATATTCAAGGTCAGCAGGAAGAATGACAAGTTGTGGACAAAGAGCTTTCGCTTGTTTGGAGGGCATGGCGGAATGAACTCCATAATCGCGAGCGAGGTAATTACAAGTGGAAATCACCCCGTACGTACTCCCCATCCCAATGGCAAGAGGTTTATCCTTGAATTCAGGATGGCGTATTTCCTCGGCTGAAGCGTAAAAAGCATTGAGATCGATGTGAAAGAGAACTTTAGCCATAGCTACTCCTCTCTTCTCACGCGTTGGGTGAGTTCTTTCATGCTTTCAACTGCCGTAGAGTCAGCTGAGCCATTGGCCATGATGGCTAACTCTTCATAGTGCTCTTCTTCATTGAGCATCTTTACATCCGTTTTTGTCGTTAAACCATCCGTTTCTTTGCGTACTCGATAGTGATCATCTGCCCATACTGCGACGCTTGGTAAATGGGTAATGCACAGGACTTGATAAGACTTGGCTAGCGCATGCATCTTGGCTCCCATGGCCAAAGCGACTTTCCCAGAAACTCCGGTATCGATTTCATCGAATATGAGGGTTCCAATGCCATTTTCAGCTTGAAAAACGACTTTTAAGGCCAACATTAAACGAGCAAGTTCTCCCCCACTCGCCGATTGTTTAATGGGAGTGAGCGGTTGTCCTGGGTTCATACTCGCAATGAATTCAATCGTATCCATGCCATCTTTGGAAGCTGGTTTGGTTTCAAAGCGGATGTCAAATTGGCAATGTTCCAACATCAAATCTTTGGCATGGCCTTCGATTTGACGCTTTAATTCTGGAATTACCGCTTGACGTTGCAGATGAAGTTGGCTAGCTAGTTCACGATAAACTTTAGCTGCTTCTTTGCGCTCTTTTTCAAGCTTTTCAAAGAGTTCTTGACGATGCAAAAAGCGGTCTACTTGGGTGTTGAGATGATCATAGGCCTCCATCATCGACTCATAGGTTCCGCCATACTTGCGAAAAAGCAGTTTAATCAAATGCTCCCGTTCTTGAAGGCGATCCAATTTGGCCGCTCCTTCATTGGCCCCATATTGTAATCCCTCGATTTGTTCAAAGATATCCTGCATCTCATAGTACAAATTGCGCAGTTTCCCTCCAAAATCCTCCTTAGTCGGGGTTGCTTCCAATAAACGCATGGCTTGGTAAAGGGAATCCGAAATACCTTGTTCTTTTTTCCAGGCATAGTAGGCTTCGGCCAAATTTTCTATAGAAGCCTGGACAGCCGAGGCTTCTTGAATTTGTTGGGCGAGTTCTTCCAGTTCACCTGGTTGGATATTGGCGTTTTTAATTTCTTCAAGTTGACGAGATAAAGAATCAAGATAGCTTTCTGAAAGAGTTTCTCGTTTAAGCTTGCGTAGTTCTTGAACTAGTTGGTGTAAAACCATATAAGCTTGGGCGGTTTTGGTGCGTAATTCTTCGGTTTTAGCAAAGCGATCGAGCAAATCGAGTTGGAGGGTAGGATCGAGCAATCGAATGGTATCCATTTGAGAATGTACATCCACCATTTTAGATACCAATTGGGAAACAAAGCTATTGGTCGTTACTCTTGAATTGAGCAACATGCGACTTTTCCCGTTGGCCGAAACAATACGAGTTAAAATGATATCTTCTTCAAAATCAAAGCCATTTTCGGCTAGCATTTCTTTGACCTCTTCACTTGGATCACTCAATACCATTTGTAATATTGCTTTTTCTTTCCCTTTTCGTACTACATTTTTAAAGGTACGCCCCCCAGAAATGGCTTCGATCGCATCGATCAAAAGAGATTTCCCTGCCCCTGTTTCTCCAGTAATGACGGACATATTGCGGCGAAAATCGATTTGAGCCTTTTCAAACAAGATATAGTCTTGAACCATCAGTTGTTCAATCACCGCACGACCTCCTTTGGCTAGCATATACTAAATATTCTTGATTTCCTTCTCGTCCCACCACAGGTGAAGGAATCCACTTGGTGATGGCATAAAAGGTGTTAAGAAAGCCTAAGACTTTGTCTAAGGCTTCTTTTTCGTATTTAGGATGACGGATGACTCCTTTTTTGTTGAGGGCTTGTTTTCCACATTCAAATTGTGGTTTGACAAGCACCACTAAATGATCTGGAACAAATTCTTTAAAGACAGGCCGTAAAATATCTAGAGCACTAATAAAGCTTGTATCCATGCATAGAAAGGCGATAGGAGGATCAAACCAATCTTTTTTAATGGTTTTGGCATTGATTCCTTCCATTTTTACTACACGAGGATTCTTTTCAAGAAGGGGCGAAAGCTGTAAATGTCCCACATCAAGGGCATAGACTTTGCTGGCTCCATGCTCCAGACAACATTGGGTAAAGCCACCAGTGCTTGCACCAATATCCAAAACACATTGACCCTCTATATCAATATGAAAGGCTTCGATGGCTGCTAAAAGCTTCCCGCCTGCTCTAGAAACGTAATCATGTTGAATTGGAGCAATTTGAATCTCGTCGTTTTCACTGATCTGAAAAGCTGGCTTAGTAATCGTTTTTCCATTGACTTGGACTCGACCAGCTTTAATCGCATCGGCTGCTCTTGTTCTAGAGTTGAGCAAATTTCTTAAATATAGGTCTAGCCGCACAGATTATTCTCTTTCTATTTCTTCTTTTTGAGTAAACTCTTCTTGTCTTGGCCCTTGGATAGACAATTCTGGCTCTTTCGAAGCTTGATCGATTTGATTAAGTTCTTGAAATAAATCATCCAAAGTAACGCGTTGCTCTTTACGCAGTTCGAAAACAGTTCCTTGAGGAATAAATCCATCGCGCAACGAAAGCTTGAAAAAGTGAGGATGCTTTTGACCAAGATGAGCCGCAATGGCTGTTGACAATCCTCCTTGAGCACTATCTGTTTCATAGACCACAATGGGTAAATTTAACGCCATGAGTTCATCGAGCATCTGGGTATCAATGGGCTTAAAAAATCGAGCGTTGACGACCATGAGATTGCGCTTTTCTTGTTTGGCTCGTTCAATAATTCGATCAACGTCTTGGCCATAAGCAATGATAATTTGTTGCGCACGATCTCCTACCATCGTTTTTGTCCAAGAGCCAATCGGAATCTCTTCAAGCTGCGAAAGAACGCGATAGTTCACGGTTCCTTTGGGGTAGCGAATAAAAAATGGATGTTTACATCTAAAACCGGTATAAAGCAAATTTTGGGCCTCATAAGCATCTTTAGGTTGGCACACAATGATATTAGGAATCGTGGATAAAAAGGCAATATCATAAATTCCTTGATGGGTTTCTCCATCGGCTCCGACCAATCCAGCGCGATCAATGCCAAAAACCACAGGCAAATCCATACGCGCTATATCGTGTAAAACCTGATCATAGCCTCGTTGTAAAAATGTACTGTAAATGGAAATAAAGGGATGTAAACCACCCGCTGCCATCGCCCCAGCCATGGTAATTGCGTGCTCTTCGGCAATGCCTACATCAAAAAATCGTTTCGGATACTTTTGCGCAAAGGGCAATAAAGCACTTCCCGTAGCCATAGCTGGGGTAATAGCGCACAATCGCTCATCCGTAGCAGCAAGACGAATGAGAATGCGGGTAATGAGTTGGGACCAGCTAATGGAATCTGATTTTTTGGTCGTTTTAAACTGTCCACTTGCAATGTCAAAAGGTGCTACGCCATGCCAAACGCCTGTTCGATCTTCTTGCGCATAGGGATATCCTTGTCCCTTCGTTGTCATCACATGAACCACAATGGGACCATCGTGCTCTTTAGCTGTTTGAAAAGCGCGAATTAAATCGCCGATATTATGGCCATCAATTGGGCCGATGTAGTCTACGTTAAACTGGGTAAAAAGTGGTGCATCAATCATGCGCTCTTTAAGACGATCACGAGAATAGCGTAAAAAATCTAAAATTTCTTTTCCTACATCACTTGAAGAGAGCGATTCATACAAGTCTCGTTTCGTGGTGCGATACAAATTGGAGGTTCGTACACGTGTAATGGAGGATTCAATGCCTCCACGATTGGGCGAAATAGACATATTGTTGTCGTTGAATACAATGATCATTTTCCGTTTTTGAGCGCCCAGATCATTGAGGGCTTCTAAGGACATTCCATTGGCCAAAGATCCATCTCCCACTACGCTAATCACATCATAATTTTGGCCAGTTAAATCTCTAGCCACCGCAAATCCCAATCCAGCGGAGATGGCCGTCGAAGAATGGCCCGCTTCCCAAGGATCATGTTCACTCTCACTGCGTTTTTGAAAGCCAGAAAGTCCTTTGTATTGGCGAAGGCTAGAAAAGGCTCTGAGACGATTGGTAATGAGTTTATGGGAATACGATTGATGGCCTACATCGAAAATGATTTTATCTTTTGGCGAATCAAAGACTGTATGCAAGGCCAAGGTGAGTTCAATTACCCCTAAATTGCTAGAAAGGTGCCCCCCTGTTTTGGAGATGGATTCAATTAAAAAAAGTCGGATCTGGTTGGCAAGATCTTCTAGTTCTAAAAGACTGAGACCTTTGAGTTGATGCGGGTGATGAAGTTGCGATAGTTTCAACCCAGTCCCTCCTTTCTAATGACCGAGACCAGTCTAAAGGGAAGCTAAGAAAAAAGAAAAAGAAGAAATCAGTAAAAGCTGCCTTCCAAAAGCTAATGCGTCCGTGTAGCGAGCTGCTGAATTAAGGTTCGAAGCAATCCATCATCCAGATTGAACTGATCAAGAGTAGCTTGAATCTGCTTATCATATTCAAGCACCTGATTTTGTCCTTCTTCAAGACTAAATACAGAAAGAGCGGTTGCTTTTTCATTGCGGGCATCCGATAAACTTTTTCCCATCGCTTCAGCACTAGAAAGTTCTTCTAACAAATCATCTTGAATTTGAAATTGAATTCCAATCAGGTTTCCAATTCGATTCCATTTAGGAACATCTTCTTCATGACCGGCTAAAATGGCTCCAGCCGCTAAAGGAAGGGCCATCAAACAACCTGTTTTGCGACTCTCAATGGCAATAAGCTCTGGAAGACTGGTTACCTCTGTGGCCTGCAAATCCAAATCCTGGCCATAACACATTCCTTGGGCTCCAGCCATTTGAGCCGTGAGGCGCACTAAAGCTGGAATTTTGGTCACATCCTCGGTTTGACACAGTGTTTCAAAAGCCAAACTTTGAAGGGCATCCCCTGCTAAAAGCGCCGTATCCTCCCCAAATTGTTTATGACAGGTGGGGCGACCTCGACGCAAATCGTCATTATCCATTTCCGGCATATCGTCATGAATAAGCGAATAGGTATGAATCATCTCAATCGCTTTTCCCGTTGGAAAGCCAAGATGCGGATCCAGTCCATAGGCTTCAAGTGTGGCAAACAACAACAAGGGACGAATCCGTTTACCTGGGGCCAATAAAGAATAGCGCATGGCTTCTTTTAAGCGAGACGGAGGAAGAGAAAAAAGGGAATCCTTTAAACTTTCTTCAAACATCTCTTTGAGTTCGAGCAATTTTTGTGAATAGGTATCCATACTATACATTCTCTTCAATGAGCTCATTCATTTGGGTCTCGAAGGCTTCAAGTTGGCTTTGACAGCTTTTGGACAAAGCCAATCCTTCCTTAAATAAGTCCATCGCTTTTTCCAATTCGATTTGGGGACTGGATAATTGCGCCACGATTTGTTCTAAGCGATCAAGGGATTGTTGAAAAGTGAGTTTTTCTTGAGCCATAGAAGCCTCTCTTTCTAAAGAAAAAATTCTATTTCATCATTTTTCTCTTTTACTAAGGAACTTAAGAAATGGCTCATTTTTTCAAAAGAAAACTAACAATAGAATGTAGCTTAAAATGAGCCAAAAAGAAAGAGCACCTTTAAAAAGAGCCTAACCAAAAAGCAAGACGCCTAGCAAACCAGAAGTGAAAAGCGTTTGCGTTTGAATCGAAAAAGATTCATTGGCGTCTTGGAATTAATGAGGAGTCGTTTTTGACACCAGATCGATGATTTTCGCTTTCGCTTGTCCCTGACCAAAGCGCAAGAGCACCTCTTGATTTAAAGTGAGATCGCTTGCTTGATGAATGGGTTTGCCTTGCACTTCTACAATGGCATAGCCTTGATGCAATAAGCGCTCTGGACTAAGCGCTTCTAAGAGCGTTTGAAGAGAATTCAGCTCTTGCCTTTGCGTAGACAAAACATGCTCAATATTTTGAGAGAAGGTCATCTCTAAGCTTTTGAGATGCGTTTGTTGCACCTGAATGCGATTTTTGGGGGATTGCAACCAAAGTGCACGGTTTACACTCTGCGTTTGCTTGGTCGCTTGATCAAGACGTTGTTGCAAAGTGAACTGCAAGCTTTGATCTAAGTTTTGAAAGCGTTGTTGGATACTCCTAAAGCGGGTGAGAGACAATTGGGCTAAGCGTTGCTGTAGGAGAGCTGCTTTTTGTTGACGAAATGCAATCCATTGTAACGGATCTGGAAACGAATTTTGAAGATGCATCAGATGTTGAGCCGTTTGAGTAAAGATGTGATTGGTTTGGCTCATCAATCGCTCTTGTAAACTTTGAATACGTGCCTGAACTTCCCGTTGGTCAAGCGTTACCCATTGGGCCGCTGCCGTGGGTGTTAAAGCACGATGATCTGCGGCTAGATCCGCAAGAGAAGTATCGATTTCATGGCCAATCCCCGTCACCGTATACGTCTTCATATTGGCTAAAGTCTTTACGATTCGAGAATCATTGAAACAAAAGAGGTCTTCAAAGCTCCCTCCCCCTCGCACCAAAAGCACTGCATCCATTCCTGCTTGATCTGCTACCTCAAGGGCTTTAACGATTTTAGGTGGAGCCTCTTTTCCTTGAACGGGAGTATTGAATAAATGCACTTCCACCATGGGCCAGCGGGTACGAATGGTTTTTAAAACATCTTGTAAAGCCGCTGTCCCTTTTCCAGTCACCAACCCTATTTTTTGGATCGTAGTGGGTTTGGGCTTTTTACGCTCTTGATCAAACAATCCTTGTTTGGCCAAATCCTGCTTTAGACGCTCGAGTTGTAGATAGAGAGCCCCAACACCCACTGGTTCAATGGCATCGACATTCAGTTGTAGACTTCCTCGTTTTTCATAAATAGTTAAAGCTCCGTGAACCAATACGGAGCTACCATCTTCCAAGCGAAATCCTGCCTTTTGGGCATACGATTTCCAAAGAGTACAAGATAGCTGTCCATCTTCATCTTTTAAATCAAAATAGCAATGGCCATTGACATATTTTACATTGGATAATTCACCCGAAATCATGACTTGAGATAAATTGACACTCCGGCCTAAAAATGCATTCACCTGATGAACTAAATCAGAAACTGGAATCGTGCGCATTTGTTTATTGGTCTTGTAGCTCATCGGTTGAAGAGGGTGAGGATTCACTTTGAGCCATTTCTTTTTTCGTTTCTACATCTTTTTTCTCTTGATTTGTGGAAGGTTGGCTAGAAGAATTCGTGGAAAAATCGGGTAAATTGTCTAAAATTCCATTGATGAGTTTAGGGGATGGATCGTCACAATACTCTTTGGCCAGAGTTACTGCTTCATTAATGGCCACAGATTTTGGTGTTTCGTTTTCTAAAATTTCTTGACAACTCATCAACAAGATCGCCTGCTCTAATAAGGATAAGCGGTCAAACTCCCAATCATCTCGTAAATAAGGACTTAAAAGCTCTTTATAATGCTCTTCATTTTCCACTGTTCCAACAGTTAATGAATACAAATATCCTTCTACCGCATTGCTTCCAAGCATCGCATCATAAAGGCTTTTGCGAATGTCTTTATCCAATAAAAGATGTTGATAGAGAGCTTCTAGCGCAATTTCACGCTGTTGATGGCGATTAAAGGGGATTTTAAAATCAATCATCGCCCGACGAGGAATGCGAATTTTTTGAACGAGTGCTTCTTGTAAATGCACTGGAATCGTATCCAAGCGATCTTTAATCGCATCGTAAACAAAAGGAGATAAACGATTTTCTAACGCTTCTTGTAAATCCTCTTTTCGCATTGGACGAACATCTGCAAGGGTTTTAGCCCGTTGGTTCGTTTTTTTTTCTTTCATAAAAAGTCCTTTCCACGCCACAATAGGGGGTTAAATGAGTAAAAAACAATTTTATCCTTTGAAAAAAGGGAAATCGACTGATTTCCCTTTTGAGGCACAAAGCTGGCTGGACTAAAAAATGAAGCCAACCACTTGAATCGAGATGGATTCTGGTTTGTAGTCGGTCATATACGAAATGCTTTCGAAGATCTTGGTTTGGAGTTGGGCACACGTATCACTGACATTGGCTTTACAGCTGATGCGTACTGGAATGGAAAGATAAAGTTTTCCATCTTCTACCCAGGAAAGCTTATCAGAACGATAAAGCTTAGAGCCTTCCGCTACTTTGACATCTTTGGTCTCGTCAATAACATTACGAGCAATAGCGGAAAAAACACTGCGGTTGTACACAATGGATCCATATTGGTCCGTAACTTTCATTACGCTTACTTCAGTTGACATAGTTTCACCTTTACTTTTTTGTCTCATACCTTCAGTTTAAAGAATCTTTATACGTTCAGTATACCATCTGCCCAAGCCAAACTCCATATTCGAGCTGTAGGGGCAAAAAGAGGGGCAGAGGACCTTAAAGCGGGTATCACTTGGTTTTCATCTTGACTCAATTGCGCTTTTAGTTCGTCAAGAGAAGCGAACTTCTTCTCCCCTCGTAAGCGAGCCACAAAGAAGAAGCGCACGCTTTGTCCATAGAGCTGCAGCGATTGATTCAAGATATAAGCTTCCATGGTCATCTTCTTGTTTTGAAAAGTAGGATTTTTTCCAATGTTGATCATAGCGGGCAACATGGTGTTATCCACTTCTACAAATCCTGCATACACTCCACGACCAGGTAAAAAAGCTTCCTCTTCAAACGCTAAGTTAGCCGTCGGAAAGCCAAGCTCTCGTCCTCTTTGATAGCCATGGACAACTGTTCCCTTTACGGAATACAAGTAACCTAAGAGTTCATTGGCCTTTTTCATCTCTCCTTGAGAAATAAGCTTTTCAATACGACTGCTCGAAATTTTTTCGAGGGTTGGATCATCACTAATTTTTGAAACCACAATGGTTTCAAAATCCTCACATTGTTCAAGACTTTGAGCATTTCCTTGCCCTTTGAAACCATAGGTAAAATCGAATCCACATACAATGGCTTGAATGTTGAGCGATTTTAAAAAAGCATGAAATTGCTCGATGGAAAGGGAGGCGAACTCTTTGGTAAAATCAACGATATAAAACAGCTCCACTCCAAAGGCTTCTAGCATCCTTTTCTTGTCTTCTAAATCACTTAAATGTTGAAGAGGCTGATCGGGTTTTAAAACTGCCCAAGGATCAGGAAAAAAGGTCAATACTGAACAGGCTAGACCTCGTTTTTGGGCTTGCGCTTTGGCAGTTTCAATGAGTTTTTGATGACCAGTATGTAAACCATCAAAATAGCCAATCGCACACACCGAAGGAGGTAAAGTGGGGCAATTTGTATGGGAAATGGAATAGCTAATCATACCAAAGACCTCTTGTACAGGAATACCACGGACTGCCCGGTTTTTGGCGGGAATAGACCGCCAAAACGTTTTCTTTATCCATCATTAAAACACGCTCCGCTTCTTGATTTTCAAGTTTGATGGCTTTTCCATTGCGTACATCACTAGGATTTAAAGCTTGAACTTGAGGATAATCGAGCAATTGTTCGATGGAATAAACCGTATGACTAGAAGCGTCTATCTCTTGGGCCTGGGATAAATCAAATCCACTTGCTTGAAGGCGAATGAGACTTTTCATGGCTGCTGCATTGTTCGTCTTTTCTCCAAAGTCGCGACAAATAGAGCGAATGTAGGTTCCACTTGAACAAGATACCTCAAAGGACAAACTCTTCTCATCAAGAGCATGAATGGAATAAATTTCAACATCGGTATAGACATCCGGAACCGATTGCCCATTGCGCAAGCGCTCATAAAGTTTTTGACCATTGACTTTCTTAGCACTCGCTTTCGGTACTTTTTGATGTTGCTTGCCTTGAAAGCTTTGAAGTACCTCTTCAAAGTCAAAGTCGTAATGAACGGGAACTTCCTCTAAAATTGTTCCGGTAATATCATCGGTATCATAGGTTGCCCCTAGAGCGATCGAAGCACGATAGCGTTTATCGGTATCGGACAAATAAGGCAAAATTTTCGTGGCCTGTCCCGCTAAAATCACGAGAACGCCTGAGGCCATAGGATCCAAGGTCCCCGTATGCCCAAACTTTTTTTGATGGTATTTCTTGCGCAGTTTCGCAATCACATCAAAGCTCGTCATTCCTGCAGGTTTATTGATGACTAAAACGCCATTGAGCGCATGAGTAGGTTGATTTTTCATGCTAGCTCCTTTCTTCACTATAAAGAGCACAAGCCATTGACGACTCCATTTTAAGGACCTTTTCTCTTTAAAAGAAAGTCTTGCGCTCGTTAAACAAAAAGAGGAAGAGTCTCTTCCTCTTCCTTTCAAATTGGCTTTTAAAAGGGCCAAGTTTATTCCACCGTGACTGACTTAGCCAAATTGCGGGGTTTGTCTACATCCAAACCTTTCGATACAGAAATATAATAGCCCAGCAATTGTAAGGGCAAAATGGCTAGAGAAGGCATAAATAAGTCGTGATTGACGGGCAAATAGACGGTAAAATCAGCCGTATCTTCAATATTATAATTGCCTCGCTTTGTTAAACCGAACAGATAGCCACCTCGTGAGCGCACTTCAGTCATGTTAGACATCATCTTTTCAAGAAGAGGCTGTTGGGTTAAAACACAAATCACTAGAATTCCCTTTTCAATCAAAGAAATGGTTCCATGTTTCAGTTCACCTGCGGCATAGGCTTCGGAATGAATATAGGAAATTTCTTTCATTTTAAGTGAGCCTTCCATCACGGCCGCATAATCCACTCCTCGTCCAATGAAAAAGACATCTTTGGCTCTTGAATATTTGGCCGCAAACCATTGAATTCGTTCTTTATCTTCTAAAATAGTCTGCATTTGACTTGGCAATTGGGCTAGATTGGCTAACAATTCCTCTTTTTGTTTTTCATCAATAGTGCCTCGTTTAAAAGCCAAATCGATAGCGATTAAATCGCATAGAACAAGCTGGTTGGAATAGGCTTTGGTGGTAGCCACCGCAATTTCTGGACCAGCATGGGTATAGAGAGTAGCAGTTGCTTCCCGCGCAATGGAACTCCCCAGGACATTGACAATCGCTAGGACGGGTGCACCATGCGCTTTGGCTAAACGCAAAGCAGCCAGAGTATCCGCTGTTTCACCCGACTGAGAAAGAACAATGACAAGGGTTCGAGGCGAAATCAAAGGATTACGATAGCGAAATTCACTCGCTAATTCCACCCGTACAGGAATTCGGGCAAGTTCTTCAATGACATATTGGGCCGCTAGTCCAGCATGATAAGCTGATCCGCAAGCGGTGATCACTACCTGATCGATATTTTCTGGATCAAGTAGAGCTTGAACCTCTTGGTCAAAGACGATTTCTTGTTCAGGCAAGTAATGATGAAGAGCCGTTTCAAGTGCTTTAGGCTGCTCATGGATTTCTTTCATCATGTAGTGCTCAAATCCATCTTTTCCGGCGGATTTAGGATCCCAATCGACATGATGAATCTCTTTGAAAATGGGTTCCCTTTCTAAATTAAAGAATTCAATATTTTCGGCCGTGAGCTTAGCAATTTCTAAATTATCAATGTAGTAAACTGAATTGGTTTGATCTAAAATAGCGGGAACATCACTTGCCAAAAAGGCTTCTTGTTCGTTTTTTCCAATGATAAGAGGAGAGTCCTTACGCGCTGCATAGAGGACCTCAGGTTCATCTTCAAATAAAATCCCTAGCGCATAGCTGCCACGAATACGGATCATAGCTCGGGCAATCGCATCCACAGGCCCTTGATGATATTTCCGATAGTAGTACTCCACTAGGTTTACTGCGATTTCCGTATCTGTTTGAGAGTAAAATTCATACCCTGCTTTTTCCAATTTGTTTTGAAGTTCAGCCGCATTTTCAATGATGCCATTATGAACGGCTACAACGACTTGATTCATGGAAATATGTGGATGGGCATTGGATTCACTCGGTTCTCCATGGGTGGCCCAGCGTGTATGTCCAATGCCCACTTGTCCCTCTAAAGTTCGTCCGCCATCGATCTTTTCATCTAAATTTTTTAAACGCCCCTTGGCTTTCACCACTTGAATCTTTCCATTGGGTTCTCTTACAGCGACTCCGGCTGAATCATAGCCGCGGTATTCAAGATGTTGCAAGCCGTTTAATAAAACTGGAGCTGCTTGCCGATTGCCAATGTATCCAACAATTCCACACATGATTGTTTCCTCCCTGTTGATGATTTGATTTTTACTCTAGCACGCCAAAAGCGGGAATCTAAAGAGAGGAGCCTAAAGGATACTAAAATAGCGACTTGGCAATCGTTTTCAGGAGGATACCTTTCGCTTTGAGGAAAGGCTTCTTTTTTCTCGTTTTAAAAGAAAGAGGATTTTTATGAAATTACAGCCTATTTTGCGCGCTATTCGCCATGCGGATGAAGACTATGGCCTCATTGCGCCTGGAGATAAACTTGCCCTAGCCCTTTCTGGAGGGAAAGATTCCATGTTATTGTTTTTGGCTTTATCCATCTATCAAAAATTTCAAGGGAAGGATTTTTCTCTTTGTGCCATTCATGTGGATTTAGGAAATACTCACCAGGAAAATCATCTGATGGAAGAATTTGCTCATCAATATGGTCTAGATCTTCACATTGTAAAGACCCACATTTATGACATCTTAGAAATGGAGCAAAATAAGAAGAATGGGAAAATCCAATGTTCACTTTGTTCCACTTTAAAAAAAGGCACGTTGATGGAAACCGCCAAAAAGCTTGGATGCAATAAAGTGGTATTTGGCCATCACGGCGATGATGCCATGGAAACACTTTTGATGAACATGATTCATGGTTCTCGTATGGCTACTTTTAGACCCTTACAATATATGTCTCGTATGGATATGACGATGATTCGACCCTTTGTGTATCTAAAAGAAGAAGAAATCATTCAGGCTTGTCTACAAAACAACATTCCTCATGTCAAACCCGTTTGTCCTAACGATGGTCATAGTGAGCGCACTCACATGAAGGCCCTTCTTCAATCTCTATATACCCAATATCCTGAAGCCCATGATAATTTTTTAACGGCCCTTTCGAATCGCAAGGGCGATCAACTTTGGGAAAAAATGGATAAATATAAATGAGAAAGCGAGTTTGTCCCTTTCAATCAAAAAGAACCGAAAACCTTTTAAGCTTCCGGTTCTATCCTTCAAAAAAGAGTTTTAAACATTTGCTACATTATGATAGACGTTTTGAACATCATCTACGTCATCTAAAAGCGTTAATAAGCGTTTGAACATTTCCAAATCATCTCCAGAAAGTTCAACCGTCTCATTGGGTACCATACGACGTTCTAATACTTCGTATTTCACATCTGGAATCAAAGCATCAATCGCTTCTTTGGCTTCATCGAGTTGGGTTGGATCTACTGTGATGGTCATATATCCATCTTCAACTTCCGTATCATGTAATTCGATATCACGATCCAACAACGCTTCAAACATCGCATCTTCGTCTTCAAATGGCACCACGATTACGCCAAGATCTTCATACCCAAAAGAAACCGAACCATTCACTCCCATTTTGGAATGAGATTTGTTGAAACAAGAGCGAAGATTCGCAATCGTACGATTGGCATTATCGGTCAAGCAGTCAATGATGACTGTAGAACCAGCCCCAGCTCCAAATCCTTCATAACGTGCTTCTGAAAAACTTTCATCGGCAGAAGATTTGGCTTTATCAATCGCCCGTTTGATGACATCACTAGGAACAGAGTTCGCTTTGGCACGGGCAATCGCTTTTTTTAGCGCTTGATTCATGTCTGGATCGGGAACACCACTTTTTGCGGCCACTAAGATTTCCTTGGAATATCTTGAATATACCTTGGCTTTGGCGGCAGCGGTTTTGGCCATAGCAGCTGCACGCACCTCAAAATGTCTTCCCATAATAAAATTCACCTTTCAAAATACAAAAAAGAACATCTCTTCGCTTTTCAAAAAAGACAGAGATCTCAAGAGATGGAAAAGATTTTTTGGTTCAGTACGCATTCTTTTCCTTTTAGATGAGAATGCGTGCTGAACCAACGAAAAGCGTTCACTCAATTTTTAAGCGGATAAGGCTCCTCTGTAAAGAGCCTCATCCTTTTTTATCAAAAATCGTCTAGAACCTCAAGTCACTTTATTGATTCTTTTGGGTAAGCAGTCTTTAGGTAGGTTCTAAAAATCGGTTTTCTCTGCTTCTCTTTCAAGAGAAACAAAGATTTTAGGAATTCCCTTTTATGAATTACAAGAGGCTTTAAAAATTCTTAAAAATGAAATGGAAATCTCATAAACCTTTCTTATTCATAAATTCATATTGCATAACCTTAAGCGGACGAGTAGGATAAAGCCATTATAAAGATAAAAAACATAACACAAATATATTAAAATATCAAATTTTTATTATTTTTAGGTAAAATCAATTTCTATATTGTGCTTATGTAAAAAGAAAGAAAGGTTCGGTTTTTTCTATCCCAAATATGGAAGTTCCAGTCTTATTTTATACCTCTCCTGGATGTGCCAATTGTCGCAAAGCCAAAAAGTGGCTCGATGATCATCAAATCAATTACTTAGAGAAAAATATCTTTTCTAATGAACTGTCTCAAGAGGAAATTAAGTATCTAATGGCTCGTTGTGAAAATGGAACGGAAGACATTTTATCCACTCGCTCTAAAGCCTATTTGGCTTTAAAAGAATTCATGGATGATATGTCTATTTCTGAACTCACCGTTGCTTTTTATTAACCAAAATAACTACTAATATGCGTGTTAACTATTTTTATAGTTTGATACCCAACGGCTAGTATCTTTTTTCATCTACTCTTATCTTTAC
>CAYTMK010000004.1:45757-54744 GCA_964438885.1 uncultured Erysipelotrichaceae bacterium | reverse complement strand
AATCGTTGTAGTATTGCGAAAAGAAATAGGGCAATTGCACATTGTATTCATCAGTACGAATGACTCGAGGTACGCCAAAAAGGATGGAGTCCTCCACACTTGGATCGGCTACAAAGGTTTGAGTATAAGCAGCTACATTCGAGAAATGAAGCTGAAACAAAACGCCAATCCCAAACACGAGAAGCGCAATCAGCCACCGCCACTTATACAGCCATTCAAACCACTGATTTAATGAAGTTGAAATCCATAAGCGCAATAAATTGATCAAAGCGATCGGAAAGCCAATCCATGCAGCCAAAGTACTGTTTGGAAACCAATACAAAATACTGCAAGTGGTAAGAAAAATCATACCTGTTTCCAGCAGTACTTCTATTTTCCAAATAGAAATTTTTTCTTTTTTAGCTCTGGTTAAATTTTGGGCCATTAAACTACACTCTCAACCCTTGAATCTAAAGCCTCAGTCTTTGAAGTGGAATTGGCTAAATCAGAAATTGTTTTTTTTTCATTCACTAAAGTGGAAGTAGAATTTTCCTTCAAAGGTGAATTTTGAGCACTTTTATTTTCCAGATTTCTAGAATTCGTGCGAGAAGAAGGTTTAGGAGAACGTGAAGCTTTATTCACCATTTTATCGCTCGATTCTTTTTCCTTAAAAGAACTTCGCGTTTTTGTAGGTTTCCCAAACCCTTGATCTTTGGAAGAATAGAGGCCTTTTCGATTTAAAAGATTGACCATCTCTTGTTCTTCGCGGCGAATTTTATGCTCAAGATGACGAATTTCTTTCTGTTGACGAAGCATGGTTAAATCTCGCTCAAATTCACTTTTTTGATTTTTGCGCAAACTCGTCAAAATGACACCTGTAAAGAAGCAAAGAAAAGTACAGATTCCAAAAAGACTGACCATAATCAATGTTGGAATGCGCTCCACTCGTCCCGTATGCAAAAAATTAAGATAGATGGGGATAAACAAGCAAATTGTAATCACCGCAAATACAAGAGAGATACAGGTAAAGAAGGCAAAGGGTTTTGTATCGCGTAAGAGTGTGCCGATCGTCTTGAGAACTTTTGCGCCATCACTTACAGTATTTAGTTTGGAAACACTGCCCTCGGGCCGATCGCGATAGTCAATGGCAATTTCGGCTAAATTCATGTTGTTATCAAGAGAAAAGATCGTCATTTCCGTTTCAATTTCAAACCCTTTGGATCGAACGGGAAAGGATTTGACGAAATCCCAAGAAAAAGCCCGTAAGCCTGTCATGATATCGGTCACATCCGCATCGTAAAAAGTATTGATTAAAAAACGGACCAAGCGATTTCCCACATTGTGAAAAGGCCGTTTATTCTCGGTAAAGTAGGTTGAAGAAAGTCGATCCCCAATGGCCATATCGACTCCATCGTTTAAAACCAAGTTGGCTAACTTTTTAGCATCACTAGCAGGATAAGTATCATCTCCATCCACCATGACATAGCAATCTGCTTCAATGTCACGAAACATAGAACGAACGACATTTCCTTTTCCCTGTTTGGGTTCATAGCGTACAATGGCGCCGGCATTGCGCGCGATTTCATCAGTGTTATCCGTCGAATTGTTGTCATACACATAAATGTCCGCATGCGGAAACGCGGCGCGATAATCCTTGATCACCTTTTCGATGGTCTTGGATTCGTTATAGCATGGGATCAAAATCGCAATTTTTTTCATAATGATCCTATTATAAAAGGTTTAGAAAAAATAAGAAATTACTTATCAAAGCCTTTGTTCAAAATTCAAAACCATTTAAAGAGGATTTTCTCAATCGTTCTTTAAATGGCTTCTTAGGATATGACCTCATTTTTTAAGACTGTTTTTAAACCAGCAAGGAAGAACAAAATTCTAGAGTCCATTTCTATTTTTTTACCTAAATAAATCATTTCGCTTACTCAAAAATTGAAAAGCTTAGAAACAAGAATTTTTCCCTTTTTTTCTGCTATGGTGAAAAAGTAGCTCATGAAAGAAAGGAGAGATTTCCTTGAATCGAAGGGCTAAAGCACCACGCTTTGGCTATTCACGCAAAATCTGGACCTGGATTACGGTTTTTTTGGTCTTGGTTTTTATGCTGGATGTAATCTGGATGCTCACCGTTCCTATGGATAAGTCTCCGGATGAGTATCAACGTATTATTTTATCGAACTACATTTATTTAAACGGCCGATTGCCTAATGCTTGGGAACCCGCTGTACGCATTGAAGGCTGGGGATTTTCTTATGCTCTTCGTCCTATGCTGGTCAATATGATTGGTGCTTTTAATATGCGTATTGTTTCTCTTTTTACCACAAATCCTTGGGCTTTGGTGCTTTCGGTACGCATTATTTCGGTCATAAGTGGCGTGACAACGGTTTATTTTTGCTTCCGCATTAGTGAATGGCTCGAATGGAAGCCGGTTTGGGCCTTTTTTTTAGGTGCTGTTTGTGCCATCACTCCTCAAATTACATTTTTATGTAGCTATCATAACAATGATATTTTCAGTCTCGCTTGTGTAAGTGCAATTTTATATTGTTGGATACGGGGGATAAAAGAAAATTGGACCTGGGCCGATTGTTATCGATTTGCTATTGCTTTGGGACTAACAATTTTATCCTATTATAATGCCTATCCCTATGTTCTTTTCTCCATTCCTCTTTTTTTCTTAACAGCTTTTCATCATGGAATGAGCCAAGTTCAACGAAAACTTGTTTGGCAAAAGACATTCACCATTATTGGAATTACGTTTCTCATTGCTGGTTGGTGGTTTATCCGTAATATGTATTTATACGATGGGGATGTGTTTGGCATGAACACTCGAATCGTGATGGGCGAATTATATGGAACTCCAGACTTAAAGCCTTCTGCCATATTTAAGCCATATCGAGAAGGTATTTCTTATTTTGACTTATGGAATTACACCAATGGACAAGGCTTTTCTTGGAGCACTAAGACTTTTTATTCTACGATTGCTTGGCTTGGCATTATGGATTTTGTTTTCCCTGCGGAAATTTATAAATTTGCTGCCTACCTGTTAACTCTTGGTTTGGTGTTCTTTTTGGGACAATATGCCATTTGGCTTGGCATAAAATTGTTCAACTTGGTAAAGCGAAGATGGACCTCACCTGAGATTTCACAAAATCTTATATTTTATTTTTTTGCCGCTTTATCCGCCATTTTAGTCATTGGATTGAGCTTGTATTATTCTTGGACCGATGATTTTCAACCTCAAGGTCGCTATATTATGCCTTCTTTTACCACCTTTGCTTTGATGATGGTCGCAGGGTATCAAGGAATTAGCCGTGCTTTAGTGATCGGCTTTGGAAACGAACGGTTAGGCACCATTTTTTCTTGGAGCTTTTGTAGTATCTTGGGTGGAATTCTTTTAGGGATTCAAGTGTATGCCTATGGACGGGTGAGTCCTATCTATCTCAATGACTATCCACGATTGTCGAGTTACTACTTAAACTATTTAGAAAAATATGAAATACCTACTCCAAAACCAAGTCAGAGCGAGCTTGAGGCTTTGAAAAAGGGAACTTATGAAGAAATGGAAGATATGAATACATAGAATTCACTAGAAGTATAAGAAGCCTTTGTTTCATTTGGTCTTTTTTAAACGGACTTTGAAGTCCGTTTTTTTTTGTATTCGAATTTTTTCTATCCAAGTTCTTTTCCTCCTTTTGGCAGTTTGGGAAATTTTTCAATCTGAGAACATGGTTTCTAAAGTGGCAAACTTAGCTCAATTCGAACCCTAGAAAAAAAATTTTTCTCATGCCTTATTTCCACTCGATGGAATGGAAATTGCGATACCCTTCCAAAAAAAGCTCTTTTCTTTTCCTCTTGGGCTTCACGGGGGGATAATCATTCGCCTTTTCAACCTCAAAACTCATCGTTATACTAGGTCATGCCTAATCATAGGTTCTATTCTTCCATAAAATTTGAAGAAGATCCCTTAATAAATTGAGCAAAATTGATGGTGATTTTTTGCTTTTAAGCGAATTAAAATCATTTCTTACATACGTTTTTTAAATTTGTGACATCTCTCTTTGTGCTTCTCCTTCTAAAAAGAGAGCTGCCTTTAGATTTCACAATTTGGAATTCGTTTTCTTCGGCTTGTGATAAAGCCGTGAATATAAATCTTTTATATTTCTGTTCATTCTATTAAAAGAAGGAGGAGAGCTGAATGAAAGTCATCAAGCGAAGTGGCGAAGAAGTGTTCTTCGAAGTTTCTAAGATTGAAAGTGCAATTCGCAAAGCGAATGCAGCAACGATGCATTATCAAATGAATGACTCTGAATTGTCTGAAGTCATCAATGAGGTCGTTGAACAATGTGAAAAAATTAAGCGTTCTCCTAGTGTCGAAGAGATTCAAAACATGGTGGAAGCGGCCTTAATGCATCATGGCTTTTATGCGGTAGCTAAAAACTACATTACTTACCGATATGAACGAGCCTTGGTTCGAAAAAACAATTCGACTGACCAACAAATCATGGCTTTATTGGAGCGCAATAACGAAGAAGTAAAACAAGAAAATTCCAATAAAAATCCTCTTGTTAACTCTGTACAGCGTGATTATATGGCTGGAGAAGTATCGAAAGACATTACCCGTCGCTTTTTATTGCCCCATGACATTATGGAAGCTCACGACAATGGTTTAATTCACTTTCATGACTCTGATTACTTTGCTCAACACATGCACAATTGTTGCCTAGTTAACCTAGAAGATATGTTGCAAAATGGAACCGTCATTTCAGAAACCATGATTGAAAAACCGCATAGTTTTTCCACAGCTTGTAACATTGCGACCCAAATCATTGCACAAGTGGCGAGCTCTCAATATGGGGGGCAATCCATTACGCTTTCCCACTTAGCTCCTTTTGTCGACATTTCGCGTCAAAAAGCTCGTATAGAAGTGCGCCAAGAGCTTGAGTCCATGAACTTGCCCACAGATGATCACACTGTAAATGAAATTGCCGAGATGCGGGTTCAAAGGGAAATTGAAAAAGGAGTCCAAACCATTCAATACCAAGTCATCACTTTGATGACGACCAATGGGCAAGCGCCTTTTATTACAGTTTTTATGGATCTCAATGAAGTAGAGGATCCACAAACAAAAGCCGACTTGGCCTCCATCATTGAAGCGGTTTTAAAACAACGGATTTTAGGGGTGAAAAATGAAAGTGGTCACTACATTACGCCCGCTTTCCCTAAACTTATATACGTACTTTCTGAAAATAATATTCATCCCGAAAGTGAATATTATTACCTCACCAAATTAGCTGCCAAATGTACGGCTAAACGTATGGTTCCTGATTATATTTCTGAAAAGATGATGCTGAAATTAAAAGTGGATGCCAATGGAGAAGGCCATTGTTATCCCGCCATGGGATGTCGCTCTTTCTTAACTCCCTATATCAATGAAGCAGGAAACCCACAATACTATGGTCGTTTCAATCAAGGCGTAGTGACCATCAACTTGGTCGATGTGGCTTGTTCTTCAAGAGGCAATGAAAAAGAATTTTGGCGAATTTTTGATGAACGCCTTGAGTTATGTCATCGAGCTTTAATGATTCGCCATGAGCGCCTTTTAAATACGCCAAGTGATGTAGCCCCTATTCTGTGGCAAAATGGAGCCTTGGCCCGTCTTAAAAAAGGGGAAACCATTGATAAACTACTCTTTGGAGGTTATTCAACTATCTCTTTAGGCTATGCGGGCTTATGTGAAGCGGTTTACTATATGCGTGGAGTTTCTCATACCGATTCCGATGGCTTTAAATTTGCTAAACGGATTATGGATTATCTCAATGCCGCCTGTGCCCGTTGGAAAGCGATGCACAACATTGACTTTTCCTTGTATGGAACACCTATGGAATCTACGACGTATAAATTTGCGCGAACTCTTCAGGATCGTTTTGGGTTAATTCCTCATGTTACGGACAAAAACTACATCACCAACTCTTATCACGTTCATGTAACCGAACCCATTGATGCCTTCAAGAAATTGACGTTTGAATCCAAATTTCAGCAACTCTCTCCAGGTGGAGCCATTTCGTATGTCGAAGTGCCCAATATGACGAATAACTTACCTGCTGTTATGGCTTTAATCACTCATATTTATGACAATATTATGTATGCAGAACTCAATACAAAATCCGATTATTGCCAAGAATGTGGTTATGAAGGCGAAATTGAGATTAAAAAAGATGAAAGTCATAAACTCTTTTGGCAATGCCCAAATTGCGGTAATACAGACCAAAATAAAATGAACGTCGCAAGACGTACTTGTGGCTATATTGGAACACAGTTTTGGAATCAAGGCCGAACGCAAGAGATTCAAGAACGCGTGACCCATTTGTAAAAGTACAACTTCAAATGAAATAAACGCTGGAAAGTTACAAAACTAACTGACACAGCAACAAAATAAACTCACATAAACTCAATAAAGATCGAAGAAGTGACAAACTGTCATGAAACTTCGGTCTTTTTTGGTAAATTCTCCAAATTTACTTTAGATAAATTTTTGGATATCGAATTAATTGTTTGTATATGACATAAATATCTGTATAAAACGAACAAAATTAAATGATATAACGCTCATATCATTAGTTATTGGAACAAGCTGTTCTAATTTGATGAAGATTCAAGCCCTCTTAGGACAGTTTATATTGTTCAAACGCAGTTAATTTCATGTCAAATAGTTTTGTAATTTTCCAATAGTGAAAAGTATTGATAAATAACGCTTTAATTCAAAAAAATTTATTTACTAGATAAGTCATTTTCATAGGAAATTGGTCTTAAATTAGAAGTATTACAAGAAAAAGCCTCCAATGATGATTTGGAGGCTTTTTCTTCCTGTCTGGATCCTAGAAGCTAAAGTTCTAAAAGTGAGGAGTTATCTTTGTCCTTCTCTTTTTAGCTTCACAAGGATCTTGATCTTTTTTTACTTCTATTTTTCTTCATTTTTATCTACTACATCACTTTTCTTCATCTAAAAATTAAGTCCTTGTAATTCTAATTAAACCTAGTCTTTCTGTTATTATTTTTATATTTTTCTTTTTGCTTCCCAAAAAGGGCTGGAAAAAGCAAAAGTGCAGAGAAAAGAATTCCCCATAACGCACCATCATAATAGACAAACCATGTCCACTCTTCCTCAGGACCAGATTGGATCAAAAGAAACTGACAAAACCAAACTAGAGCAGTAGCATAGACAAAACTGATACCGACCAGAAAGAAAATGAGCCAAAAGGAAATACAGGACGTTCGATTTATAAATTTTCTTTGACGTAAGGCATTCATCAAGGCATCTATCCAAGAAATAAAGGCAATTCCAAAGAGCAGTGGATTTATAATTCGATAAATCCAAAAAATAAGATTGGACACAATAGTTCCAGGGATTCTAGATTGAATCCATTGGTCTTCCAAAGATTCCTCTGGCTTTTCTAAATCTGTTTTCAATAGAACAGACCATTTCTTTAAAAGTTCTTCTGTTTCTTCTTGGGTAAAAATTCCGTCTGCCCCTCCAGTATCGGGAAGTTTTACAGTCGAATAATATCCTTTCACAAATAAGACAGAAATGTAAATTCGTACAATATCAGGAAATAGAGCCAATATCTCCTTAAAGGTTCTTCCTCCGGCCTGAGAAGTCAACTGAAACCGAGTATCCTTGACAAGTGTTCCATTTTCAAAGGCCGTATCCAGCTCCTGATTAATCGTTTTAAACAAAGATTCAATCTGAGAAGGAGAAGTGTAAGTATCTGTATCATGCATCGCTGTAAGCATGACCCAGCCTAGAAAATCACCACTTATATCTCCTGTCACCGCAAGCCAAGAATTCAGAACATGGGTATTGAATGGCTCTTGGGCCGCTAGAGTAGGGGAAGCACTCATCGCTTTTCGATAGGCATCCCTTGGAGCCCAATAGAGAATATTTCGATCTGGAGATTCAATTTTATAAATATTTTGAATAAACTCATAAAAGCTGCCATCCGTTCTCAAAGTGATTCCGGAATAGTCATAGTATTTTTCGTTGGTCTGAATGTATCGATGTCTTTGAACTTCATAGTTTATCAAAGGAGAAAATAGAAGTAGGCCAGCCAAAAAGAACTGGACGAAGCTTTTTAAGCGTCTTCTTTTCTTACGAATCAGTTGGACCAAAAGACCCAACAGAGAGCAGACTTCAAAGAAAAGCAAAACAAGCAACATCCATAATCCATCTTCTTTGAGATAAAACGCAAAGGGAAATAGAAGAGCAAGCAGTAGGCTGTAAAAACCAATAGAGAAGACTCTAATATTCTTTTTCCAACAAAGAAGAAAAAGAATAGAACAAAGCTCTATAAAGTCAAATCCGCAAGGGGCAAGAAGAATATTGCGATAAAGTTGGATTCCGGTTCTATTATCAAAAGCACAGGGACAAAACAGAACAAAGACAAATCCAAACAAAGCCCATTCTTTTCGAATACCTGCCGTGCGAATCATCTTCCAACAAAGCCAAGCGGCTCCAAACCAGACCAGCACCAGTGTGGTATCTAGCGAAAAAGGAATCATAGAAACCAAGTGAAGAAACCAAGGAAAAGAAAGCGTTTTATTCAGAGTTGTCCAGGTAACCGTCTGAAAATACTGATCTAGATCAGCAGCCTTTAGAAGCTGAAAATCATCAAAAAATCCATTGTTTGTATAGGTAATAGGGCACAAATGACTAAGCCAAATTCGTAGAGCAAGAAAAAACAACATAAAAATACAGGTCCAAGCCCAAGAAGGAAGCGAATGAAACTTCTTGTTTAGGGCCTGTGAGTCGTTTAAAATACTCATTTTTGTCACGCTAACCAACCTTTCTATTAGCTGTATCAGTATGGCATATTAAGAAAATAGAATCAGAAAAAAATAATTTTCCTGTTTAAGATTAGATTAAAGACGATCTGGCCATAGCCAAGTCAATGCTAGGCTGGTTTAACTTTAACTTCTATCCAAAACTTTTCTAATTTTTTATT
>CAYTMK010000004.1:0-45657 GCA_964438885.1 uncultured Erysipelotrichaceae bacterium | reverse complement strand
AATGCTAGGCTGGTTTAACTTTAACTTCTATCCAAAACTTTTCTAATTTTTTATTCTTTTTTAAGTGTATTAATGTGTTCCTTTTCTAGGCCTTAAAAGTGATCATGGGCTTAAAATTATTTCTCCAAAATAAATCTCGAGGATAAAAGGGAAGGAACAATTGCAACTATCCTCTTACCTCTATAGAAAGGTTTGAGCTTGGTAAAGTCGGAAAGGCCTGTTTAGACATGAGTGCACTAGAAGGCCTGAATATACCCTTCCAAAACATCAATATGGAAAAAAGACGAAAGCCTCCTTAGTAATCATTAATGAAAATGAGCAAAAATTGTTAGTGTTTCTTTTAAATTATTGGATAAATAGAAGAAACCGATTTGGCTTCAAATAAAGATATTCTGTGAGATTTTCAAAGATATTTCTTCTCATAACTTGATGATGTTCTAAATTTTTATTTTTTAGACAAAAGAAGAAAATTAAGCGTTCAGTATAATAAAGATAATGTTAAAGGATGTGCTTAAATGACTCAATTAAATACAGTTCCTATGGGACAAATCGTGCAGATTGTCAATCTTGACTTAGATTCTCATGTTGCACTCCGTTTACAAGCCCTGGGAATGATTTTAGGAACCAAAGTAACCGTTCTTCAAAAAAAAGGAAAAGGAACGATGATTATTGATTTACGCGGAACACGTTTTGCCCTTGGTCCCACCATTACAGAACATATCGGCGTAGAGGTGGATCATGAATGAACAAACGAATTTAACGCTTGGCTTTATTGGCAATCCAAACTGTGGAAAAACGACACTTTTCAATGCCTATACAGGAGCCAATTTAAAAGTGGCCAACTGGCCAGGAGTTACGGTTGAGCGCATGGAAGGCGCAATTTCGGATCATGGCAAAAACATTAAACTGGTGGATTTGCCAGGAACCTATTCTCTTAACTCCTTTACCATGGAAGAGCAAGTATCACGGCAATTTATCATCTCTCCTCAAGTTGATGTTATCGTGGATGTAGCGGATGCGAGTGCATTAGAACGTTCACTTTATTTGACTTTACAAATGAGTGAAATGGAAAAGCCAATGGTACTTGGCTTAAACATGATGGACATTGTGGAAAAGCGAGGCATTGACATTGACTTGCATCGTCTTCAGGAAATTCTAGGTATTCCAGTTGTTCCTGTCATCGCCCGCAAAAAGCGAGGGATTAAAACCCTTTTGCATGCAGCCCTTCACCAAGCAGAGGATGGAGAAGCTTCAAATCATAAGCCTCGCGCCATTCATGAAGAAAAAGAAAAAGAGCATGTCATGGTGTATTCCCCTGACTTAGAGAAAAAAATTGCTACGGTTGAAGCTCTTCTTCCAACGGATACTCCCCGTAAGCGCTGGGTGGCTATTTCGCTTTTAATCCAAGATCCCGAAATTATGGATGCCTATCCTATTGATTTAAGTGGAATTGTAGATGGGAAGGAACCCAATGAAATCGTCAACCAGCGCTATGACACCATTGAAGAAATTAAAAAGGAAGTCATGCTTGGAAAGGAAAAGTCCGATACCCTTACGGAAAAAATTGATGAAATTGTGACTCAACCGTTTTGGGGCCTTGTGATTTTCTTAATCATGATGGCCATTGTCTTCTTATTAACCTTTAACTTAGGCGATTGGCTTGCTGGCTATGTAGAGATAGGTATTGATTGGTTCACACGTTTAATTGGGCATTTTTTAGAATCAATCCACACCTCCCAATGGATTGTGGATTTAATTTGTGATGGAGTGATTTCTGGAGTCGGTGGGATTTTAACTTTCTTACCGAATATCTCCATTCTCTTTACAGCCATGGCTTTTTTAGAAGATTCTGGCTATATGGCTAGAGTCGCCTATGTTATGAATGAAATTATGGATCATCTTGGATTATCTGGACGAGCTTTTATTCCAATGGTACTTGGTTTTGGTTGTACTGTTCCAGCCATCATGGCTTCTCGAACGCTTGAAAGCGAGCACGATCGAAAACGGGTGATGTTGTTAACGCCGTTTATGAGTTGTTCGGCTAAACTTCCAACCTATATTTTGTTTTCGAGTATGTTCTTTCCACACCATGCGATGTGGGTAGCTTATTCGATGTATCTCATTGGAGTAGCCTTTGCTTTGCTTTTGGCTTGGTTGTTGCATCGCTTTGATAAAGATACCAACCAATATCCTCTTTTGATTGAACTTCCCGCTTATAAAGCGCCAAGTGCGCATACCGTTTGGGTTTATGTTTGGGAAAAGGTGAAAGATTTCTTAAGCAAGGCTGGAACCACTATTTTTATTGCTTCCATTTTGTTATGGGCTTTGATTCACTTTGGTTGGCATGGATATACGCAAGATATTTCTACTTCCATTGCTGCAACTCTTGGAAAATATATTGCCGTTTTATTAGTGCCCTGTGGACTTGGCTTCTGGCAAATTGCTGTGGCTTTGATTGCAGGTATTTCCGCTAAAGAAGTGGTTGTAAGCTCCATTGCCGTCTTGTTTGGGATTTCAAGTGTGACCAGCTTTGGAGGAATGCATTTGTTACAGCTTAAGCTGAGTGAGCTTGGTTTTGGTCCCCTCAATGCGTATTGCCTCATGTTATTCTGTCTATTTTATGTTCCATGCGTAGCGGCTCTTTCAACTATTCGTAAAGAATCCCACTCTACGCTCTATATGTGGAAAGTCGCTGGCTTTCAATTGATTGTCGCTTGGTGTATCAGTACCCTTGTTTATCAAATTGGGCATTTCATGGGAATTTAAGAAGAGCAATAAGAGCAAAAAACTCGTTCTACTTTAGAACGAGTTTTTCAATTTTCGGAATACTTCTTTGTAGAAGGTCTTTCCTTTGAAAAAGGATGTAAAAGTCTTTTCACAAATTGACTTTTTATTTTTTGGGTTTCTTGAGTACAAACCAACTTCCTAAAAGATAAGGCGCTTCTATTACATAAACATAAGAATATCGAAGAAGAGAAACAGGACCAAGAAACATCGTCAAAATATAAGAAATAGGATAAATTAACAAAATACTCAAAAATTTATCCTTAAAAATAATTGCGTATCCAAGAAGAAAAGCAATGAGATATAAAACCCATGCTGGATCAAAGAACCTTAACCAAGTGGGACAGCGCTCAGCTGGAGAAGAGCTTCGTATGATACTCTTAAAATCTTCCTTTAAATGGGGAAAAAGTGGTTCCTCTTGAATACCATAGGCTTTATCGGGTATCTCCGTTACATAGAGGACAATTAAAGCATTATAGTTATTGATTCGCATATCAAAGTAAGGCCCAATTTGGCGTGCATAAGATCGAATCGCTCCTGAAAAGTCTGCTTTAAGCAATTTGAGATAGGTTTGAAGAAAGCCGATCGGATCTTGTTGAACTTTTTGGGTCAAGAATTTAGCTTTCGCGTTATCGGCGCTAAAAGGATCAATCATATCCACTGAATAGTTGTCAAAATAAGAGAGTGCTTCATTGACCAATTCTTCCTGTAAAAAGGATTCTGAACTTTCATTATTTTCTTTTAAAATAGTTGCAATTTGTTGAATGGGAACGGATAAAATTTCTCTAGAATTCCCTTTCTCGGCCAAACCGAGTCCTAATATGCAGGCGTTCATGATAATCACTAGAAAGAAGATAGTGCTCTGTAGTCCTTCTACGATTAAGAATCTTTTCTTCTTTAGATCTTTTCGATACTGAAAAAGGAGAATAAAAATTCCCATAACGATCATGTAAATACCTTGTGGGCGCAATAAACACATTAACAATCCCCACCCAAAAGCGCATCCTAAATCAGAAGTAAAAGATCGCTTTTGATGAGTGGGATGGACGAGTTCCACAAGATAAACGATAAACAACAATAGCGCCGCAGCAAATGGAATATCTTTGGTGGTATAACAAACCAAAGCCATCACGAAGGGATTAATGGCTAGAAAAAAAGTGGAAACAATTAAAAGCCAAGCGGGAACATTTCTTTGATAGAGGTTATCCATCGCGGTGGTTATGGCATAGGCTGTAAATAAAATTTGGCATACTAAAATATAGAGAGCGAGTCCAATATATGGATTTCCTAAATATTGGGCCGTCCAATTGACCAAATTTCCAAATACCAAGGTATGGAGAATAGGATTATGAGTACTCAAGGGAACAACACCTTGTACCATTCCAAGCTGGGTAGGCGCATCGGCTCCAAAGGTCCCTGGAAAGAAGATCAAAAAAGCAAAAGACCAAATGAGAAGTAGGCCAAGGAATAAAAGCCAATGAAGAAAACGAAGAGAAATTGTTTTTTTAGCTTGAACTTGATAGATGGCCAAATATCGCCTCATCCAATCGAGAAAGGCAATGAGAGGAAGGAGAATCAAAGCCCACTTAAACAGATTCCCAAGAAAAGCCATCCCCACCGATTCAAAAGGAGAATCGGTAAGAAGCGGTATACTTGAAAACAAGGCAAAGAAAAAACTTGTCCATACCCAGAGCTGGATATTCTTATTTTTCATTTATTCATCCTTTCCTGAAGTGAAATAATCGCACTCAAAAACCAAATTTTTAAGCCTTATGGATTTATCCTTTCTAAGGAAGCGATTAGAGACTTAAAAAATGTATTGTTTTACCTTTTTGAGGATAAAATCCTTTTAAAATCGAAGTCTAGAAAAAAGAGAAGAAAGTAAAACTTTATTCTCTACTTCTTCTCTTAAGTTTTTATTCATAAATAATAAATTAAATAGTACTTTTAATCCAATGGCATAAAGATAGTTACACATAATTAGTATTGATATTTATAAAAAAATAATGCTAATTTTTTCTATTTCCCAATTCTCTAAAAACTATTTCTAGAACCAAAAAGCTTTTAGGATCGTATTCTAAAATATTAAAAAGTTTAGCTCATTTTGGTTTTCTTAGAGATTGTTCTGCTATAAACAGTTTAGAAAGGAGTTTTCTATGTTTCCTTATGGCTATGCTTTGGATGCGGGATATATTTGGGTTTTAATTGCTATGGGAATTTCGATGTTGACATCATTTTGGGTAAATTCCACTTTTAAGCGTTATGCTCAAGTTCCCTCCAATTTAACTGGAGCCCAAGCGGCTCGTTATGTACTGGACAAAAATGGATTATATAAAGTAAAAATAGTTCACATTGCAGGAAATTTAACCGATAACTATAATCCTACTACTAAAGTATTATCGCTTTCCGATTCTACCTACAATTCCCGTTCGGTAGCAGCTGTAGGAGTGGCTTGTCATGAAGTCGGACACGCCATTCAGGATGCCAAAGATTATTTACCTAATCGCATTCGTGCAGATCTTGTTCCTGTGGTTAATATCGGTTCAGGGGCAGCCTTGCCTTTGTTTTTGCTTGGTCTATTACTCGATATTACTGGACTGATTTGGTTAGGCATCATTTTATTTTCCTTGTCCTTATTGTTTGGATTGGTGACTTTACCAGTCGAATTCAATGCGAGTTATCGTGCTCTTCAAACCCTTAAAACGGATCCTCATTTTGATCAAAAAGATTACGATGGCGCTAAACAAGTTCTTTTAGCTGCTGCAAGTACCTATGTCGCCTCTGTCTTTGTATCTTTGGCCCAACTTTTACGTTATATCGGTTTAGCCAATCGCAACAATCGCTCTTAAGAAAAAGTGTCTATTCTTCGCTTTTTCAAGAACTAAGCAAGAGAAACTTTCAATGGAAAAAGTGGAAAGACCAAAACGCATTGCGTTTACTCTTTCCACTTTTCTTAAGCCCAAGTAAAGTTCTCTTTTCCTGCCGCCAGTTCAAATTGGTACATTGCAATTCCAAGATCCAATTGGGAATAGGGCCCTTTTTTAGTCGTAGCGACTACCTTATGGTCTGGTTTGAGTTCAAAATAAAACTTTTGTTGGTTAATCGCTGTTGGAGCAAGCAGAGCTGCTTTTACTCCCTGAATAAACCAAGTGGGAGAAGAACTCGTGGCATTGGAAACTTGTGCTATTGATTTCGATTTATGGGGGACTCCTTGAGTCGCTCCATATCCAAAGGCAATCACTAAGCCAAGCTTTTCTCCTTGATAAAGGCGCAAAGCGTCGTGAACTTTCTTAAAGGTCAATCCGACCCAACAAGTATTCAAGCCGAGTTCTTGTGCGTACAATACAAATTCTTCGCCAAACCAGCCGGCTTTTAAATCAAAAATATCGTCATCTTTACCAATAATAGCTAAATAATTTTGGACATTTTGAAATCCACCGTATTTGGCCAATACAGCTCGAAATGCTTTGGGTTCGTTCGTAATGAGTTGCATATGCAATCCACTTTGACGATTGAGTTCTGTAATCTTAGCTTGCAACTGCGCTAGCGTTTTGGGATCGATTGGTTTTTCCAAATACTTCCGAACACTATGACGGCTTTCCATTAACTCCATTGGTGTCATGAAAAACTCTCCTTTCACTCATCTTTTTTCTTATTCTTTCCCTTCACTAAAAAATTAGGCAAAGGCTTTTTGTCTTTGATCCATTGCATATATTCCGCTGTAGCGGTAAAGGCCACATCACTTGAAGAATTCAACGCCGTTTCAACGGAATCTTGCACTACGCTAATGATGAATCCGACTGCGACGACTTGCATGGCGACTTCTTGGCTAATGCCAAAAAGAGAACAGGCCATCGGAATAAGCAAAAGTGATCCGCCTGCTACTCCCGAAGCCCCACAAGCGGCAAAGGTGGCCACAATCGAAAGAACGATAGCGGCTGGAATGGATACCTTTAAACCCAATGTATTCGCTGCGGCTAAAGTCATGATGGTAATGGTAATCGCCGCTCCATCCATATTGATGGTTGATCCAAGAGGAATGGATACGGAATAGAAGTTTTCATCCAATCCAAGCTTTTTACACAATTCCATATTTACAGGAATATTGGCAGCTGAACTACGGGTAAAGAAGGCTGGAATTCCCGATTCTCGTAGACAACGGAATACCAAGGGATAGGGATTGACATGAAGCGCTAAATAAATGAATAGAGGAGAGACAACAAGAGCCATAAACAACATCGTTCCCACTAAAAGCAAAACGAGTCTTCCATAATCAGTAAAAATCGATAATCCACTCGTGGAAACGGTGGAGTAAATCAATCCAAAAATTCCAAAAGGCGCTAAATTAATCACCCAACGGACGATGAGACTCACCGCATCGGCGATGTCTTTCATCATTTCTTTAGCCGTAGCGCTTGCGACTCGTTTCATAGCCAAGCCAAAGAGAACGGCGTAAAATAAAATACCGATATAGTTTCCATTGGCAATAGAAGCGATTGGATTCGTAACGATATTTTCAAGTAAAGTATGAAACACTTCGTCTAGTCCTTGAGGCGCTGGGGTGGATTGGGCGACGGTTTGTCCAAGAGCAATAGTTTGGGGAAAAAGTTCACTCGCTAAAACGGCTAAGATAGCAGCCGCTAAGGTGGTGGATAAATAGAGCAAAATGACTGTTCCAAAACGACTATCCAAGCGAGAAGAATTTTGCGAAAGAGAACTAGAAACCAAAACGAAGACCAATACGGGTGCGACTCCTTTTAAGGCTCCCACAAAAAGATTTCCAAGTTCTGGAATCCAACTGGATCCTGGAGCAATCAAGGCCAAAATGACTCCAATGACTAAACCAATCAAAATACGCAAGATTAAACTCGACTGGTTATAGGCGGTGAGCAATTTTTTGAAAAATGATATATCTTTCACAATCGATAAAGACCTCCTTTATATCTTAAAGACTGTCTTAATTTTACCGTTGAATCAAAGATTCACTTCAAGATTTCTATTCAATCGTTTCAATAGCGACTTAAATCGCATGAATCAAGTCTTCTTTTTCTTCTCTAAGTTCTTCCAAAAGAAAAAAGACGAAAAAGTCTTGCCAAAACAAGAGAGTTTTCGTCTTAAAAATTTAGGAGTAATACTTTAATGAATCTTGTAATTCATCCAAACTTTCGGTTAAACCCTTTAAACTATTTTCCATTTGATTTTGTTGATGGGTGACTAAAGCATCCAATAATTCACCCGTTTCTTTATTGATCAGATTAGAACGATTCAAAAATTTTTGAAGAACTTCGGGATTATGTCCAACTTGAATATAGCTCTTTGTGGCCTCCAAGTTTTGAGCCGACATTTCTAGAGCTTTATCTAAACCATTTTGAAAGCGGACTTTGGTGATTTCACTTCCTCCAAAAATGTTATCAAGGGCAGAGGAAAAAGCGGTTTGAATGCTGCGCAACTCTTGGTCGTTCTTTTCAATTTGAGCCAATACCCGCTCTTCTACCGAACGCTGAATTTTAGCTTGTCTATCTAGATCAGAGTTACTCTTGGATTGCGTTGATTGGCCCCAAGTTTTTTTCACTTCTTCGCTTAAACTCTTTCTTAAATCTTGCACCGGACGACTGTTGATCACTTGTTGAGCAACCTTTCCAACCTGTTGGGCGGCTTGCTTGGTCGTTTGAGTGGTTTGGTGAACGGCTTTTTTTGTAGCTTGAGCTTGTTTTTCATAGGAAGAATTCAATTTTGCCTGGTATTTGGGAAGCTTAGCGAGATGGCTCATTTTGAATACAATAGATGTCCAATTCCAAAGATATAGAGAAATGGGCAATAAGAAAAGACCAAATAGACCAGCAAACTGCAATCCACGTCCTAAAACCATAATCCCACCGAACAAATAAAAAAGGCCAAGTAAGGTGTAGACAAACGAGGGCATAATGACAGGATGGGGATCGTTATACATCTTGGACCAAAGATTATTTCCTTTTGGTTTTGGCGTATATATTGCTTTGGGTTCCAATTGATTGGTTTGATACATCACTTGGTAAAAGCCGCAGACTAAAACGGCTAAAATTGCGCCTGGAATCATCGCTCCGGAGACGACACAAAGGACGGTTAAGAGGAGAAGAGGGAACATATCGCGTAAAGCATCATTTTTCATGGTCACCCTCCTTTCGCTTTCCATTATACAAGTTCCAAAAAATAGGACGCACCAAGTAAGAAAAAGGAAATAAAATCTTTGAAAACTATTGAGAATTTTTTGAACGCATCGTTTTACTTCAAGTTAATCTAAAAAAAGACTTCTTAAAAAGAAGTCTTTTTTAGCTTTTTGCTTCATCAGTCTTGAGGATCAAAAGAGGAATTTTTTTGAGAAGTGACTTTTTCTTGCGTTCCTTCGGATTCCGGTTTTGCTTGACACTCATAGCGTGAAGGTTGTAAGTCATTTTGAAATAGGTTGAACTCTTCACTTTCAGGATAAGTCACATAGAAAAAGCCATCAACAACCGTTCGCTTATCTTGGGGTTGAGGTTGAATGTCCTTCGAATTTGAAGTTGGCTCATTCACCACCCCTACCACCGAAACAATTGGTTTTCCATCTTTTGAAAGAGGTAGCGTTTGAGAGGAAGGAGAAGAAACAGGTGGATCTTGAGAAAGAGGAGTTTCTTCATTCTTTTTAGCCTCAGCTAGGCTTTTTATTTTTTTCTTCTTTCGAGAGAAAGGGGGCTTTTTTTTAAAAGAATCTTTTTTTGTTTTAGATTCTTTTTTAGCTAAATCTTTCTTTTCCTCTCTTTTTTTCTTGATTTTACTCTTTTTGGTCTTGGAAGAGTTTGTTTCGAGTTCTTTTGAATTAGAAAGCGGTAGAGCTTGATTTTCTGAAGCTACTTCCTTTTTGAGTAAATGATCTTTAGAAGAGGAGATCTCTTTCTTTAAAAGAATTTTTTTCGTTTCTTGATCCTCTTTTTTCCCCTTCTCTTGATGAAAGGAAACCTCAGAAGAAAGCGTAGATTGTGTAACTTCTTTTTCAATTTCAAGTTGTTCATCCAATGAATCTAAGAAGGATTGGGCTGAAGCGGTCCAAGTTGAAGCCAAACGTTCTTCAATTTGAGCATTCTTCTTCTCTTGTCTTTGTTCTTTCCTTTTTTCTCTCCAAGAAGTGAAGCCGTTTTTTGCCTCTAGAGCATTCTTGGTTGCTTCTCTTTTTCGGGCTAAAAGAGATTCGCTACGAGGCGTTTCGTTTTGAACTTCAAGCTTCTCATTGATTGGATCTTTCTTGAAAGAGGAGTGAATCGACACTTGTTTGTATTTTTGCCAAGCTTCTACTCCTAAATAAAGGCCTAAAAGGCCCCATATTCCCGCTTCCATGCCATATCCAAGTTTTTGAAGAGTTGTTTTTTCATAATACACTTTGACATGCCCACTACCCGAAAGGGATAAATAAATTTTCCCGTTGTATTCTGCTTTTGAAGTCTGGTTAGGTTGATAGCTTTCTTGAGCCTTTTTTTGTTCCCCAGCAGTTAAAAGACGAGTTTTTAAGGCGGGTTGGCTTCCTGAGCCATCTTGTGAGTACTCTGCTACATAGCCTAAATAGTAAATGCGTGGCAAATACAACGCACCATATTCTTGATCTTCAGGAACCACATAATCAAATTCAAGGGAATTGTAACTTTTCTTTACATTGGACACTTTTACTCCATCAGGACTCTGAAAGGAGGATAGGATACCGGATCCTTTATCGATCTGGTTAATAGAAATATTAAAGTATTCATCGCCAATGGCACTAAAGGAATTTTCTTCGGGATTGGTCAAACTGACGATTGCCTTTTGGTTGTACTTTTCAATGGCGGCTAAATTTTCTTCGCTAGGAGGATAAGCCGCTAGAGAAGTCATGATAAAAAAGGTTGATTGAATCACAAAAAAAAGTCCATTGAATTTTAAGGGCCATTCTAAAGCCATGACCAATAAAATAAGAGCTGGGACAAAGAAAGCTAAGCGTTTGGTATCTTGTAAAATAGCCAGAAAGGTATAGCGTAAGGTGCTTTCCCAAGGTAGGGCACTAGATTGAACGATCAGCATCACGAGGCATAGGATGACAATGTGTTTAGAAAAATTCGAAATCTTTTTCCACATGAGGAACAAAGGAACCAAACAAAGAATAGCTGGAAGTCCAGGACTTTCTACGATCAGCGTCCAAAAGGATTCTGGATTCATGATTTGATCAAAGGAAAAGGGATAAGGACGCAAAGTCCAATTAAAGAAGAAAGTTTGGGAGGATATTTGTTCAAAGTATTGGACCAAATACCCAACAGATAACAACAAACCAAGAATTGCGGAAGCTATAAAGGAGCCGATTTTCGCAAAGGACCATTTCTTAAAACAAAGAAGTACAAATAAAGCACTATAGATGGCCAAAACGAGAGTGGACAACACATGAGATTGAATCAACAAGGCAATGAGAATCCCAAGCAGGACGGGATTTTTTTTATCCAAATAGAGAACTTTGTACATGGCATACCATAACAAGGGGACAAAAGGAACCATCATTGTCATTCCATACCCATACCAAGGAAAGGTAAGAGGCAAGATAAAGCCATACCATAAAGCATTTTTAGAATTTTTTCCAATCGCATTGGCGACCCAATAAGCAGAAAAGGAGCTAAAGAGCACGATTAAAAAAATATAAAAACTATATACGATGGTGATATCTGGAATGGCTAAATACAGCAAAGCGGGTAGGTATAACATCCAATTCCCATAAAACATGGGTGAAGCATACCCGATGCCTTTTTCAAAAACAAAGTTAAGGTTAGGCAACCAATCGCCTTGTTCAATGGATTGCGATAAGCCAATAATCCGTCCTAAGTGAAAACCGTAATCGTGAAGATAATCACCCGTATTAATATAGGTAGCAGCGATGATCACGAAAACGGCACAATATAAAAAGAGCAGCACATAAGGAAAACATTTTTTCCACTGATGCTGAAATGTAGTTTGCATTTCATTCCCCCTTAATTCAAATGGTCTCTTTTTTTGAAGTGCACTTTTATAAAAAATCCCCTTTGCCCTTCATCAAGAAAACCTATAGAGACAAAATAACATTTTTCCTTTAGAAAAGGCCTTTAAAGTTCCTTTTCGATTTATTTCAATAAGTGAATGAAATTTAAAGCGCTTTATTTAATGACTTTCTAGTCGTATCGATAGCGAAACGAAAAAAAGGTCAGGCCAAAAGCCTGACCAAAGAAAAAATTTCTAATAATGCATGAAATAATTATAGCGATAGTCCGAAGCTCCAAACCCTAAGACTAAAATGAAAATGGGGTTGAGCAACCACAAGCCAAGAGCAAACCCAGTGGAATGACCAAAGGCAGTGGAAAGAGAAGACCACATCGCAAATAAAATCAAAGAGGCGATAGCGGTAAAAATCCAACCTAAGGGATAGGTAATAAAAATGAGATTTCCTAAGAAATAGCAAAGAGCCGCAAGACCCGTACAAATCATCATCATCCAAAAATAGCTCGCTACCCCCGCAATTTTAAACAAAATATAGAAATTGTAAAAGGGGATTAAAGCTTTCCATCCCTCTTCGCCTGCTTTTTGGAAAACTTTCCATAAGCCAACAATTAGAATAATGTAATAAACAATGGCAGCCATTGATAAATCTTTTGTCCAGAAAAATGAATTTAAAATCGGTGAAGTGCCAAACATATTAAGCCCTCCTTAGCCTTTTAGGCACTCCTTATTGTAAAGAGTAAATCTAAGTAAGATATTAAGGCGCTCCTTAAATTCTCCAAAAGATTTCCAAAGTCAATCTTTGCAAATGTATGTCAATTTGAAATAAAATCTTAAGATTTCACTTTCTTTCCTTCCTTTTTAAAAACGAGAAGGAAGAATGATTTTTCTTTGGTATGTTTTCTGATGGTTGTTTATGATGTAATGGAATTTGAGCCGTTGATCCTTTGGAAAGTGAGGTTTTAAATGACATCTTGGTTTTTATTTTTACTTTGTCATGGGCTCATTTGTAGCGTATTTATGGCCCTTGGCATGAGCATCGAAAAAAATCCTGATAGTCCTTTGGCCAATGCCTTAGGATTCAAGAGCCAATTGGCTAAAAACAGTCCAGCTTCTAGAGAGGAAATTCAAAGACTCTATGGCTCTCTTTTGAAAAGCGGAGGAGCAGGACTTTTAGTGACTTGCTTTATCTGTATGCTTTGTGTCCTTGGACAAACGGAATTCGTGATTAGTTTAGCCGGTGGGATTCTCTTTGCCCTTGAAGTGGCTTTTTATTTAGGTCTTCATGGATATTGTCAATACAAACTTAAAAAATTGCTGGCTTCTCAAGAACTTGAAAAAGGAAATGAAAAAGAAGCGAGCCTTCCTTTTGAAAAGAAGGACGAAAAACGAGAAGCAAAGCAAGCCAAAAAAGAATCCAAACGTCTTCAAAAGGTGGATTTGGCTAAAAACAGTAAACAAGAGTCTCCCTCTTCTCAAGAGGTTTCTTCCCTTCAAGATGAATCGACTTCTTTAGAAGAAACCCAAAAAATCGAAACTATTTCTGGAGTGGACTCTCTTGATGCTACCCGTCGCCTTGTTTTTGATCCTGTTCCCACCATAGTGAATTCTAAGCCTTCAACGCTTTCGCGTGCCAATCGAAATCAAGCCTTGAATCTTCCTATCGAAGAAGCCCCCCTAGCTTTAGAAGAAACTAAAATGATGCCTCAAAGAGAACTTGAAAAGATCTATGATGCGTCGAGTTCCTCTTCCTTAACGCCACTGCAGCCTAGTGGAAACGATTCACCCTCCAATAACACCATTCAAAATCTTGTTTTAGACTATAAAATTCAACAAGCTTCTCCTGTTCCTCTTAAGATGCAAGAAGAACCCCAAAATGGGCCATCCTTTCACATTTTAAATGAAACCAAGGATCAGGACGAAAAAATGGTGAAAGATGAAAAAGTGATTTTAAACTCGGATGAGCCCAATTTCGAAGAGGAAACTCTAGAAGAGGGAGTCATTTCGCAACACTTTTTTCGTCATCCTGTCGGTCGCGTTCCAGCTTTAAAAGAAGAATTTATTGCAGATACGGTGATTCTCCATGATCCTCAAGAGCCGCAACCCATCTACCATCGAGCCACTGCCCAGACCAAGGATTCGATAGAAATCCATTCTGAATTTTTTGAGCAATCGAGCGACCATAAAATCAATTGCCCATTAAAACGCTCTCAAAAAGCCAAAGGGTCTTCTAATCCCATTCCTCCCGATCCAGAAAGTGCTTTTCGTTATCGTCGTCTTGCGGCAAGTTTACGCGGAGAAATTACCCCTGAAGATTAAAATAAAAAAACATCCTAAGCTTCTTGGGATGTTTTTCTTTTTCTTACGATTCACTATAGCGAGCTTTTAACATATTTTTAGCCCAGGGTTCATAAAAGGTGGAAACCAAATGCACTCCATCCGAATTATAAATAGGAGCCTTACCTCCTTGAGCAAGGGAATCGTTATCGACATAGATCCACCCATTTTCTTTACACATCTGTTTAATCTGCCGATTAAAATCTGCTACTTTGTTCCAACGCGGAGAATTGGCAACTGCGCTTGGAGTCGCATCAATGACCGAATTTACCACGATTGTTGCTTGGGGCGCTTGATCCAATAGAGATTGAATTTGACGGGTATACACTTTGCTATACCCATTTTCTCCTTCTTCTTGACCGATGTTTAAGCCCATATCGTTGATTCCAAAGGATAAATAAATCGCATTGGGTTGTAAAAGCGCTACGGAGCTTAAATATTCGGGAATATTTTGAATGGTATATCCCCCTGCTGCGAGGACTTGATAAGAAGGAAGAAATCCATAACTCATAAAACCATACACTCTCGAGTCTCCAATCAAAACAGCCTCATCAAATAAATTCCAGAGTGATCCTCCCGCTTCTTCAATCAAGTCATCCAAATCTACTTTAGAGAGAAGGGAGGATTCGATTTCGGTGGTGATTTCAGTAAAGTATTGGGTATCGGAATCAAAAAGACATACCCAATGATCGCTCCCCTTTACGCGTCCCCAAGTGGAACCATCACTATTTTTTTGTGTTTTATCAATGTCTATACTCTCTCCTGCCTCCACTTGACTTACTTGTTCTTCTTCAATCGATGGACCTAAACGAACGTTCATCACATAGTTGGCTTGGTAGGTGGAAGTGGACTGAGAGGAAGAAGTAGAGGTGGATCTTTTTTCTTCATGCTCTTCTTGAGAAGCACTCTCACTTGACGCACTCCTCGGTTCACCTGCTCGTCGTGGTAAAACGCGACCTTCCTCATGCGTTAAGGAAAAAGTTTTGGTTGATGTTTGAGACTCTTTTGAAACCGAAGCCATTAAATTGGCTTGCATGGTGTTGTTTTGTTCTTCCTTCTCGTTTTGGACCACCACTTCTCCCGCTTGTCCTTCTTCTTGGGAGTGAGAAGAAAAGTCTTGATAAATCAATAATCCACTTAAAAAGATGACCAAGAGCCCTAAAAAACAAACCGCAATAAATAATATGCGTTGAAACTCTTCGGGATGATCGTCTACATCATCATCTTCTCTTTCTTCATCATCCTCTTTTTCTTCCTCCTCACTCTTTTTTTGAAAGAGCAAGGAATGCCATTTAGGAACTTTTTTCTCTTCGTCTTTTTTTTCTTGACTCACCTTTTGTGCTTTTTCGTCTTCTTTTGTTTTAGAAGATGTTTTTAAATTCTCTTCTTTGACTTCTTGTAAAGAAGCATTAGATTCCTCTTTAGAATTTTCCCTCACTGCTTGACTTGAAGAAGCTTTAGTTTCAACCGCTTCTGCGTGATCTGGAATGAATTCTTTATTTTGTAGTTCTTCTTGTTTACGCTTAGCTTGGCGAGAGAGCTTTTTTGGTGGTTCGAGCGAAGCCCCACAATTGGCACAAAAATTTGCGCTATCTACACTCTCTTGTTGGCATTGTGGACATTTTTTCATATCGGTCTCCAAAAAAAGAAAGGATTCTTTTCTAGTCGAAATTTTAGATAAGAATTCTGGTAGTGTAAAATACAGAGATAGTATTGAGTTTCTTTAAAGAATTCTTTGGATGAAAAGTTCACTCTTAAAAAGAGATTTTTGAATTTTTTGGTTTTTAAAGCTATAGAAAACTTATATTTCTTCTTACAAAGAATATAGAAAGGAGCGCCCAAAGCTCAAGTTCTTTGGTCTATGTTTGATGCCTACTTATTCCTTAAAATGGTTTGGATTGATCGGTATAGCTTTGGTGATTGGAGGATGTAGCCATTCTTCTGTTGCGATAAGTCAAGATCATTCCTCTTTAATGGAATCGGTTGATTCTTCCGATTTTTTAATTGCTTCCCAAACTGAATTTATTGAATCCTTTGACCGTTTAGAAGAAACGACGAAAGGTGAAAAACCCTTTGATGAATTATCATCGTTGTCTTTACAAAATGTAGAGGGTCTAACTTATATTGATAACATTTTAATCGTGAATAAAAAATACTCTCTTCCTCCAGATTATGCTCCAGGAGTGGATCCAAAAGCACAAGAACAAGTCAATGCTCTTATCCAAGAGATGCAAAATCAGGGTTTAAATGTGGGTTGGACCACAAGTAACTTTCGAAGTTATGAGTATCAAGGTCAGCTTTACAATAACTATGTGGCCTCTTATGGACAAGAAGCGGCAGATACCTTTTCGGCCCGTCCTGGCTTTTCCGAACACCAAACGGGTTTGGCTTTTGATTTGACAACTTCTACTGGAGAACTCATTACGGCTCCAAGAGAAGCCCAATGGCTTTTAGATCATGCCGCAGAGTATGGCTTTATCGTTCGCTATCAAGAAGGAAAAGAAGCCATTACAGGATATCAGGCTGAACCTTGGCATTTACGCTATATTGGCCCACGAGCTCAAGAAATTGCTCAAAGTGGTCTTACTCTAGAAGAATTTTTAAAAGCTGAATCTGGAGATTATCGTGAGTGAACTATTCTCATCTAGGCAAGAGGGGGCATTTCGTTATATGCTTCGTTTCGCAGTTTGTGTTATGATTTTTAAAGTTCAAAAAAAAAACAGCAGACATCTGCTGTTTTTTTCGATTAACGTAAGTTATTAGCGCGATTATATTCGTAATCAAAGCTCTTCATGGCTTCGGTGATTTTATCGACGTGTTCTTTGAGGCTTGTTTTATTGTCTTCTAAAGAACGATCAAAATCATCTTTTAATAAGTCGTAGAGGTTTTGAGATTCCGTTTTCACATCATCCATCGCTTTTTGAAGGTCAGGATCGGAAGAGAGTTTTTGATAAGCTTCATTGAAAACCGATTCTCCATCCGCATAAACGCTTTCAATATCGGATTTGATTTGATTTTTCGTTTCTTCAAAAGCGGGATCATCTAAAGTTTCTTCCACCATATCGCGGGCATTGTTATAGATGTCTTCTGCGTTTCCACGATATTCATCCAATTTGGCTTTCGTATCTTCATCTAAGCTTGAAACGGTGCCTTCTACTTCTTTTACACCATTCGCTACATTGTATTCAGACTCAAAGCTCTTCATCGCATCCCCAATTTTATCCACATGATCTTGTAGGCTGGTTTTATTGTCTTCTAAAGAACGATCAAAGTCATCTTTAAGTAAATCGTAAAGATCTTGAGATTTCGTTTTTAAATCATCCATCGATTTTTGAAGATCAGGATCGGAAGAGAGCTTTTTATAAGCTTCATTGAAAACCGATTCTCCATCCGCATACACGGTTTGAATATCAGATTTGATTTGATTTTTCGTCTCTTCAAAAGCGGGATCGTCTAAAGTTTCTTGAACCATATCCCGAGCATTGCTATAAATCTCTTCGGCTTTTCCGCGGTATTCATCCAATTTGGCTTTGGTATCAGCATCTAATTTTGAAACCGTTAAATCATCTGTTACTTCGGAAGCCGCTTCGCTTACATCGGTTCCAACTTCAGAAGTGGTTTTTTCTACTTCTTCACTTGGAGTGGAAGAGCAACCGGCAAAGAGCATACTTGCCGTAGCAAGGGCAAAAAAGAATGGTTTTAATTTCATACGTCATTTTCGGGTAGGAGAGAGTCAGGAAGCCCGAACACTCCTTTCGCAATGCGATCTCCATTTCATTCCTTATTTTTCAATTCTTTTTTCTTTTATCTTTAACACAGTTAAGGGATATTCCCTTAACGCATTTTCATTTTGCACTCTTAAAATATAAGATTCGTTTTAAATGCTTGTTTTTCTTGCTGAAAGCACTTACACAAAAATTATTTAATCTTATCCTAAAATCTTTTCCATTCCAATCTTTTGGGGATGTAAATCTAAGGATTGATAAAATTTTAAAGCACTCGTATTGTCGGCCCAAACATTGAGCGTGACATTGTAGCAGCCGGCCTGCTTGGCAAAATCACATACGTAATCATAGAGTTTGTGGCCAATACGTTGATGACGGCACTTGCCATCGACACACAAATCGTCAATATAAAGAGTCTTAATGTCTGTCAAAATGTTATCATCCACATGTTGTTGAAAGACACAAAAGGCATATCCTTGGACTTGACCATTTTCATCGAGATATACAAAAATAGGACGCATTTCATCGCTTAAAATGGCTTCAAGCTCTTCATCATTGTATTTACGCACATTGGCTTTAAATAAATCTGGACGAGCGGTATGGTGCACGTCTAATACTTGGCTTAACAAATCATCGATCCGTTTCATATCTTTGACTTCGGCTTTTCGAATCATCTTCGTTCCTTCTTTCCTTTTTCTTTTTGAAGGGATCCCTTCCAATTCTTTCTTCATTGTTCACCATCTCCATTAAAATGGTAGATAAATTGTAATTCTCAAAAAAAGAGGAAGAAAAAGAGCGGGTTTAAAATAAAAAAACGCGCTTAGGCTTAATAGCCATAGTGCGCTTTGTATTTCAAAATAAAGAAAATACTTAAAGCCAAGGCGAAAATTTCCGAGACCAAGTTCGCCAACCATACTCCAGTGAGTCCAAAAAAGAAAGGCAATACCAATACAGCCAGGGCTTGAAAGACAAAGGTACGCAGCAAAGATAATAAAGCCGAAATCGGACCATTGTTTAAAGCCGTAAAAAATCCTGAAGCAAAAATATTAAAGCCAGCCACTAAAAACCCTAAAGAATACAGCTGGACAGCATAATGGGTCATCTCCATTAACTCTTCAGAATACGACACAAATAGGGAAGCCAGTTCATAAGCCAAGGCATCAGCTAAAAGAACGACCACTACACTTGCAATCGCAATTAAAACGAGCGATTTATGAAGTAAGTTTTTGAGTTCTTCATGGTTTTGCGCTCCATATTGATAGCCAATGCAAGGGGCCACGGCCAAGGTATACCCTAAAAATACCGCCGCAAATAAAAATCCTAGATATTGAACCACGCCATAAACGACGACTCCTTGTCCTCCCGCAATTTGCATTAACACCAAGTTATACAGCAACAAAACAAAGGAAAGCGATAAATTGGTGACCATTTCAGACATTCCATTGAAGCAGGATTGCCAGAGAACTTTCAATTTCCAGGTAAATTTCACAAAGTGTAAATCGTTTTCTTGGTGTTTCCAAAACCAGATAGTAGGAACCATCCCGCCAAGAATCCAGTTAAAAGCTGTAGCCAAAGAAGCTCCTAAAATACCAAAGTGAAAGGTCGCGATGAGTACATAATCAAGGACCATATTTAAAACGCCACACGCTAAAGAAATCATCAAGCCAAACTTTGGTTTTCCTGCTGCCACCAAGAAAGATTGGTAGGAATTGCTCATAAAACAGAAGGCCTGGCAAGCCAAAAGAGGAATCGCATACAAATAACAGTCTTGCAACAAATCCTCTGTCGCACCGCAAAGACGCGCAAGGGGTTCAAGGAAAAGGATTGTAAGTAACGAAACCACAAGACCAAGCAACACTTCAAAGGCGATTAACATCGTAAAATACTCACACGCTTTTTGTTGTTGCCCCTCTCCTAGCGTTTTAGAAACCAATGCGGTTCCGCCTGTTCCAATCATGAATCCAAAGGAACTTAAAATTCCAATCACTGGCCAAATGAGATTTAAGGCGGTAAAGGCCTTCTCTCCAGCTAAATTGGATACAAAAAAGCCATCGACAATAGTATAAAGCGAAGTAAAAACCATCATCGTGACACTGGGTAAACAATACCGAATCAATTTAGAATAAGTAAAGTGATCCGAAATCGCAATCGACTTTGCCATACCATCCTCCTTTTAAAGCCTCTAGTCCATGAGCAGAATGCCATATTTTTCACTTCTTTTCGATTCATTTGACAATCTCAATTCACTTAGAAGTTTCTAGTTTTTCTTGGCTAAGAAATCTCTTTTGAAATCCCTTCAAAGAAAAGGATTTTTAATCTTTTGGATGCCTTTTGATTTTAGAATCACTATAATATCCAAAATCCTAAAGATTTTTAAAAGAAGGCTGAAGCCTTTACTGGATAAAAGATAGGAGATTTTGATGTACGATGTCGTCATTATCGGGGCAGGAATCATTGGCTCTCTTTTAGCCTATGATTTGTCCCATTACACTTTAAAGGTAGCGGTATTGGAGAAAAACCATGATATTGCCAATGAAACCACTATGGCTAACTCCGCTATCATTCATACGGGCTATGATCCCGAAGAAAATACGTTAAAAGCGCTTCTCAATCCTCTGGGTGCCAAACGGTATCCCAAGATTTGTGAAGATTTAAACTGTTCTTATCAACCAATCGGCTCTTTTGTCGCTGCTTGTGGGCCAGAAGAAGCCAAACATCTTGATATTCTCGAAAGACGAGCACAAAAAAGAAGCATTGTCTGCGTTCGCATGTCTGGTCACCAAGCGCGTCAACAGGAACCTAATTTGTCCCAGCAAGTCAGTGAAGTGCTCTTTTTTCCAGAAACAGCCATTGTTTATCCTTGGCTCATTGCTCAAGCCGCTTTAGAAACGGCCCTAGAAAATGGTACTCAACTCTTTTTAGATAGTCCGGTTTTAAGCCTAGAGAAAACAGAGTCTGGTTTTCAAATCACTACTCCAACTCAAAAAATTGAATCCAAAGTGGTGGTAAATGCGGCTGGTCTTGGAGCCGAAAAGGTGATGGGCCTTTTAGAAGAACCCACTTTTACCCTCATTCCAAAGAAGGGAGAATACTTCGTCTTGGAGGAAGGATGCGATGTGGTTCATTCCATTGTCTTTCCAGTGCCCAGCCAAAAAGGAAAAGGCGTTTTGTGCATTCCCACAGTGTATGGCAATACTCTAGTTGGGCCTACTTCACAGATTCTTGAAACCTCAGAGGATGAAGCAGCTCCTCTTGTAACCACTAGCCAAGCGGGTTTGGATCAAGTGAAACAAGAAGCCAACAAAGTCGTGGAAAATATCCCTTTTGGAAAAGTGATTCGTAGTTTTGCGGGGGTGCGCCCTTCGAGCAATCGTGGAGATTTTATTTTAGAGGAAAGCCTTCAAAATCCAGGCTTCATTTTAGCAGCTGGAATCGATTCTCCAGGTCTAGCTAGTGCTCCAGCGATTAGCGAATACCTCATTGAGCACTTCATCTCTAAGTATCTAGATCTCCAAGAAAATCCTCAAGCCATTCGTAAACACAACTCCATGCTTCCCTTACGCACTCTTTCTTGGCAAGAACGCCAAGAAAAAATCGCCAAAAACCCACTTTATGGCAAAATCGTCTGCCGGTGTATGCAAGTGAGTGAAGGAGAAATCGTGGATGCCATTCATTCTCCTTGTGGCGCACGCTCCATTAAAGGGGTAAAAAAGCGAGTAGGACCAGGCTTTGGTCGCTGCCAAGGTGGTTTTTGTGAACCTCTTGTGGTAGATATTTTAGCTCGAGAACTCGGCATTTCTCCTTTAGAGGTGGTATTAGATGAACCGGGATCCCAACCCTTAATGGAGGAAAATCGATGAATCCAATCCATTATCAAGTCTTAATCATTGGTGGAGGCAGTGCCGGCCTCGCTGCAGCCATTGAGTTAAAAAAGCAAGGCATCGAAGACATTGCCATCCTGGAAAAGGATTTTGAACCGGGCGGCATTTTGCAACAATGCATTCACAATGGGTTTGGTCTTCAAACCTTTCAAGAACAACTCTCAGGACCAGAATACGCCGAACGCTTTTCAAAGATTGCTTTTGAACAGCGTATTCCCATTTTTCTTAATACCACGGTAACCCATTTATTCCCTAACCGTACGCTTGAAGCCATCAATCCAGAACAAGGAGTCATGCATCTTTCTGCCGATGCCATCATCTTAGCAGTAGGTTGTTATGAGCGTTCTCGAGGGGCTTTAAGTATTCCCGGTTCTCGTCCCGCCGGTATTTATACAGCTGGTCAAGCGCAACGCTATTTAAATATGGAAGGATATTTGGTAGGAAAAAGAGTCTTTATTTTAGGCTCTGGTGATATTGGCTTAATTATGGCTCGACGAATGACTTTAGAAGGTGCAAAGGTCTTAGGGGTCGCGGAAGTCTGTCCTTATTCCAATGGCTTGCCGCGGAATATGAAACAATGCTTAGAAGATTTTGATATTCCCTTGTACTTAAGTCATACGGTGACCAATGTCTTTGGAACCAAACGTTTAGAGGCCATTGAGCTTTCAAAAGTAGATGAAAATCGCCAAAAAATCGCTGGAACAGAACAGATTATTCCCGTTGATACCTTGCTTTTAAGCGTAGGACTCATTCCGGAAAACCACTTAGCCGATGAAGCCGGAATTGTTATGAACCCCATTACCAAAGGACCGGTAGTGGATGAACGCTACATGACCAGTACAGAAGGAATCTTTGCATGTGGCAATGGTTTACATGTGCATGACTTAGTGGACTTTGTCAGTTTACAAGCTAAACATGCCGCTCAAGGTACGGCTGCTTATTTGCGTCAAAAAGATCAAGCTTCTTTTTCCAAACAAATCGCTTATCCTGTTTTGGCTAAAGGACAAGTGAGCTATGTGGTTCCCGGTCAAATTCATCCAGATTTTATCCAAGATAAGGTGGAATTTTTCTTTCGCGTGAAAGAACCAATGGAAAACGCTCTCCTTCGCATTTCAAGTGGTGGGCAGATTTTAAAAGAATGGTCTAAAAAGAAAGTGATTCCCTCAGAAATGGAACGCTTATCTTTGTCTTGTGCTCTTTTAAAAGCCCTTGAGGCTCCACTTGAAATTGAAGTTTTAAAAAAGGAGGAAGTTTAATGGAAACCAAATCCCTCGTTTGCGTCAATTGTCCTATGGGTTGCCTCATTCAAGTGGAACTTGAAGGGCAACAAGTGCTTTCTGTTCAAGGAAATACTTGTCCTAAAGGAGAAGCCTATGCGCGACAAGAATGCATCGATCCTAGGCGAATTTTGACTTCTACCATTCGCATTGATCATGCCCCCTTACGTGTTTTACCTGTGATTACAGCGGCTGAAATTCCCTTAGGCAAGGTATTTGAAGCCATGGAACAAATCCGTACCCTCCAAGTTCAAGCTCCCGTGGTCTGCGGACAGGTTCTTTGTGAAGATGTAGCCCATACGGGAGTCGCGCTACTCGCCTCACGATCGATGCCAAAAATCGCCTAAAAAAAAGACTATGCTTCGCTTTAAAGCCGAATAGCATAGTTTTTTTATCTAAAAATTCACTCTTCTTGAGAAGAATCGATATTTAAAGGAATATCGGCCAAACGTAAAGAGAAGGGAGCGAGTTCAATGGCTTCTCGAAAGGATTGATACGAGAGCACAAAGGCAATATGGGTAATTGGATTTTGTTGAACCAATGCATTGAGATCTCCAAGATAATAGCGTGGATCCACTACTAAAATGGAATCATAAAACGGCAAGAGATATTGCACCATGATATTGGCATAGGAATCTTTGATCAAAAGCAGATGACGACCCATATTGGCTTGGGTGTGGACTTGAACCAAGCCCTCGTTTTCGCCAAGAAAGTAGGCGTATTGATTTTTCTGCTCTAAGGCTTCTGGAACATACACACTATTACTTGTGCGCCCACTTTCCCAAACCACTTCATAGGCTGGAAGATCTAGGGCTTTGGCTGCCACAATGGAATCATAAAGACCCACAGAACCCGTATAGGAAGCTGAAGTGCCTTCAAAGTCAGTGGAAAGAGTTTGATAGTCATAGCCATTTAAATCCAAGGTATCTCCACAAAATTCCACTAAAGCTTTTGCTCCCAAGCCAGCTCCTTGCGTAGCCCAATGATGATCGGTTCGATAAAATAAATAGTCCTGCCTATGCGCCAACAAAACACTTCGTAAATCCAAACTCGTAGCCATGGTTAAATCGTTCTCGACTTGATCAAAATAGGAATTCAAATCGGGCACTGGAGCAAAGCGCGGAAGCTTGTTGGTTTCAATCATTTCGGCAGGGGGAACTACCATCAAAGCGGTTGGAAGATTGCTTTTAAGAGCAAAATCATTCACAGCTTGAATGTTTTCTTGAAAGATTTCTTCATTGGGTACTCCTAAAACTCCAATGAGCATTCCCTTACCCAAATATTGACCATTGAGCCAATGCTGATAGAGGCTTTTACGAATGAGATAATTGGCATGAAAACAGGTTTCTCGGGCGGGAAATTGATCTTCAAACCAGGATTCAAGCGTTTGGCCATATTCCCCTGACCAAAGAGTGGACCAAGAGAGACTTGGAAATTGTTCGAGTTTTCGATTTTCCATTTGAGAAATCTCTCGATCAGCAGAAAGCAGACTCCATACCCATCCACTCAATAAAAAAAACATGATGGTTCCACAGAGCAGATAGTTAAATTTCTTTTTTTTCTTTCTTCGGCTGGAAGGCAATTGGGTCATAGATCATTCCTTTTCTTATTTTCAAATTCCTCTTTTTCAAAAGAAAAATAGGGGAAGAGAGCTTTTTAATGGATTGGCATAGAGAAAAAAGTATTGATATTAAAAATTATAATTCAAAAAAGATTACCTCGTTTTAAGGGAAAAAATTTTTAACTGTTTTTGGATTTCTCAAACTAAAAAGGGACGAAAACGAATTCACTTTATCGCTTCGTCCCATTTTGGTTTAAAGACTTCAAATTTCTTTAAGCGCTTCTCGCCTCATAAATATTCCAAGCGATTCCCTCATCTCTCCAACCTTGTTGGATCAAAATGTTTCTTTCCAGTTGATTGGGAGTGTAGAAATGCGTCCCTAGCCCATGGTTTCCTCTAGGATTGTATAAACGATAAACAGGAAAACTTGTTTTGTCATTTGGATTGGCGGAATAAAAACCAATTCCTTCTGATTGCCATCCAGAGTCTAACAAAGCATCGTATTCACTTTTTTGTTGGGTAAAATGATGTGTTTGGGTATTTGGATTGTATAAGCGATAAACGGGAAAATCGGATTCACTTGGAATGGTTCCCCCTAAACTGTTGCTTTTCCAAATCGAATTCATCAACAATTGATCGGTTTCTTCAGATCGAATGGAAAAAAATTGTTCCTCATTTTCTCTATTGTAAAAGGAAAAGGGATGATATTGAGGAAATTGAGGCGCTTCGTTCAAAAAACCTCGAACCCAGATTGGTACGCCTTCATTCCAATCTTGTTCCACACTATGAACCCCCTGTCCATTTCCAAGAACCTCAATATGAATTTGATAGGTGTTATCTGGAATAAAACTTCCCCAACCCCTCCAGTTCAAGGATCCATTGAGCCAAACTTTATCTCCTGTTAAAGCCTCTAAATCGGCTTGATAAGCGGAAAAATCTAGATTGATGGTATAGTCGAGTCGATCGCCTTTTTTACAAAGCGCCACAGGATGATACGAATTTTCTTTTAAAGGCAAAGAGTAAGTCATTCCATTGGTTCCTTTAAATTGAATCATCGTCTTTTGAATTTCTGAAAAACTCAAATCGGGTACCCCAAAAATAGAAAGTGAACTTCCTTGATGGGTTTCATAATAAGGAAGATCAAGAGCGATAGTCGATACTTTATTTTCATCCGAATAAAGGACATAGCCTTGAGGCAAGAGTGTATCCACGTTTTTCAAATACGCAATTCGAGCTAAAAATCCGGATAAAAATTCCACTTTTGAATCTATTGGAATGGTATACGTATTCCAGTTGTTTGAATCTGGATTTTCACAGGTTGAAATCTGTAAAGCAAGGCCAAGCTTTCGAATGGTGCTCCCTAAATTCCAAGAATCATCCTCCTCCAAGAGAGAAGACGATTCAGAAATCCTTTCTAAAGGAATTTCTTCTCTGGCCCAAGTGGGTAAAGAAGACAACAACAATTGGGTACTGAATAAGGTTAAAAAAAGCTTTTTTTTCATAACATCTCCTTCATGAAAATAATAAAGTAATTTTATTATAAGTTTAATCTGTTTTTTTCAATACAAGTTTAAAAACAAAGAATTATAAATTTCTTAAAATTTCTCATCCTTTTAGAATTGAGCATACAAGAAGGTTTGGCTCGAAGCGCTCATCAAGAAAATGACACATACGATAAGCATCAACAAATAGCCAAGAATTTGCCAAAAGAACCAATATTTTGCGGTTTTTAAATAGGCTTGACCAAAACGGACCGAAAGACCAGAAGCCAACCAAGCTCCAATCACAAAGTAAACGCCCAAATTGCAAATCCAAAACAGACTTCCAGAATTCCAAAATCCGGTTAAACCAAAGCCCAAATAATGACCAATGCGCCAAAATCCCATCCCAATGGTATCGGCACTAAAAAAAGCCATCCCAAACAGTTCTAACACCAAGACATATATATGACGGATCCATTGAGGAAGACTCTGCAAGACGTCTTTCCATACCCACTTTTCCAATAAAATTAAAAGCGCTTGATAGATTCCCCAAGCCAAATAGGCCGATGAGGGTCCATGCCATAATCCTGTTAAAATCCAAACGCAAAACAGATTGCGCATCCAAAGAAGATCGGATACGCGATTGCCCCCCAGAGGAATGTAAATGTATTCGCGAAACCAGCTTGTCAACGAAATGTGCCAGCGGCGCCAAAAATCTTGAACGCTTAAAGCCGTTAAGGGAAGGTCGAAATTTTTAGGAATGGAAAAGCCAAACAAATGGGCACATCCTCTGGCCATACGCGAATACCCAGAAAAATCAAAATAGAGTTGTAAAAAGGAAGCAAAACCATAGGCAATTTGCCCTATCCATGTCAAATCGTCCGCTAGACTTGTAACGATTAAAGCCAAATTGTCAGCCAATACGACTTTTCGAAAAAGGCCTTGGATCAACAAAGCGATCCCTTGCGCATTTTGACGGCGATTGCTTTTGGGATGGGCGATTTGGTCTTTTAACTGGGCATAATTTGCGATCGGTCCCATATTGACCCAAGCAAAAAAAGATACAATCAAACCAAAGCGAATAAATGAGGATTCATACGCTTTCTTTTTGCGATAGACATCGAAAAGACAGGATAAGCTCGAAAACGTATAAAAAGATAAACCAAGAGGCATGGCTTTCGATAAATTTTGAGCCCAAGGAAAAAGACCTTGAAACCATGGACCGAAGTATTTAAACACAAAAAGCCCTCCGATGTTTCCGATCACTCCAATGAGAAGAAGCCAGTAGGCCAAATCCCTCTTCAATGGCATTGATGAGGAAGGCACTTGGCGTTTTTGAGAACGAGCTTGACGTGTTTGAATGTCTATAAGATGGCCCAGTAAATATTGAATGACAAAGTTAAAAGTGAGCATTCCTAAAAGCCAAACAAGAGAACGCAAAGAACCAAAACCATAAAAGAGCAAACTCATGCTCCACAAATAGAAATGAACAAAACGTGTTTTACCAATGAGGTAAAAATACACAATCCATGTAAGGGGCAAAAAAACGAAGAGAAAGAGTAAGTCGGTAAATACCATGGCCAAAGGCTCCTTGAGCTATCGTTGAATTTTCTTTTTCTTTCATTATCCAAAAATTTTTTCTTCTTTTCTTCTTTTTGGATCTTAACCGTTAAAATATAAAAAATAGTCTAAGAAAACTGGCCTTTCCATTCCAATTGTGGAGCATCGTATTTTAGAAAAGTTAAAAAACGCCGTAAGGGCAAGCCCTACGACGTAGAGAAAGAAACTTATTCGAATTCAATGGTTCCAGGTGGCTTAGAGGTAATGTCATAGAGAACGCGGTTGACGTGAGGCACTTCATTGATAATTCGATCGGATACCCGACCCAACACCTCCCAAGGAATTTTCGCCCAGTCGGCAGTCATTCCATCAATTGAGGTAACCGCACGAATCGCTATGGCATAGTCATAGGTTCTTTGATCCCCCATGACACCAACCGAGCGCATATTGGTCAAAGCGGTAAAGTATTGCCAAATGTCTTGTTCCAATCCCGCCTTAGCGATTTCTTCGCGCAAGATCGCATCGGATTCACGAACAATATTTAATTTCTCATCAGTAATATCCCCAATAATGCGAATGCCTAGACCAGGTCCTGGGAAAGGCTGGCGCCAAACCATTTCATGAGGCAAACCTAGTTCTTCGCCAAGAGCACGGACTTCATCTTTAAAAAGGGTGTTGAGGGGTTCGATGAGTTTAAAGTCCATATCTTTGGGCAATCCTCCAACATTGTGGTGGGATTTGATTTTTTGGGCCGAATGGGTACCCGATTCAATGACATCGGTATAGAGGGTTCCTTGAGCCAACCATTTCACGTTTTTCCCCTCGGTTAATTTTTTGGCTTCCTCATCAAAGGTATACACAAACTCATTACCAATGATTTGACGTTTCTTTTCTGGATCGCTTACGCCCTCTAGTTTCGAAAGAAAGCGATCTTTGGCATCAATACGCACTAAATTTAAGTTCATATTGCGTCCAAAGGTTTCCATGACCGATTCGCTCTCCCCTTTACGCAAGAGTCCATGATCGATAAACATCGCAATCAGCTGGTCCCCAATGGCTTCATGCAACAAAGCTGCGACCACAGAGGAGTCTACCCCACCAGAAAGGCCAAGCAGAACCATATCGTCACCGACTTGCTCCTTGATTTTCTGCTTTTGCGTTTTAATAAAGTCTTGCATCGACCAATTGGATTGGGCTTGACATACATTGAAGACAAAGTTTTTTAAAATCGCATTGCCATATTCGGTATGACGCACTTCAGGATGAAATTGAAGGGTATAAATTTTACGCTCTACATTTTGAGCAGCCGCAAAAGGGCAGGTATCGCTTTTTGCGATGCATTCAAAGCCGGGCGCTAAAGTAGCGACTTGATCACCATGGGACATCCATACGGTTTCTTTGGTCGGTAAGCCTTGGAAAAGTAAATTTTCTTTAACCACTTCTATTTCCGTGCGCCCGTATTCACGACGGGAACTAGCCTTTACCGTTCCTCCAAGATTGAGCATCACCAATTGCATTCCATAACAGATCCCTAAAATAGGAATTCCACTTTCATAAATAGCGGGATCGCAATGGGGTGCATTTTCGGCATAAGCGGAATTTGGACCTCCGGAAAATACAATCCCCTTGACATCTCCAAGGGCTTCAATTTCTTTAAGCGTCATGGTATTGGGATGCAATTCCGAGTAGACACCAAATTCACGAATTCGTCTGGCAATCAATTGATTGTATTGGGAGCCAAAATCCAATACGACAATTTTATCTGGCATTTAGAAATCCCCCTTTTTACCATCATAATAAAACTCATTTTTAAAACCAAGATAGGGTATAGGTTTCATCCAACAAGATGCAAATGCATTCGAATTGAGTGCGCTCCCTTCCTTTTGTTTCAACTTTTTCCTTTCTTAAAGGATTAAACCAAACTCTTTGGGATCGTGCTTGGCTAAAACTTCCTGAAGGCTTAAACGAGTGGGATTGTCGTAAGATCCAATGGGTTTAAACAACCACTCTACTCCATGCCAGCTTCCATTTTTATAGGCAGCTTTTTCAAGCAAGCCATACGATTGAAAACCGACTCGCTTTTGAAAAGCAAGACTCTCTTCATTATCGGCTGTGGTACAACTGATCAAATTGCAAAATCCCATTTCCAAACAAATCGATTCAAGCGCACGATAAAGGGGCATGACCAGTCCATGGTGAGAGCCTTTTTGAAAGTAGATGGTCAGTTCGGCATCGTATTGATACGCTTCTCTGGCAATAAATCCGTGGGCATAGCCAAACCCAATGACTTTTCCCTCATACTCTGCGACAAGATAAGGATAGTTGTGAGCAATTTGTAATTGGTCTTGGACAAAGAGATTATATTCTACAGGTTGCCAACACATATTAGCGGTAGAATGTTCGATCCAATAGGATACAATCGCATACACTTGGGGCAAATCGTCTGAAGTCAAAAACCGAATCATTCTTCCAACTCCATTCCTGCATCAGCCGTTAAGGTTTCATCGCTGCGCTTACCATGGTTGTAGGCAATTTCTCCAGCAATCGCAATCATTGCTGCATTGTCGGTACAACAAGACATCGGCGGAACGTTAAAATCCACTTGAGGATATTGTTGAGAAAGTTCCTCGACTTTTTGGCGCAAACGGCTATTGGCAGATACCCCCCCGCCGACAATCATCTGTTTGAGTTCTGGATGATTGGTAAGGGCTTTGCGCACTTTTTCAAAAATCTCTTCTAAAGCTGTTTCTTGAAAACTGGCCGCTAAATCTTCCATCGTCCAACTCTCATTTTGACGTTCCATCCGTTTTACAAATTGAAGAACCCCAGACTTTAACCCTGAAAAGGAGAAGTCATATTCTCCTGGTGTTTTGGGTTTTGGCAATTTGTAAATTGGCTTTCCAAGTTTGGCCAGTTTATCGATCTTGGGTCCTCCAGGATAGCCTAAATTTAAGACGCGAGCCACCTTATCATACGCTTCACCAATCGCATCGTCTTGCGTCTGTCCTAAGATTTCAAAGTCCTGCTCATCCTTCATATAAATGAGTTCCGAATTTCCTCCAGAAACCAAAAGGGCCAAAAGAGGAAATCGAAGTGTTGTGTCGAGTTTATTGGCATAAATGTGTCCCGCCAAGTGATTGACCCCTACAAGTGGTTTATCATATAGCATCGCAAGGGTCTTAGCCGCTTGCACCCCCACATGTAAACAACCAATGAGGCCTGGACCTTGGGTAACCGCAATTAAATCGATGTCTTCCCAAGAAAGGCCAGATTGCTCGATGGCTTCTTGAATTACGATGGAAATGTTTTCCACATGAAGTCGGCTTGCCACTTCGGGAACTACTCCTCCAAATTGGGTATGGGTAGCAATTTGAGAAGACACCACATTTGAGAGCACTTCTTTTTGGTCTTTGACCACCGAAGCTGCGGTTTCATCACAGCTGCTTTCAATCGCAAATACGTTCATATCTTTTCCCTTTCTCTTAAAGAATATTTAATTCTATCACATATAAAGGAGCCATTTTTATTCTCTTTTTGGAAAAAAACTCGCTCCTCTTGCGAGTGAGCGAGTTCTAAAACTCATTTAATTGTTTTTCAAACTCAGTTTTAATGGCTTGCGTGAGTAAGGACGAAAGATCGAGGTTTCTTTCTTTTGCCCACTCTGTCGCCCAGAAAGGAATCTCAACAACTTGAGGAACTAAGCGATTGACGACTTTCTCATGATAGTTCTCAATGTCGACAGAAACCATGACAAGAAACTCATCAGGGTCGGGCTTGAGAGAGTCTGGTGCAGATGGCGCAGGAATCTCATCGCCGTCTTTTTCCATCCAAGAAAGATGTCCAGCTAAGAGATCGACCGCCATGCGGTAAGCGTCATTGAAGTCTTCCCCATCAGTCGCCATATCGTTTAAGTCAGGAAAACGAGCTTGATATTTGCCTTCTCCATATTTGGAGAAGAAAGCAGGATAAATGGTAATTTTTGACATAGTTTTAAAAGTATTAGTTTAAAGATTATGATATAATAAATAAGCTGAAGAGGGGAGTGCCTTCCCCCTAAAACTGCTTAATTTGTAACTTTTTATTTCTTGGAGTGGCGATTTTTATTGCCGCTTTTTTTATTTTTACAGAAAGGTTTGCGCCTTTTTTGCCGTGAAACGGAACAGAAAATTTTTGTCTTAGAGTTTTCGTCTTGGTAAAGCGATCTTTTCCATATTTGAATTTTATCCTTGGCTCAAGTGAAGAGACTTATCCAAAATCAGTTTCCAATCTCGATGACCTTAGTTTAATTTTTGGCCCAACATCTGAGCCTATTAAAGAAGGCGTAGCATCAAAAGAGCATCTTCACCATCACTATAATAGCCTTTTACGCGATGCAAAAAATGAAAATCATGGGAGGCGTAGAGATCTTGCGCTCTTTGATTGCTTGGGCGCACTTCCAAAGTAAAGGTTTCCGCTCCAAGTTCTTTGGCTGCTTTTAAAGCGTGTTCCATAAGAAGGTGACTCAAACCTTGCCCACGAAAAGCTGGAGAAATCGCAATGTTGGCAATCTGTGCTTGCTCAAACATCACCCAATATACGATAAAACCAATTATTTCTTCATTCTTTTCTAGCACCATAGGGTAGGAAAATTCATTTCCTACGATTTCAAATTCAAAGTTTTCCTCGCTCCAGCACTCCGAAAAGGAGAGCTGCTCAATGTTCACCACTGCCTTTAAATCGTTTTGTTCCATTGGTCGTAGAAACAAAGCATCATCCTTCATGACTGTCATCCTTTTTTGGTGGAATCGTAGAGGCTTTTGAAGAAACCAAATAGCTCTCATTGCTTTTCATATACAAAGGGGCTAAAGCATGAATGGCGCTAGGCTCAATCCATATTGCTTTGGAAAGCAATTCCTTCGCATTGGTTAAAAAATTGGAGGGAAGGCTTTCTTGGTTGATGAGTTCAGCCTCTCCATACAGTTCTCCAGGATGTGTCGTTAAAAACGTAGGAATATCCTCTAGTGCTAAAATATCCATTTCTTGGACTTGGCCATTTTCAACGTGCGCTACATAAGCTCGATTCCCGCGCGCATCCAAAAGTACATTTGCTTTTGGGGCGATGCCTGCATAAAGTTGAAAAGTAGTCAGAGTCCCTACCCGAATGGGCGCTTGTGTTCCTAAAATCTTCGCTGTGGTTAAAGCCATACGAAGACCAGTATAGGAGCCAGGTCCATTGGTAATAATCACTTGATCGAGGTCTTTTAAAGTACATCCTACTTTTTTAAGTACCCCTTTGAGTTCAACAAAAAGCGTTTCAGATTGGCGTTTAAAGGCTTCTTGAGTATATCCTGCTAAAAGTTGATCGTCTTCAAAAAGAGCAATTACTAAATTTTTCCAAGCGGTATCCAAAACCAAGGTTTTCATTGTAACCCCTCCTTTTTCATTGGATCGATGAGAGCTTGTAGCAAGGCTTCACTTTTTTTACCCGTAGATTGAAGCATCCCCTTACGAGAGGTAGGATCGATTTCGACTAAAGAAAGAACCAAATGATCCTTTGGGATTTGGTCTTGAATAAACGTCGGCCATTCTACCACACAAAGACCTTCTTCAAAGCATTCTTCAAAACCTAGATCTTGATTAGCGCCTTCTAAACGATAGGCATCGATATGAAAAAGTGGTGTTCTCTTGGCTGTTTTATACGATTTCATAATGGTAAAAGTTGGTGAGTTGATGGTCCGCTTAACCCCAAGACTTTGTCCAAAAAAGCGTGTCCAAGCGGTTTTTCCCGCTCCAAGATCTCCATCTAAGGCAATGGTCATAGTTTGGCCTTCGAGTTCTTTGGCCATGATTTTGGCAAGGGTTTGTGTATCTGCAAGAGAGTGCAATGTAAAATGAATACAAGACAAGTGCAATCCCTCCTTTTCTTGATTTTCTCTACTTCAATATTCTTTATTCTTTATTATTTCTTTCTTTTTTGTGGATCTTGTCCTTGTTGGCGTGCTTTGCTCATATACGCTTTGGTTTGTTCAATATCATCCATACGTTTAGCCACCTTTATTTCTAAGCCCTGTTGACTAGGAACATAGTAGCGTTTGCCTTCTAATTTTTGGGGTAAACAAGGCATATCAGTCATGTGACCTTGGTAATCATGGCTGTATTCATAATTTTTACCATACCCAAGATCTTTCATCAAACGCGTAGGCGCATTTCGTAGGTGTAAAGGAATAGGTTCTTCTAAAGTATCTATAGCATCCTTTTTGGCCGCAAAATAGGCCACTTCTAAGGCATTGCTTTTAGGAGCAAGGGCTAAATAAGAAACTGCATGGGCCAAATGCACGTTGCATTCTGGAAGTCCTAAATACATACAAGCTTGATAAGTTGCAATGCACAATTCAAGAGCACGGGAATCCGCCATTCCTACGTCTTCGCTTGCCATGCGTACTAGCCGTCTTGCGATGTAGAGAGGGTCTTCTCCTCCCTCCACCATACGCGCTAACCAATAAAGCGCTGCTTGCACATCACAATTTCGCACCGATTTATGCAAAGCTGAAATGGTATCATAGTGTCCATCTCCCTTTTTGTCATACATCAAAGTGCGTTTACCGAGTACTTGTTTGATGATTTCTTCATCTACCTGTAAGCCATGAATGTCATCTTTGGAATTGGATAAAACCATTTCTAGCGTATTGAGCGCTAAGCGGGCATCTCCATGCGCATAGTGGGCAATGGCTTGAAGGTGTTCATCCGAGATCACAATACGATAGGCTCCATACCCTTTAGAAGAGTGAAGCGCAGTTTTTAAAAGGGCTTCAATGTCAGATTCATCCAATCCTTTCAGTACAAAGACTTTGCATCTCGATAACAAAGCGGAATTCACCTCAAAGCTTGGATTTTCCGTCGTGGCTCCAATCAGGACGATACTCCCTTTTTCGACATAGGGTAAAAACGCATCCTGTTGGGCTTTGTTGAAACGGTGAATTTCATCGACAAAGACAATCGTTTTTTTTCCCAAGCGTTGATCAGCTTGGGCTTGGGCCATTACGGCTTTGATTTCTTTAATGCCACTTTGGACCGCCGAAAAGGGAATAAAGTGGCTTTGGGTCTGATTGGCAATAATGCGTGCTAAAGTCGTCTTCCCTACTCCTGGTGGACCCCAAAAAATCATCGAGGGGATTGTATCGTTTTCAATTAAATTCCAAAGCAAAGAGCCAGGAAAGATCAAATGGGATTGACCTACATACTCTTCTAAACTTTCAGGCCGCATGCGATCGGCTAAAGGATGATACACTTTTTCTTTCTTTTTCTCTTTCTCAAAATCATCAAACAATGAGGTTTGTTCCACGCCAAAGCCCCCCTTCTATAAAAAATACAAAATGGGCAGTCCATTTTCTTGGACTACCCATAAATCGTTTTTAAAACATTATCCTCCAATGGGCCAGAAAGAGAGATTTTCTGGGATGTAGCTGTAGTAAACATTGACAGCTGGAGTACGGCAAACATAGTAATAGTCACCGATTTTCTCGTATTTGGCTTTTCCCTTCTCCACTTCAAGGGTCCAATCAAACTCTTTTAAGCGAGCCGAACTCGTGCGGAAATAGTGAGTATGTTTACGAATCACACCATTCATCAAGTTATCCAAAGCGGGACCAGAGGAGTATTCTTCGTAATCATTTTCTGGTTCTTCCATGTAGACATAACTTGCTACTTCGCCTTGTAAGGCTCCATTGCCAATGGTTCCAGAAGCGGCTTGCACCTTGGTGCTACCACCAGTGCTTCTAAAGAAAATGCCTTTTCCTTGCAATTTACCATCGGAAATTTGACTGGCCAATTGCACTTTCTTCTCTTTTGGTTGAATAATCATCACATCACCAGCTCCAACATCTCGGAGGGTAATGGATTTTTGCCCAGGATCAGAATTTCCAACTAGTCTTCCATTTTGGAAAACAAAGTAGCGATTTTCAAATTGGTTGCTAAAGGAACCAAGAATGGATGCAATCCGTATGCCTTGATCCCGTAAGCCATCCAGGGTTCCATTTGAGGAACGATCTTGATTTAAAAGAGCCTGATATTGCTTTACAAGTGTTTCAAGTTCTTGCATGCTGCTTTGAGGGGGGCAGGATGCTTTCACGGCATACCAGCCAATTTCCTCATCCGTCCATCCAAGTTTAACAAGTTCCTGTTTTTCATTGGAATCTAGGGTGTAATTGTGACTACCCGATTCTCCATTGGGATTGTATTGACGATATACTGCTTTACCTTCTGGGCTCTCCGAATACCAAGCAATATCTTCATCCACCCAACCCATTTGAATCAAGGCGGTGCGTTCCATTAAATCACGAGTATAGTGATGATCCCCTGCGACAGGATTGTATAAGCGATAGACTGGATACGCAGAGGATTTAGGTGCGTACCATCCAATTCCCTCAGGCAACCAGCCATAGCTCACCAAGGTATTGGCTTCATTCATATTAGAGGTGTAAAAGTGTTCACCGGAGTTTTCGTTGTATAAACGATATAAACCGACCGCATCAGGTTGTTGAACCGCTTGCGGAGTGTTTGGATCACCATCAACGAGTAAAACACCACTCTCATTTTGGACTCCCTCTTCAATGAGCTCGGCGCTGCGGGGCGCAAGCACATCTTCTTGGGCCATGACTGGTGCAGTCATTAGTAGACTCAAAACAAGAGCAGAGGATATAGTACAAAGTTTTTTCATTTCTGCCTCCTGATCGTCCCGTATGTCCGGAAAATATTCCCTAGCCATTTAGGAAACGCTTCCTAATTGACTATCCTTTTTGTCTTAGAAATAAGCTTACCATATTAAATGGTATTTCTATAATCAGGATCTAAGCGCAAAAAATCAATCATCCTAATTTATTTTTTTAGGAATTTTCCCTAAAGAAAAGGAAAATTTATAAAAAATAAATTCTTAGCTTATGGCCAGGATCAAAGATTGAATACAAAATGGGAAAAATAATTTCATTTTTATTTCTAAAGACTCAAAATACATCTTCAAAGTATTCAAAAACCATATACTACCATACCATAATGAAGAATCCTGAGAGATAGACTCCTCAAAAAAAACATGAAAAACCAAAAATTTGACAAACTCTACGGGCTAAAAACGATCGGGCTAAATAGACTGTTTATGAAACCATTCCTTAATATCCTGCATGGTTTCATGCAAGCAACCTTCCTCAAAAGGAACTTTTAAGTGACCAAGAGCAATGAGTTCTTTAAAAGGCTTTGTTCCTCCCGCTAGGCACATCGCTTTATAGTCTTCAAAAGTTTGAGGATCTTCACGTTGAGCACGACTCCAAAATTGCAAGGCAGCCACTTGAGCTAGGGTGTAATCAATATAGTAGAAAGGATTCAAGAAGATGTGTAACTGACGCATCCACCAGCCTCCACGCTCCAGAAAATCGAGATCTTGGTAATCTTTTTGAGGCAAATACTGTTTTTCCAATTTTCTCCAGCAGTCCATGCGTTCTTTAGGAGTCCACTGAGGGTTGGCATACACTTCGTGTTGGAAGTGATCGACTAAAACGCCATATGGAATAAATTTAACAGAGCCGCTGAGATGACTATTACGATAGCGATTGGCATCCTCTTCAAAGAAATACTCCATCCAAGGCCAAGTTAAGAATTCCATCGACATGGAGTTGATCTCCGCACTTTCCATAGTCGACCACATACATTCATTAGGAAAAATATGCCGACTACACCACGCTTGAAAGGCATGGCCCGATTCGTGAGTGAGCGTTTCAATGTCGTGTTGGGTATGACTGAAGTTGGCAAAAATAAAGGGTACTTCATAATTCTCAATGGCTGTACAATAGCCTCCAGCTGCTTTGCCTGGTTTAGCAGCTAAATCCAAGAGATTTTGATCCACCATCATTTGAAAAAACTCGCCAGTTTCAGGAGATAATTCTTGAAACATCTTGAGGGTGCGACGAACAATTTCCTCTTCTTCGTATTTTGGTGTTGGATTTCCTCCCTCAAATTCGATCTTTTCATCCCAAGCAGGAAGTTTATAACCCTCATAACCATGTTCTTGGGCTTGTTTTTGGTAGAGTTCAAGGCAAACAGGAACTACATCTTTAAGCACATTTTGACGATAAACTTCCACATCCTTTTGACCATAATCAAGGCGAGCCATGCGCAAATACCCAAAAGGAATGTAGTTTTCATAGCCCATTTTTTGCGCCATCTTTGTGCGAACCTGAACTAGGTCATGATAAATACGCCCAATCTCTTCTTCGTGCTCATCAAACCAATTCCAATAGGCTTGATGGGCTTCTTTACGCACCTGACGATCTGGATCGTTCATCGGCTCTTCTAATTCCGCTAACGTATAAGTCTTGTCATAAAAGGGAATTTGAGCAGAAGCGATCAATTTTTGGTATTCACTTTCCAAACGATTTTCTTCTTGCATCTCTTCGATGATTTTTGAAGAAATGGTTTTAAGATCGAAGGCGTTACGCAAAAACCACGTCTTGGGAACATCGTTTTCAAGCTCTTTTCGCCAAGGAGAATCCAAGATCACTTTGACTAGTTCAATTTGTGCATTGGAAATAATTGGACCATGCTCGTTAAACCATTCCCGTTCTTCTTTATAAAAGGGATCAGCTGTATTGATGGTATGGCGAATGTAGCAAAGGTTTGCCATGGTGTTAAGAGTCTTTAAGTGTGAATCATAATCTTTGAATGCCGCAAGAAAAGCGTCATATGATGTGGCATTTTGTAAGCGTTGTTTTAAATCTTCAATTTCTTGTAAAAGGCTCTCTAGATCGGGCCGTTTGTATTCAAATTCACTAAATTTCATGGAAATTCCTTTCTAAAAAATGATTTTTTTGAGAAAAACTCTTCTCGAACATCAAAGGTATTGTTTGGCCAATTTAAAAATCCGTCAATAACGTTTCAAGAAAACTTTTTTTCGAAAATGATCGCAAAGAAAACAAAAAACCTCAAATTCTAAGAATTTGAGGTCAAATTTTTCTTAGTGAAACCAAAGAAGCACGAGAAGAGCGATCACCAAGGCAAAGAAGAGAATAACCAATAAGGCTGTTTTGCCAATGGTCGCCCAAGCGGCTTCCATCAAAGCGAGAAAATCACCCTTCTCGAGTTCAGATTCTTTTCCCTGTTTAACTTTATGGTCTTCCTTGATCGAATCTTCAATGCTACTAAAACGATCCATTAAAATTCACCTGCAAAATGGCATTGCACGAAGTGACGAGGCTTGATTTCCTTGACTTCAGGCACTTCTGTTTTGCAAATGTCTTTCGCGAAGGGACAACGAGGATGGAATTTGCATCCCTTTGGAGTATTCACGTTTGAAGGAATTTCTCCTTCAATCAATTTCATATCCGATCGTTTATCGGGATCCGGAATGGGAATAGCGGCCATTAAAGCTCTTGTATAGGGATGTTGGGGATTGGAATAAATTTCATCTTTGTCCCCAAGTTCAACCATGCTTCCAAGATACATCACCCCTACTCGATCGGAGATGTGTTTAACAACGGATAAATCATGAGAGATGAAGATGTAGGAAATGTTTTGTTCTTCTTGTAGGTCCATCATCAAGTTGATGATTTGCGATTGAATGGATACATCCAAAGCCGATACAGGCTCATCACAAATGATAAAGGAAGGACTTAAAGCCAAACTTCTTGCGATACCAATACGTTGTCTTTGGCCTCCAGAGAATTGATGGGGATAGCGGTAACAATAGTAGCTTGGCAATCCACATTTTTCCATCAAGTCTTTGACATAGGCTTCTAATTCAGGTCCTCGCTTGAACTTGCCATGGGCAATGAGGGGTTCGGATAAGATGTTGAAGACATTCATTCGTGGATTCAAAGAGGAATAGGGATCCTGGAAGATAAATTGGATATCTTCGCGAAGTTTGCGCATTTCTTTTTTAGACAATTTAGAAATGTCTTGTCCTTTAAAGATCACTTCTCCTGAAGTGGGCTCATGCAAACGCAGGATGGTACGCCCCAAAGTGGATTTTCCACATCCCGATTCGCCTACCAGTCCAAGCGTTTCGCCTTCGTATAAATCTAAGGAAATACCATCCACCGCTTTGACATAGGGCTTATCGGGTTTCAGTTTGCCTTTGCCAAGGGGAAAGTACTTTTTGAGGTTTTTGACCTCAAGAATTTTTTCTTTTTCTTCGGCCATTATTGGCTTTCTCCCTTCTTAAAAGATGGTCGAACCGTCTTGCCTTCTCCATCATATAAGAAGCAAGATACCGTATGTCCATTGCCTACATCAATAACGGGGGGTTGGGCCTGTAAGCACTCTTTGCGACATTTGGTACACCGGTCGGCAAAGTAGCATCCTTCTGGTAAATACAAGGGGTTAGGAACAGAGCCTTCAATGACATTGAGGCGAGTTCCTTCCTGAGCAAGTGAAGGCATCGAACTCATCAATCCAGTAGTATAAGGATGTTTTGGATTTTTGAACAATTCATCTACTGGAGCGCTTTCAACAACTTTTCCTGCATACATAACGTTGACCCAATCGGCTACTTGAGCAACGACCCCAAGATCGTGCGTAATCAACATGATGGACGTGCCTGTTTCCTCTTTCAATTGATTCATCAATTGAAGGATTTGGGCTTGAATCGTTACATCAAGTGCGGTAGTGGGCTCATCGGCGATGAGCAATTTAGGATTACAAGAAAGTGCCATGGCGATCATGACACGCTGGCACATTCCCCCTGAGAGTTGGAAAGGGTAGTTGTTGAGAACTTGATCAGGACGTGAAATTCCAACTTGTTTTAATAGTTTAATGGTGCGTTCACGACATTCTTCTGGAGAAGCGTTTTCGTGAATGCGAATGTTTTCCGCAATTTGATCGCCTACTGTATAGACTGGATTTAAAGCTGTCATCGGTTCTTGGAAAATCATCGAGATCTCATTGCCGCGCACTTTGCGAATCGTGGCATCATCAGCTTTGGACAAATCCACATTGTAGCCATTGCCGGTGTAGACGATTTTGGAATCGGGCATAATTTGACCCGGTTTGGCAACCAAACCGAGAATGGACATCGCCGTAACGGATTTTCCACATCCCGATTCGCCAACAATGGCAAGCGTTTCGCGTTCCCGCATTTTAAAGGTGTTGCCATCGACGGCTCGAGAGTCCCCCTTTTTGGTGTGAAAATAAATTTTCAGGTTTTCTACATCCAAAATGGTTTGTTTTTCTTCCGCTGGATTGGCGGTTGCTTGTTTGTTATCTTCCATGTCCTCTCCTATTGAATTTCTTTCGGGTCAAAGGCATCGCGCAAGCCTTCACCAATCAAGTTAATGGATACCACCGTCAAAAGACACATGATTCCCGCTGGGGCCCATTGCCATGGATAGTTTTGGAACACTTGGGCGTTTTGACCAAGGTTCATCAACGATCCCCAGCTGGGTTGTGGAGGCTGAATTCCCATTCCCAAGTAGGAAAGACCGGCTTCGGTAAGAATCGCCCCAGCCATTTGAAGGGTCGCATTGACGATAACCAAAGAGAATACGTTTGGCATCAAGTGTTTCCAAATCTTGGAAGAATCGCTAAAGCCAAGCGCTTCGCAAGCTTGCATGAACTCTTGTTCACGAAGCGTCAAAATCTGCCCGCGTACCAAACGCGCTAAACCTGGCCAAGAAAGCAATCCGATCAATAACGCCACTGTGTACATCTTTTGATCTGAAGGCACCCACAACATCGTGGCTGCTACTGCAATGATCATGGGAGTAAAGGGCAAAGAGTAAATAATTTCCGCAAAACGCATGAGTAAGTTATCCACGATGCCGCCATAGTAGCCAGCCAAACCACCCACTAAGCATCCAAAGATAACAGTTAAAACGGCAGCCAAAACGCCTACTAAAATCGAAATCCGTCCGCCTAAAAACAAGCGGAATAAGCAATCACGCCCTGAACCATCGGTTCCTAGCCAATGGGCCGATGAGGGCGGTTGATTCATGATGGAAGTATCATAAGTGTTGACATCCACCTGCATGATGATTGGCGCGATGATAACGAGCAATACGATTAAACCAAAGATGCCTAAGCCCACCATCGCTACGTGATTGGCTTTAAACTTACGCCAAGCTATCATCCATGGGCCGACAGCATCTATTTTTTCATCTGATTTCTTTTGAGCGATCGCTTCCTGTTGATATTTATTGAGAGGTGTGGAAGCTTGTTCATTCGATTTCATTTCTCTTCCTCCTCTATCATTCAACCTTCACTCGTGGGTCAACGAGCGAATAGCAGACATCCGACAACAAGTTGCCTAAAATCATCAACACCGCCGAGAAGACAAGACAAGCAGTGGTTAAGGACGTATCACGTTGGTTGATGGAGTCGATTAAGATTTTACCAATACCTGGCCACACAAAGACGCTTTCCAAAATCGTGGCTCCAGCAAACAAAGAAGGAATGTACATACCAAGCAAAGTAACGAGTGGGATTTGTGCGTTTTTAAAGGCATGCTTGTAAATAACTGTCTTTTCTTTTAACCCTTTCGCCCGCGCAGTACGCACATAGTCTTGGTTGATGACTTCAACCATGGAGTTGCGCACATAGCGCGAGAACGTCGCAAAATCGGAGAAGGCAAGCACAATTACCGGTAAGATCATATGCGTCGCCACGTCGCCAACTTCTTGTAAAAATCCACCTGGATAACCAAAGTTGGCGTACATCGAATCGCGCATTCCACTGATGGGAATCCAACTGACCTTCATTCCCACAAAGAAGATCAACAACATACCAAAGAAAAACGATGGTACGGAGATTCCTAGCAGGGAAAGTACGGTCCAAAAGTTATCTTCTGCCGATCCCTTCTTGACCGCTTGCCTTATTCCTACCGGTATGGCCAAAGCCAGACCGATGATCATCGCCACCACATTGAGTAAGAAGGTATTCCAAACATACGTCCCAATGATTTCCCCTACTGGCTTTTTCAAGGTAAAGGAAGTTCCAAGGTCTCCAGTTAACACCCGTCCCATCCAACGAACGTATTGTTCGGGAATGGATTTGTCCAAACCAAGCTTTTCTCTGGCTCTTTCTTTTACTTCTTGCGTGGCCTTTGTTCCCGGTCCCAAGTAAGCAGTCAGCTCATCTCCAGGCATCGATTTGACAACACCAAAGATGACCATCGTGATGATCAAGAGAACGGGGATTGAGGTCAGCAAGCGCTTTAAAACGTATTTCAGCATCTTTCTAATCTCCTTTTCCCTAAGATTGTTTAAAACGTGCTCATTATAACAAAGAGAAAAATATTGGAAAATTAAGGAAAAATGATTTGAAATTTATGGAAATAAAATGAAAGAAGAGAAAAATTTTTGGTGCATTTCTTTATTCTCTTTTCTTCATTCCTTTATTTTTTCCACTCTTCCTTCACTTCCCATCTATTTTTTCTTGTTATGCCTTATTGAAGTGTCCAATACATCGTCAAGAACGCCTCACTTTTGTAAAGAGAAGGGTAAAAGCAAAAAAAGGGAAGCGAAACCATTTGCGTGTCACGCTTCCCTTTGGGTATCAGGACGATGGACGCAAAGTGCGTCTTTTTGGATGAAAGAAGCTATTCTGTCTGAGTGGCATCCTCAAGATAAGCGCCATCCAACGCTTGAGACCAGTTACAAACCGAACCAGTGTTCAAGTCTTTCACACGCTTATTGTAGAGGTTGAAGAGGTTGTTTCCATAAATTGGCAAGAAGGGCGCTTCTTCAGAAGCAAGAACCATCGCTTTTTTGTAGTCTTCTACCGATACTGATTCTTCCCCTGTGGCTTTGCCTGCATTGAGCAAGTCATTGAGTTCCACGTTGTACAATTGTGGATAGTTGTTGCCACCGGGAACAGGATGTTCAAGAGTACCCGTGAAACCAAGCGCATTGTTCATAGACGTATTGCCAAGACCTGTAAAGGATAAAGCCATGAAGTAAATGTTCCAATCGCTTGAAGCGTCTTCGTTAGCGGGATCAATCGTGGTGGTCATGGTGTTGAAGTCCACGGTATTTTGAACCAAATCGATGCCGATTTTGTTCCAAGACGATTTGAGCATTGGAATCAACATGTTCAAAATGGAGTTTCCTTCGGTAGCCAAGAACTTAATTTGAAGTTGTTTGCCATCCTTTTCACGGATGTTGTTGGATCCCATTTTCCAGCCCGCTTCATCCAATAATGCTGCAGCTTTGTCTAAATCGTATTCGTATTTTTGAAGGCCTGGAAGTTGTTCTTCTCCAACAACGACTGCACCAAGGGAGCTACTAATTGGGTTCCAGAACGTAGTAGGAACATAGCCAACTGTTACATCTTCAATGCCAGAAGCTACTTGCGAAGCTCCATCTTTGGTTGGCCATTGGTAGTAAGCATCCACAAATTCGGCCCGAGGTGTAGCATAAGAGAGCGCTTGACGAACCAATTTTTCATTTGTGGGTTCGGCTTGGCAATTGAAGCCAAAGTATCCTTCGGCTGCGCGGAAGTAATGGTTGGTATCCACATTGTCAAGCATCGAAGCTGGCCCGATGATGTCAGGTTGAATTTCATCGCAGATGTAGTCGATATCCCCCGATTGCAAAGAAGCCACTTCCGTACCATTGGCGATGGTACGCACGATAATGGATTTAATGTTATACGTTCCCTCACCCGTATAGGCATCGTTTAATACAACCGAAGCTCCTGCTGATTTGTCATAACTATTGAGCTTATAGGGTCCAGACCCAATGATTTGGGTTGGCTCTAAGTTTTTATATTGATCCAAATCGCCCTTGGTGTAGTCAAATTGACCATCGGGTAAAATCGCAACGGTTCCAATCGTTTCAGCCGCACTGATGTCGGGATCTTCAAAGGTAAAGGTAACCGTCAATTTGTCATCGGATACTTCAATACCCGAAACGTCTTTGGCATCGCCATTTTGATATTCGTTCCAGCCTTTAATGAAATTGCAAAGACCATCATTGTAGCCACCAATGTATTCGGGATCCGCCATAAGCGTAAAGGTGTATTTGATGTCATCTCCATCCAAAGTGGAGCCATCGGAGAACTTTTGGTCTTCCCGAAGTTTAAAGACCACTGACATTCCATCTGGAGCAATTTCTGGCAATTCGGAAGCGATGACTGGATACAATTCATTGTCGGCATTGTAAGCAATCATGGGTTGATACACCATGTTTACAATCCATTGATCGTAAGCCGATGTAGCATACATGGGGTTAAAAATACCCGACAGCTCTTGAGTAGTCCCCACCTTAAAGACATCCGCACTGCTCATCCCAGAGCTTGAACCACCCGCAGTAGAGCCACTACCCGAGCAGCCAACTAGAGAAAGCGCCATGGCAAGAGACGCAAACCCAGCTGTCAATTTTTTGGGTTTCATTTCTTTCCTCCTCAAACGAAACTACGTCTTGTTCCATATTTTAACAATGGCTATTTTCCTTTTCAATCGCTTTCTGCAAGGGCATACAATACTTTTCATGCAATATGCCCGAAATGTTTTCTTTTTTCTCAAATTTATTTCTTTTTTTTTATGAAACAAAAAAAGGAATTTCCCATTTTAATTTCATGCTCTTTTTATTTCTAGGATTCTAAAAAAAAGTCTATGAACATTCTTATTCTAAAAACTGGAAGTTTATAGACTCATCTTGATCAAAAAATTTTGATTTCTCCAACTTATTCCTAAAAAACATAAGGAAAAACAGAGAAATAAAAAAGCCTTCGTTCTCTTTCCAAATTTAAAAACCTCGATTTTAAAAGGGCTTAAAAGTGGATATTTTTCGGGCAATTTCATTCAAGGATACGTTTTCATTTTGGAGCAGTTCCCTTAGAATAAAAAAGTAAAGCTAAAAGCTCTTTTCTTATTAAAACCAATTTGGAAACGAATTTAACTTTTCTATTCCTTATATAAGAGTTGGATAAAAGACTGCTTACTTTACACATTTTGCATTTAGCCGTTTTAAGTGATTGGATTTATAAAATTGGTATGCTTTAACTTATCAACAAGAAATTAACAAAGTTGATTCAAATCTTAATGCTTTTTGGATAATGATGAATCGATCAGTCATTACACTTATGCTTTTGGAAATGCTA
>CAYTMK010000003.1:0-55950 GCA_964438885.1 uncultured Erysipelotrichaceae bacterium | reverse complement strand
GATTTAAGTGAAACTAATTTACGACAAGTTTACGACAGATTAGAGAAAAGTAGGGACAAAATATTCCAAAATAAGCTCAGTTAGAGGATTTAACCATTTTATTTAAGCATAAAAAAATTCTAATTTCTCCTTTAAATAAAGTTATATATGGAAAAACTAGAATAAATAAATTTCTAAATGGTCAGGATGGCGGGATTTGAACCCGCGCTCTCTTGGTCCCGAACCAAGCACTTTACCAAGCTAAGCTACATCCTGAAGAAGTTCTTGGTTTATTTTATCATAAACTTGAATTTTGATGCAATGTGCTTAAAAAGAGGATGAGGAAGAGAAGAGTCCAAAACGAAAGAAAAAAGCCAAAAATAAGAGTAAATTGTAGTTTTCAAAGTTTAGAAATTTCACGTATAGTTTTCATTGCCTTTTCTTTTGGTTACACTGATTTTATGTCATTAAGAAACCGAGTGCGTCAGTGCCAACGAATTGTCATTAAAGTTGGATCCTCATCGCTGACTTATCCCGAAACGGGAAAATTGGATTTGTCTAAGATGGAAATTTTAGTGCGACAGATCAGTTCTTTACGTAACGCTGGAAAAGATGTGGTTTTGGTCTCTTCTGGAGCGATTATGGTCGGAACGCAAACCCTAGGCTTACCGCGCAAACCGCATGTTCTATCGCGTAAGCAAGCCTGTGCCGCCATTGGACAAGCCAAGTTGATGATGCTTTACCAGAAATTCTTTGCAGAATACTCACAAATCTGTGGTCAAATTCTTTTAACGAAATACTCAATAGTACATAGAAAAGATCGCTTCAATGCCAGAAATACTTTTGAAGAACTTTTAGATCTTGGAGTCGTGCCTATTGTCAACGAAAACGACACTATCGCTACCGATGAAATCGAATTTGGTGACAACGATACGCTTTCAGCTTTAGTAGCAACTTTAATTAATGCGGATTTACTCATTTTGTTATCGGATATTGATGGTCTTTATGATGATGATCCGCGTAGTAATCCCGAAGCCCATTTTATTGAAGAAGTAGTCGAAATTGATGAAACTTTGCTTAAAGGGGCTAAAGGATCCTCTACCGCTGTGGGAACAGGAGGAATGGCCACCAAATTAAATGCCGCCCAAATTGCGAGTAGGAATGGTTGCGATATGATTATTGCAAACGCGGAGGATTTCCACATTATTGAAGAATTGATTGCTGGGATACCAAAAGGAACCTTCTTTGTTTCACATAAAGATTCTTCCTTTACCTTGGATACCTATTTGGAGGAATTATGAGCGAATGGATGAAGCAAATGGGCCAACAAGCCAAAGCCGCCGCAGCGGTTTTAGCGCAGTTGGATACCCAAACGAAAAATGAAGCGTTGCGACTTGCGGCGGATGCTTTGGTGCTCAATGCGGATAAAGTATTAGTCGCCAACCAAAAAGACCTAGAACGGGCCAAAGAGATCAATATGCCTTTGCCTTTACAAGATCGTTTACTTCTTACTAAAGAGCGCTTGCAAGGCATTGCGGATGGAATGAAAGAAGTCGCCGAACTCGATGATCCCATCGGAGAAGTCGGGCATATGAAAAAACGTCCCAATGGCCTTCTTATTGGGCAAATGCGCGTTCCTTTGGGGGTAGTGGGCGTTATCTATGAAGCGCGTCCCAATGTGACGGCGGATGTCTTTGCGTTATGTTTTAAAACCGGCAATGCGGTGATTTTAAAAGGCGGAAAAGATGCTGCCCATTCGAACTTAGCGATTGTAGAAGTCATTCAAGAGGTCTTAGCGCAAATGGGCTTACCAGCTGCCTCTTTGGCTTTGCTTCAAGACAATAGCCGCGAAGCGACTAAAGAATTGATGCAAGCGCGTGAATACTTAGATGTTCTCATTCCTCGAGGAGGAGCTGGGTTAATTCAAAGCGTCGTCCAAAATGCGAAAGTTCCAGTTATCGAAACGGGGACAGGCAATTGTCATGTATATGTAGACGATTCGGCCGATTTAAAAATGGCCGAAAAAATCGTCATCAATGGCAAAACCCAACGTATTGGTGTGTGCAATGCAGTGGAATCTCTTTTGGTGCAACGAGATATTGCTCCTATTTTTATTCCGGCCTTAGAAAAAGAGCTGAATAAATTTAATGTCCTTTTACATGCCGAACAAGAAGTACTCGATCTCATTGAAGAATCGCAAAAAATAGAAGCAACCGAAGAAGATTGGGGCAAAGAGTATTTGGACTATGAGCTTTCCATTAAATTGGTGGACAATGTAGAAGAAGCGATTGCTCATATCAATCGCTACAATACAGGACATTCGGAAAGCATTGTAACTTCTAATTATTTTCATGCCCAAAAATTCTTACAAGAAGTCGATGCGGCGGCTGTTTATGTCAATGCTTCAACTCGCTTTACCGATGGCAATCAGTTTGGATTAGGGGCTGAGATTGGAATTTCGACGCAAAAATTACATGCGCGTGGGCCTATGGGATTAGAAGCCTTAACCACTACCAAATTTATCATCTATGGTGATGGTCAAATTCGTCCTTAAAATTGAAAAAGAGTCTTTTTTGAAAAAAGGCTCTTTTTCTTATTTTCTACCTAGCCCTTAACAATCAGGGCGAAAGAATACGAAATCTTATGATTTTCCTCTATAAAATGTGGAAAATCATGTTAAGGTGATAAAAAAGAGGATTGCTTTTTAATCAATAGATAAAATAAAAAGTAATCGCTTTTTAATGGATGAACCGCTCAAGCAACTGGCTTTCCTTTTTGAAAAATTCAACGTATTACGATAGTAGAGTCCCCCTGAAATTAAGCAGTTTATCTCTCAAAAACCCTTCTTTCTTTATAGTGTAGGGAAGAGGGACGCTCTTTAAAAGCTCACTTCAAGCGATCGAAAGCCTGGTTTTTATGAAGAAGGACTCTTAAAAGCAAAGAAAGGAGATCGGATATTTTATTATGCAACCACTTGCACACCTTAATGTTGGAGGAAAAGTAGGTGTTTCTATTCCTTCTTTTATTAAATTTTTAAGTGTCTTCTCTACAAAGTCTTCTCAAGAAGAGATGATTTCACCAGAATCGCTTTTGGTTCTAGATGAAAGCATCCAAAACTTTAAAGCTCACCGGGTATCGGACCCTATTGACCTTTCTGATTTTGATTTTTAATGAGGATTTTTGATGCAGTCTCTGTATGTCATTAGAATGGGAATACCTGAAATGGATAAACTCTGGAGGGAATTGCAAACAAAATCTAAATCCAATAGTTTAAACAAAGAAGATAAAGATCTTTATCAAAAGTGGGGGAAGGCTTTAAATTTGTTAGCTCAAAACCCAAACTATCCAAGCTTACAATCTCACTCCATTACGGAATTGACGAGCCGTTATGGAATGACAGTTTGGCAATCCTATCTTGAAAACAGCAGACGCGGTCGCCCTATGCGAATGTTTTGGGTTTATGGCCCATATGCCATGGAAATTACCATTATCGGCCTCGAACCACATCCCAACAGAGGAAGTTATAAACGAATTAATTTGTCCAATATGCCCTAAAGATGCAATTTTTGCGTTCCACAAAACCAATAAAAAAAATCATACTCATAATTTTCATCAGGACTGATGAAAAGGAAATTTGAAATTTCCAATTTCCCTATAAGACTATGGCCAAGGATCTCGATAACTGAGTTCTTTGGCCATTTCTTATAAACAAGCCTTAAGGGCATCGAGGTCTAATTTTATCCTTCGCTTTTCTATAATGGATTAAGATCATGCCCGTTGTGTAAAGGAGGAATACTTATGAAGAAAATTGTTATTGTCAATTCATCGCCTCGTCGTGATGGAAATTGTGACATTCTGTGTGCTCAATTTTCCAAAGGAGCTTCTACAACACCTGAAAACGAAATTACATTGATTGATCTCAAGGACCAACAATTTGACTTCTTGCGCGAAGAACAGGACCAAGACGATGCTGATGCAGCAGCACAAGCGCTCATCGACTCGAATGTAATTGTGTTGGCTACTCCTGTCTATTTTTATAACATGTCGGGAATGTTAAAGACCTTTATCGATCGGATGACTCCCTATTTTAGTCAAATTTCAGGAAAGGATTTTTACTTTATCCTAACAGCTGCGATCAATCGTTCCGAGATGGAATCAACTGTTGAATCCTTATATGGCTTTACCGATTCTCTTCCCGATAGCAATGTAGTGCGTACAATCTATGGTTTTAACGTCTCGCGCAAAGGAGACATTTTAGCTCATCCTGCTTATCAGGAAGCTTTTGAGATTGCTACTCAAATTTTCTAGAGCTAAAGCCGGAAAATCCGGCTTTTTTTGCTTTTTTGATTCAGTTTCATCATCATAAGACTATGACTGATCTTATTTCTGTTTTGCCATCATTTCATTCCTCTTTGGCTTCCAAGACTTCTATTCAAGCGCTTTGGATTGATGTCGATGGAACCCTTCTAAATTTTAAGGCCTCTTCTTATCCGGCTTTGCGCAAGACCTTTGAAAAACATGGATATCCTTGGAAAGAAAGCTACTTTTCCAAATTTGAAGAGATCAATGAAAGTCTTTGGCGTCAAATTGAAGCGCAGGTTCTCACTCGTCAAGAGCTGGGAAAAGTTCGTTTTCCCTATCTCTTTCAAGCTTTATACCTACCTTTATCCAATCCTCAAATGTTTGAAGAAGATTTTTGTACCTTTGTAAACTTGTGTCCTATTGAAATCGAAGGCGCTCGCAAAGGGCTTGAAGCGTTACAAAAAAGTTCTCTCCCTCTTTTTATCATCACCAATGGCCCAAGTGATTGCCAACGTGAGCGTTTGAAAAATAGCCAAATGATCGATGCTTTTGAAGAAGTATTCAATTCCGAAGATTTTCAGGTTTCTAAACCTAATCCTCTCTTTTTTCAAAAAGCACTTGAAAAAACAAAAGAGTCTCGTCCAAAATTTCAAACACTTACTCCTCAAGAAATTGTTGTGATTGGAGATTCATGGGTAGCAGATATCCAAGGGGGCCTTTGTTTTGGTGCCAAAGCGATTTGGATTCATCCGCAAGGAAAAGAAATGGCTCTTCAAAGCTTAGAGGATTCAAATCGTAAAAGAGCCCAAGAAGCTCTTTTCAATCAGTCCTTGTGGATTGCAAGAAATTGGAAGGAAATTTTAAAAGGAGTTGAGTTTTTTCAAACTAAAGAAGTGCTTTAGTCTTCCTTTTTCGATGAATGATTTGCTTTTAGAAAATAAAAAAGGCCTAAACTTGGATGGGTTTCGGCTTTTTTTATTCTTTGGCTATTTTTTTTCTTGAAGAGAAGTTGATAAATGAGCTGGCAATCCTGAAATTCGAAGGCCCTCATCCATTTCGATCACGAGGCAATATTTCCCATCGATTTCCTTAGCTTGAAGATGTTCAATCGCATCATCCTTGACCTGAATGGTAATAGAAGGCGCTTTAAGACTTACTTTACCCTTTTCCATGAGGTTAATAGCAGCGACCTCTTGATCTTCTAAGATCTCTTGATAGGAGCGATCAAATTCTTGAAGGGCCTCCGTTTTCATTCCAGAAGCCGCTAAAAGATTTTTGATTTGGGGCTTATTGATCAACACCACTCCCTCTTCTTGACTTCCTTCATTGACAAATTCACTGAGATGTTCATGAAACTTCATCACAACTTGAGAAGGTAAGCCCTGAGGAAAGGCAGTTTCCATAACTTTCGCAAAGCCCTGTTGTTGTTCTTGTGCAGTAGAAGTAAATGGAATATGAAAGTACTCTTCAATTAAAGAGATATTGGGATTTTTGGCTGACTTGGTATGGTACAAAAAGTGATTGAGATCCGTGCGGCGTTGGGTAAAGACAGGATACAAAAAAGCATCCAGAGAGGTTGGGATAATTTCCATTTCTTCATTGATCTTTCTATGCACTTCATTATCGGAATGGCTATAAATGAGGCCAAGCTCGGTAAGCTTGGCTTCACACACGGCTACAATGACAAAGCGAAAGGTGGAAGTCTCTTCTAAATCTTCTCGATTGGCATTGAGTTCTCCTGCGGCATATTCAAAGACTCCCGCCACAATATAAACAGGATTGCGATAGTCGCCTTTAATGAGCAATTCTTGAACAAGTTCTGTAAATAAGCCATCTTGTAATAAAGAGCCGTTTTTATAGCCAAAAAAGGTATCTCGCAACTCTAAAGATTGAGGATCTGCTTTATCAAAGGCATATTCCATGAGTGTTTTTCCAAATTGACCGGCTAAACTCCGTTTGAAGATATCATAGTATAATTGGCCTTCTTCTTTTTCCAAAAAGTCAGGATTCACTTGGCGAGAAAATAAAATAGAGGCTTCCCCCTCTCGATTTTTTCCATAGGCCTCTTGAAGGCCACGCAAAAACAGCTTGTCATTGTCGAATTTAAATTGGCGCTTGAGTTCTTGAAGTTCTTTTTGATTCATTGGTACTGGTCGATCCAGTTCTATAAAGTTTCCTTTCTGGATCGTTCTCCTTTCCTTTTAGCTATTCCTTTTGTAAAAGAGTTTCTCTTAAAAAGAGGCCTACCTAAAAAGGTAGACCTAAAACAATTCTTATTTAAAGCGATTAGGCAAATGTTGAGAGAAGGTTTTTTTGAAGGTCTCCAACCAGCTTGCTTCTTTTTTGGAAGGGGATTCTAGAGGAACAAAACGGCGATCTTTAGCCATATCGATGAATCGATCTTGAGAATCAACGAGTTCATCGGCATCTTGGCTAAATTTGGTGTATTGGCCACTGCTTAAAAGCTTTCGTCCTTTGACATTGTCCGCAAACTGAAGTTTAAAGTAATCCACCAATTCTTTTTTCAATTCCGGATCTTCCACTGGAACGCCTACTTCAACTCGACGTTCGGTATTGCGTGTCATGAAGTCAGCCGAAGCAATATAGACTTTTTCATCTTCGCCTTCTCCAAAGATGTAAATGCGTCCATGCTCTAAAAAGCGTCCTACAATGGAATGAATCTCAATATTTTCGGTATATCCTGGTAGACCTGGTAATAAACAACAAATTCCCCGAACAAGCATATGGATTTGTACCCCAGCTTGAGAAGCCTCTTGAAGCTTTGCAATCAAATCCAAATCGGTAACTGAGTTCATCTTGAACCAAGCTCGGGCTGGCTTTCCTTGTTGAGCCAATTCAATCTGCTCATCAAGATGATTCATAACAGCTTGTTTCAAAGCTTTTGGCGATACGATTAATTTTTTATAATCTCCCGCTAAGTTGGCTACATTCATATTCTTAAAGAAGTCGGTTCCATCCATTCCAATTTCTGGATTGGCCGTCATAAGGGAGAAATCTGTATATTGGTGAGAGGTTTTTTCGTTGTAATTTCCTGTACCAATTTGGGTGATTGTTCGTACCTGTCCCTTTTCATCCTTTAAAGTGATCTGCATCAATTTGGAATGCACCTTGTAGTCTTCAAAGCCATAGAACACATTCACCCCTGATTCTTCTAGGCGTTCAGCGGCTTGAATGTTATTTTGCTCATCAAAACGAGCGCGTAATTCCATTAAAACGGTTACGTTTTTTCCATTGTCCGCTGCGCGGCATAGGTATTTTACGACTTTAGAATGTTTAGCTAAGCGATAAATGGTAATGGAAATAGCTAAAACCCGCGGATCTTTAGAAGCTTGGCGCAATAAATCAATGAATAAATCAATGTCTTCATAGGGATAACATAACAGAACATCGTGATCCAAAATTTGGTCAATCAAAGGTGCTTCTGGATCAAGACGCTCATCGGTTTGAGGCGTAAACGGTTTATAGGTTAAAGCTCCCCGAACATCGGCTGGCAATTCATCAATCATGGAGAAAATATATCCTGGATCGAGAGGAGCCGATTTGGAGACAAACACTTGGGATTTTCGTAAGTGTAATTGTTTACATAAATACTCAATGGCTTCCGTATCAGTATTCTTATACACTTCAAGACGGATCGGGGAAAGACGCATTCTCTTTTTTAAAATAGTCTTCATGTAGGAGCGATAATCCTCATCATCCTCAATATCGGCCGCATTTAAGTTGATATCGGCATTACGCGTAACCCGAATGATCGTTTTAAAGGGAATTTTAGCCTTCGGAAAAAGCTTTTCGAGCAAGGCTAAAATAACCTTTTCGGTCAAAATATATTGTGTCTTTTCTTCATTGAGATAAATGACACGGGGCAAATAAGCAGGAAGCGGAACAATTCCATACCGTGCTTTGCCCTCCTCTATGATTCGAAAGAAAATATAAAGCTCTTTGTTGATTAAAAAGGGAAATGGATGATGTAAATCCATGATTTGAGGAGCGAGAAGAGGTGCGAGTTCCTTTTCAAAATAATTGGTAATAAACTTAGTTTGTTTTTTGGTGAGATTTTTAAAGCTCAACGATTCAATGTGAACTTCTTTAAGAGTATTGGATAAATTGCGTGCTACATTATCACGCGTTTTGTACAACCGAGCAGCTTCTTGATAAATGGCGGAGAGCTGTTCAGAAGGAGTCATTCCCGATTTAGAATCGATTTGATGATTATCCACTAAAGACATATCCAACAAACTGCCCGCTCGGACCATGAAAAATTCATCGAGATTCGAAGAGAAAATCGCTAAAAATTTTAAACGCTCTAATAAAGCGACACTAGGATCGGCTGCTTCTTCTAAAACCCGTTGGTTAAACTTGAGCCAAGAAAGTTCGCGATTTTGGGTAAAAGGATATTTTTTTGTTTTCATAAAATCTATTAGTTTCCTTCTCTTTTTGAGTCTGCTTTTTTCAAAGTTTCTCCTCCCCACTTTTTTTTAAAAGAAAAAATGGCAAAAGCTTAATACGATCCTAAGCCTAAAAGGAGAAACAAAGGCGGCTTTCTAAACTGTAAACTACTTTTAGTATAAGGAAAAGGAACGAGAATAGAGTCTTGAAATGCTAGGCCATCCTCAAGAGCCATACCATTTCCAAAACAATTTTGACAAAATCTCTTTAAGTCCTTCAAAATGGAAAGATGAGCAAGAGATTAGAAGAGAGAAGATTTTGAATAAATTGGATACAATAAATGTTTGATCAGAAAAGAAGGTGAATATTTGAAAGTTTTTAAAAAGATTATTAAATCCAAAGCGCTTTATTTTGCTATTGCTATGCTGATCCAACTCACGATTCTTTTCATGTTGATGAATCCAATGGTTTTTTGTAAACCATTTCCTTTAGTCAGTTTATAGAGAAATCTGTAATCATCGCTTACTACTTTAATTGCGGGAATCCCCTAAAGAAAACAAAACGACAACGCAATCCTGAAATAAAGATCGACGTGATCGTCGCGAAAGCCGAAAAAATTTGTTTTATGGTGCATGGTTAAACCCTAAACACTGCTAACAATGGGCAATCCGCAGCCAAGCTTCGAATAGAAGAAGGTTCAACGACTATCCCTAAGGGGAGTAGAAACCAGCGGTTTCGAAATGGGTAGCTCCTAACGCATGATGGCGAGGATGAAGAGATAGTCTGTGCTTGTATGAAAGTACAAGAAGTTCATCAGAGAACTGTATGCATCTTGCGAATGCATATGAACAACATCGTCTGAGTCTTTCTTAGACGATTCAGGTTTTACTTTTCTCACCAATTTTTGGTGTTTTATTATGTGATGTTGATGATCAGTGTCATTTTATCAATTTATGTCATCAATCGAGATTCCGATTCCTCTTCTAAGCTTTTGTGGGTTTTTATTATCATGGCTTTGCCGGTTTTTGGAAGCTTGATCTACTTGTTATTTGGAGGGCGCAAAATTCCTAAGGCCTTAATGGTTCAAGATCGTCAAGCCTATGCCGATTACGTGGCTTATGCCGAACAAAATCTTCACACGTTGCAAACCTCTGGAATTCAAGATCCTGCCTTTACACGCATGACGCATTTGGCTTGGAACAACGGCTTTTTTCCAGTCTATCCAAATTGTGGAACCAAGTATTATTCCAAAGGAGAAGATCACTTTAAAGCGTTTATGGAAGCGATCGAACAGGCGGAAGAATACATCTTTATCGAAACCTACATTATTGATGAAGGAACGGTCTTAGATGAATTGATGGAGGTGTTAGAACGGAAAGCAGCTCAAGGAGTCGATGTCCGCTTAATGTATGATGACTTTGGTTGTATTTTAAATCTGCCTGAAGATTTTGATGACCAACTGCGAAAACGAGGGATTCAAGTTCATAAATTCAATCCCGTTCGAGCCGAATTAGCCATTCAGATGAACAATCGGGATCATCGAAAAACCACTATTATTGATGGAAAAACGGCCTTTACGGGAGGAAGCAACTTAGCTGACGAATACGTGAATCGTATTGAACGCTTTGGATACTGGAAGGATATGGGAATTCAGGTATTTGGGCCTGCGGTAGAACCATTTGTGATTGCCTTTTTACAAATTTGGAATTATTCCTCTGCTATTACTACCCCTTATGAAGATTTTATTTTGGACCATCAATCAAATTCAAAGAGGTCAGATCAAGGCTATGTCCTCCCTTTCTTTGATTCACCTACCGATAACAAAAACGTAGGTCGCAAATTTCATCAAAACTTAATTCAACTGGCCAATCGGTCTTGTTGGATTACCACGCCCTATTTAATCTTAGATACCGAGATGATTATGGAGCTTGAACTTGCGGTTCAAAATGGGGTTGATGTTCGCATTGTGGTCCCTGCGATTCCAGATAAAAAGCTGGTCTATGAAGTAACCAAAATCAACAGCGAAATTTTGACTAAGAAAGGCGTGAAAGTCTATGAGTATTCCCCAGGGTTTATTCATGGAAAAGTGACTCTTGTAGATCAAAAACACGCCCTTTGTGGAACTGTCAACATGGATTTTCGCTCGTATTATGCCAATTATGAATGCGGAACCTGGATGTACAATGTTCCTTGTATTTCCGATATTCAAAAAGACTTTGAACACATCTTTTCGCAATCGCGGTTGATCACCAAAGAAGATGCCGAACAAGTAAGCTGGTGGATGCGCCAATATCGCCAATTCTTAAAGATCTTCTCGCCTTTGTTATAAGAAAAAGAGCTTTCCTAAGGAAAGCTCTTTTTCTCTTTAAATTGGCACTTATTTGTTGTGAGCAAGTGGACGAACCATTTTTTCCGGTTGAACCAATTCATCAAACTGATCTGCATTCAAAAGATCAAGGGCTAAAACGGCTTCCTTTAAAGATAAATTGTTTTTAAAAGCATATTGGGCCGCTTTTCCCGCATTTTCATAGCCAATGACCGGATTAAGACAAGTCACCAACATCAACGAATTTTCTAAGTTTTCTTTTGTTTTTTGTTGATTGACTTCTAAGCCTTGCAGGCAATGTTCATCAAAAGAAAGCAGAGCATCACTGAGCAGATAAATGGATTGATTGAGATCATAGGCGATGACTGGCATGAAGACATTGAGTTCAAAATTTCCTTGGCTGGCCGCAAAGCCGATGGCCGCATCATTGCCCATGACTTGGACCGCCACCATGGTGAGCGCTTCGCATTGAGTGGGGTTAATCTTCCCTGGCATAATGGAAGATCCAGGTTCGTTGGCAGGAATGGTCAGTTCACCCAGTCCACAACGAGGCCCACTGGCTAACCAGCGAACATCGTTGGCAATTTTCATGGCATTAGCGGCGAGCCCTTTAAGAGCTCCTGAAAAAAAGACACAAGCATCTTTGGAGGTTAAAGAATGGAAGAAATTTGGACTGCTTTTGAAATGGATATTGGTCATTGTTTCCAAGATCGCACACACACTTTTGCCAAACCCTTCTGGCGCATTGAGTCCAGTTCCCACTGCAGTAGCACCGATAGCCAGCTCATGAACATAGGGTAAGGCCGATTCAATGTGGCGCTTGGAATGTTCGAACATCGAACGCCATCCGCTGATTTCATCGCTTACATAGAGTGGAGTCGCATCTTGTAAATGGGTTCGACCAATTTTAATGATTCCTGCATTGTTTTTTTCAAGTTGTTTTAGGGTTTCAATGCATTGATTCAAAGCAGGAAGCAAACACTTCTTTGCTTCCATAGAGACCATAATGTGCATCGCAGAAGGGAAAGTATCATTGGAAGATTGAGAACAATTCACTACATCATTGGGATGTAAAAAGTTTTGACCATAGCGTTGATTGGCACAATGGGTGATGACTTCATTGACATTCATATTCGTTTGCGTTCCTGAACCCGTTTGCCAAATGGCTAAAGGAAATTGGTCATAAAGCTTTCCCGCTAAAATGTCTTGACATACTTCGATAATGGCTTTTTTTTGCGCATCCGTAATTTTTCCTTCTTGAAAGTTCACAACGGCACAAGCCATTTTCAAATAAGCAAACGCCCGAATAAGAGTAGGTGGCATTTTTTCTACCCCGATTTTGAAATTTTCCAGTGAGCGTTGGGTTTGGCTCATCCAGCAAGCGTCGGCTGGAACTTTAACTTCTCCCAATACATCATGTTCGATTCGATAATTCATAATTTTTTATCCTTTCCAAAATATGAGTCCTTTAAAAGGATTAAGAAAGCCATTTCTGATTCCGTTTTCTTTCTTCTTATTTTATTTTTCTTGATCATTTCTTGCTTTTTCTAAGCTTTGTGCGTATTTTTCCCCAATATGTGTACTAGGACTAGAGAAAAAGTACTCTTGTGGCGTTTTTTTGACTCTTGGAGCTTTTTTGGTTAGAATTGTAAGGTTTTTCAAGCTGTGGCTCAAATCCAGCCTTAATGAAACGAAAAAGAAGCATTTTAGGCTATAGATTTTTATGTCATACTAGGAATTGTACACATGGCTTAATCAACTCTCTCAAATCAAAAATTTTGGATTTTTTGGAAAAAACTTTTGGCTTCAAAAGGGCTTTCTGGCTTTTTTCTTCCCTTTTCTCTTTTTAAGAAGTTCTTTCGTCCTCATTTTTAAGTCTTTTTCAAACTCAAAATGCTGCTTAAAAGCTTCCCTCGATTTCACAGTTTTAGCACCCTATGATTTGACAAGACCTTTGTATAATTTTTATATCAATTTCCATAATATTGCGTAAATTGATCGACAGTTTAAGGAGTTAAACGTATGCGAATGAAAGAGCGGCTGGAATGTTATATTGACGGCTATTCCATCGCAAATATATACATTATTAAAGATTTCTATCAAGGAGATTCCAAGACTTTCCATTTGAAAGATGAATGGGGCCAATTGGTGCCCTTAACGATTTTAAATCGGGAAGACTATGGCGATTATATTCATTATGCCTGTTCTATTGATGAAGAAATTGAAGTGGGACGCGATTATCTTCTCTATGAAGAACATGCTCAATTCTGTCCGGCCATTTATGGCCATATTGTCAAAACCTCAGAGTTTGCGGATCGCTATGTCCAACTCGACGAAACCTATGGTTGTAGCTATACACCGCAAAAAACCACCTTTACCACCTGGTCTCCAGTAGCGGTATGGATGGAAGTGGTTTTGCATGAAAAAGAGGGCGATCGAGTGATTCCGATGCATCGAGAAGAGAGAGGGGTGTGGAAAGCAACGGTAGAAGAAGATTTACGCGGTACACTCTACACCTACCGTTTTAAAGTCAACGGACGCATTCAAGAATGCTTGGATCCTTGGAACCCTTTTACCGGAATCAATACAAGCGTCTCTCAAGTCAATTCCTTTGATTTATTGAATTTACCTGAAAAAGTGGCTTTACCCCCTATGCAACAAGATACGGATGCCATTGTTTATGAAGCTTCCATTCGGGATATGAGTTCACAAAAAAATGCGGGATTCACTAATCCTCGCACCTTTGAAGCCTTTACTGAAGAGAATGATTATACGCGCACGCATCAAACGGGTCTTTCTTATCTCAAAACACTTGGGATATCGCATGTGCAATTGATGCCTGTCTTTGACTTTGGCAGTGTGGATGAGCAATATCCTTCGGTCTATTACAATTGGGGATATGATCCCATGCAATATCGCTCTTTTGAAGGAACCTATTCTACAGATCCACACGACCCAGCCAAGCGTATTGTAGAATTTGTGCAAATGATTCATAACTTGCATCAAGCTGGCTTAAAGGTCAATTTAGACTTGGTCTATAACCATGTTTGGAAACGGGAAGAATTTGCGTTAGACCAACTGGTTCCAGATTATTTCTTCTTAATGGATTCCATGGGAAATTATTCCAATGGTTCCTATTGTGGAAATGATATCGATACTCGTCCGGCTATGAGTCGCAAGTATTTATTGGATACCACCAAGATGCTCGTAGATATCTTTGATGTAGATGGCTTTCGCTTTGATTTGATGGGGGTATTGGATTATACCTTGGTGAATGCCATTGCAGAGTATGCCAAATCCAAAAAGCCAGATTTTATGGTGTATGGAGAAGGCTGGGATATGCCAAGCTATGTTCCAAGCGAATTACGGGCTTCTCAAAACAATCAACACAAAATGCCACTTGTAGGCCAATTTTCTGATCGCTTTCGGGAAGTCATTCGGGGAAGTAATGATTGGTTAAGTGAAGCAGGCTATTCCAATGGCAATACCGATCGCATTCAAGAAGCAAGACAAGTGGTGGCAGCGTCTGTTTTTGAAAATCGCTACGATGCCCCTTTTAAAGCACTTAACTATGTCGAGTGTCATGATAACCACACGATGTGGGATAAAAATCGGATTGCCTGCCAAGGACAACCGCGCTCTATTCGAATGAAACGTCAAAATCTTGCCACCGCAATGGTTTTGTTTTCTCAAGGTGTTCCCTTTATTCACAGTGGTCAAGAATTTGGGCGCACCAAACAAAATCTTGGAAATACCTACAATCGTTCCGATAATTACAATATGATTGACTACCATCGTCGGGATGAATTTGAACCCGTGGTAGAAACTTTCCGAGAACTCATCGCCTTGCGAAAGGCTCATCCTTCTTTCCGCTTGGATACCAATGAAAAAATTCGGGAAAATGTCCAAACGGATACGATTGAAGATAAAGTTCTTATTTATAAAACTACCGATGGGAAGGAACGTTTAATGACCTTCTTCAATCCTACGGTAGAGACATTTGTCTATGAGTTACCCGAGAAAGCGAAATTGGTCTATGATTCTGAAAAACGCAATCCGGAAGAAATGAGTGTTCTTTCCATTGGTCCTATTAGCACTGTAATTGTAGAGCTACAATAAAACTGCCTTGCCTAGAAGTCTTTTTACTTCTGGGTTTTTTCATATCTCGTCACCGTGTTTTTCTCTTTTTGAGTCCAGTTTGTAAAAAGAGTGGTGAAAACGAACGTGAAAAAAAGACGTATATCGGGCAAGGTCTTTCTTTTTCTAAAAAAAAGGATAGTTTCTTTTGTTTTAAATATGCTATTTTGACATCAATACTCCCCTAGCTACAATAAGAAAACATCTTTCTCTCAAGAATTCTAAATGCTTATAAGCTTGAGAGCTAGGGATGAAGCCATATTTATGATGAAGGACTTTCGAGGAAGAAAGTCTGAAAAAGTTACCAAAAAATAAGAAAGGAGAAGCTACTCGACAGACAAAAACAAAAGCTGAAAGTACAAAACTTTATCACAAACTAGACTGTATCAGAACGGATCAATAAAGTGGTATCCGAATTGGTGAAAACCAAACTAGCTTGGATAACACTCGAAGATCTGAACATCAGCGAAGAGGAATAGACATCTTTCAAAGGCCATTGCACAGGAGAAATTGTTTTTGTTTAGAACAAAAATAACTGCAAAATGTAAAGGGTATTGAACTACGGTTTGTTGAGAGATTTTATCCATCAAGCAAAACCTGTCTGTGGCTGTATCAAGCCTAATTTGAAGTGATCAGAGCGAACATATTCTTCAATGTGGATATACAGCAGACAGGGATTTCAATGCAAGTCTGAACCTGAGGGATTGTCTGACTTATTAGACTGTCTAACTAAGTAAAGTATGTACCGTAGGCTGGGAATTAACGCCTGTGGACTGTAGATGATGTGAGTAGATATATAACTCGTTATAATCGAAAGCATACAGGAAGAAGCAGGACTCAATATGTTTGGTCCATATTTTGAGTAGCAGGATTGCTATGGCACATTTTTTTAAGGAACCATCTCGTACTTTTTCTGAATACTTGCTTGTTCCAGGATACACTGGACCAGAAGACACGCCTGACAAGGTTAGCTTAAAGACACCACTCGTTAAGTTTAAAAAGGGCGAAGAGCCAGCGCTTTCTTTAAATATTCCCTTAACCTCTGCTGTCATGCAGGCCGTTTCTGGCCCTGAATTGGCAGTGGCTCTAGCACGTGAAGGTGGAATTGCCTTTATTTTTGGCAGTCAATCGATTCAAAGCCAAGCGGCCATGATTCGTCAGGTGAAAGCCACAAAAGCAGGCTTTACGGGGAGTGATTCCAATGTCTCTCCCGAAGATACCTTGCGCGATGTGATCAAATTGCGTCGTCAAACAGGACACTCCACTATGGCGGTTACCGACAATGGCAAGCAAGATGGGATCTTATTGGGAATTTTAACTTCTCGCGATTTCCGTGAAACGCGAGTGGATTTAGATCATACGAAAGTCAAAGATGTCATGACTCCTTATGACAAACTGATCGTAGGACAAGAAGGAATTTCTCTTTCCGAAGCCAATGACATCATTTGGGATCATAAGCTCAATCAATTGCCAATTGTAGATGATGACCGTCATCTCAAAGCCTTCGTGTTCCGTAAGGACTATGAACAACATAAAGAGCATCCCGATGAAGTTTTGGATACACATAAGCGCTATCTCGTGGGAGCTGGAATCAACTCTCGTGACTACAAAGAACGCGTTCCAGCCCTTGTAGAAGCAGGAGCGGATATTTTAGTCATTGACTCCTCCGAAGGATATTCTTGCTGGCAAGCGGAAACGATTCAATGGATTCGTAAGACGTATGGCGATACGGTAAAAGTAGGAGCTGGCAATGTAGTGGATGCGGATGGATTCCGTTTCTTAGCGGAAGCGGGTGCAGACTTTGTTAAAATCGGAATCGGTGGAGGCTCCATTTGTATCACGCGAGAACAAAAAGGAATTGGTCGTGGTCAAGCTACAGCAACCATTGAAGTCGCAAAAGCGCGCGATGAATATTTTGAAAATACAGGAGTCTACATTCCCATTTGTTCAGATGGTGGGATCGTTCAGGATTACCATATGACCTTGGCTTTGGCTTTTGGAGCGGACTTTGTCATGCTTGGTCGTTACTTTGCCCGTTTTAAAGAATCCCCATCTAAAGTGGTCACGGTCAATGGTAGCTTTATGAAAGAATATTGGGGAGAAGGCTCTGCCCGTGCTCGTAACTGGCAACGCTATGATGTAGGGGGAGAGGGAAAAATGTCCTTTGTAGAAGGAGTCGATTCCTATGTTCCCTATGCAGGATCTTTAGCCGATAATGTGGGATTAACCATCTCGAAGATTAAACACACCATGTGTAATTGTGGGTTTACCAACATTCCCGATTTTCAAAAGAATGCGAAAGTAACACTTGTCTCAGCCACTTCAATCACTGAAGGTGGTGCGCATGATGTTGTCGTTCGCGATGAAAAAGTGGATGTAAATAGTAGTCTTAACTAGCTCTTTTTGTCTTTGTACTCAAAAATTTAAAATGCTAAGGATTCAACCTTAGCGTTTTTTTTTGCTTATTTTCAAAGAAACAGACCTGATTGTTTTTTGATTTTAATAGTTGGTATTCTTTTTTTCTTCTTTTTCCTTGTACGAAATAAAAAGCCTTCCCAAAAAGAAAAATAGTCTATCTCCCATATAAAAAACGCCTAGAAGCGAGAGAAGCCTTTGAAAATTTTCAGTTTAAAAAAGCAAATGCTTATAATAAATCCAAACCCAATTTTGGATATGAATAAGAAAGGATATTTTTATGGGAACATATTTCGGAGAAATTAAAGTAATTTCTAATCCATACCCTAATTATTTTTTTTATCCGCTCTATGAATTAGTGAATGGAGAATTTGTAGAACTTACTGATGAAGAAAAAGAACAACTCATGCCCGGATCTTTTTATGAAAACATTAATATATATTCAGGATCGTATCTATTTTCGATAGATGATTTATTTCTAGATACAGATGATATTTTAATTGAATTTAGTTTTAAAGATCTTCAAGAAAACCGTCGCCCCGATGGATCCCGCTATCAAACCGCTTGGAAATTGGATTTGGCTAGACTCGGTAAACTTTCCTTTTATCCTATGGAAGATATTGGATACAACTATTTGGTCGATTTGGAAAGCTATGAAGGCGATTGGCAAAATGATTCCATTCTTTATTTGAACTTGCATGATTTTAAAGAAGATATGCAGGTGATGCTAGAAACCAAAAATTCAGATGTTTTACTTGGTCCCTATCCAGTTCATTGGGATGAGGAGGAAGAACGATTTTATGTTCGCTTAGTCAATGCTCATAGTTCTCAACGTCATGTTATCAAGGGGCTTCGCTATTTAGATGGAGTGAACAATCATTTGCAAGTTTTTCAAATGAACTCTTATTTCATTCGAAAATACGTCCAAGTCAATGAGTCTAATCAGATTGTCCCTTATACCTATGACCGCATTTCGATCGATGACTTAATGGATAACTTTCGGGAAATTTTGGCGACGAAAGGTCCTAAAGCTTTGCGATTGGATGCCAACAGTGCCCAACAAATGGTCTCCATTTATAAGCGTTCTTTGTTGGGACGCTTGAGCGATGAGGATGCCCAAAATCGAGCGGATCGGCTTTTGGAAATCCTAGAGACCAACATTTTATTTGAACAAACTGAGGAACGAATGGGAACTTTAGCGGGAAGCCTCATTTATAACCAACAAGAAAAATCGGTCTTTCGAGCAGCTGTGGATGCTTTGGCGAAAGACGAGGTTTTCTTAGAACACTTGTCTTCCTTTCGCGAATTCACCAAACAAGAAGAAAAGCGCAAAAAAGAACTAGCGGAGCTTCAAGAGCGCAAAGAAGAACTCAATGAACAAGTTCAAGAACTCGCCCGTTTAAATCCCGCTCAACGTTTGGAAGAGGCCCATCAACAAATCGAACGCTTAGAAACGCTTAAAAAGCAATCGGAACAAAAACTCCAAACCATCATTGATCACACCAATTTAGTACAAAGCTTCGAAGACTTGCAGCGGCAATCGGAATTTTTACATCAAGAACATGAAGCCAAACAAAAAGAACTTACCTTTTTAGAAGAACGGCTCAAAACACTTCAAAAAGAAGTGGATGCCATTTTAGAACGCTCCACTCAAAAAGCCCTGGAAATGAACTTTGATACCCTTATCGCCTCGCATTTAACCAGTCAAAGTGAACGTCGCCAACGCGAAGAGAGAGAGGCCCGCTATTTGCGCGCAGCCCAAAGTCTTCAAGCGCTTTCGCGCACCCATTTAGACACGGATCAGCTCGTTCCTCTCATTGTTCAAGCCATTCAGATCAAACGACCAGAGTACACGGAAAATGATATTTTAAACTTCTTAATTTGCTTCTCTCAAGGCTTTTTGACCCTGCTTTGCGGTCCTTCAGGAAGTGGAAAAACGACCATTTGCCAAATTGTCGCCCAAAGTCTTGGCTTAATGAAACCAAATGAAGTCCAATCTCTAGGACCAGATTCGCCTTACCTTGTGCGCTTTGCGCAAGTAGGTGTCGAAAAAGGCTGGAGTAGTCGTCGTGACTTAATTGGCTACTACAATGCTCTAAGCCAAACCTTTGAAAAAGCCAATCCTAATTTTTATGACTTATTGATGGTGCTGGATGCGGAAAGTCGGATGAATTCTACCGATGTTTTTCCGGCCTTTGTACTGTTGGACAATGCCAATTTATCTTCCATGGAATATTATTGGTCCGATTTTTTATCGATGAATGAAGACCAAGAGATTTGTGGCACCTTAAACTTGGCCCAAAACTTCCAAATTCAAGTGCCAAATACTCTGCATTTTATGGCATCCATTCAATCTGATCACACCAGCCAGCCTTTATCCCCACGTCTTTTGGATCGGGCTTGGGTGATTTCGATGCCTGAAGTGGGAAATATGCGCTTAATGGAACTCTCTGATTCCTTTTCTTCCATTCAATCCTTAACGAAATTTCAACTTGAAAATGCTTTTGGGGCTTTAGGAAGTGATTTGATCATGGTGGAGAATGAATGGCCCTTTATGCAAATTTTACAAGCCTTTCAAGAAGCTGGAATGCCAGTATCCATTCGCTCTCAAAAAGCCATTCGCGCTTACGTAGCGGCTGGATCGCGCTTATTTCATGCCACAGAGGAGCAATCCGCTGAAAAAGTAGCTTTAGACTACGCCATTTTACAGCGTTTATTGCCTAAAATTAATGGTTCATCTCTAGGCTATCGCAATGGATTAGAAGCCATTCGCAAATTGTTAGAGGAATACCAATTTATAAAATCAAAAAAGAAACTGGACCAAATCATGGCAGCTGGGGACGCTGCGATGCAGTATTACCAGTTTTTTAGCTAATGATGGGCTATAAGCTGCGGCTCGATGATCCAGAAAATGGAAAGATTTATGATTTAGCTCTACATCCTCTTTCCCAAAAAAAGCCTTTATCCGAATTGCTTAATCCCCCGGAAGTAAAGGTTTATTTCAATCGAAAATATGAAATTTTATTTTTAGGTCCTCAGGTTCAACAAATCCAAAGCTTAGAGCTGCAACTGAATGGATATCCGATTGAAACCAACTTTCGCGCCAACTCGGGTCGCATTTACTTTAACGATTCCTTTACCCAAAAAGGGCTGTTTTCTAACTCTTTTGGATTGTCTTATATTTTGCTAAAAGTTCGTTTGGGTCACAAAACCTATACCTTGATTTCAGACTACTTTCAAATCATGGTGAAGCCAGGATGGGATACCTACAATGTCAATCTCATGGGACAATATACGGCCAATCACAATGCCAAGCTGTTATACGAATACCAAGAGGACATTGTCTGTCCCCGTCCTATCGGAATTCAACATCAGTATTCTATGGAAGATAAACTGCGTCATTTGAAGTACACTTTATATCTCTTGGAAAAAAATTTACCTCAAGTTATTACCGCTTCTAAAACGACTCCCCGTAAAGTCATTGGCCACTTTCAGCCTGACGCTACATCCATTCAAGAACTCATGCGTCGACCCGATCTATTTACCAAAGTTCCCTCAGGACAAGGCTTACGCATGGGATTTCAAAATGTCGCACCGGATTCTTCCAAACTCTCCCCTAAAGTAGAAAGTGAACTATACGAAGATCAAGTCATCGTTTCTTTCATTCGTGAAGCTATGCAGGAAATTCCATATTTGCGTCAGTCGATTCGAAAAATATCCAATCAATTGCCGCATATGCCCGTTTTAACCGAATCTCAAGGAGCACAAACTTGGGTCTCTTCTTCGTCCTATCTCACCAAATCTATGCGCTTAACGCTTGAAAGCATGGTTCAAGATTTGGAAAGCATTCAAAAACAACTTTCAAGACTCTATAGCCTCTATCAAAATAAGCTGGCTGTTCACGATATTCCACTTAAAACCTTGCCCTTACCGACTTCGACTTTTTTAAGTGTTCCTGTGTATCGTTCAATTTATGAGGGCATGCGTCAATGGTTTTTCATGAATCAAGTCAATCCCGCTGATTTACGGTTTACCCGGTCTTTTTTACAAACTACAACCCTTTACGAAGTATATGTTTTAACCAAGCTTTGTGAATGCTTAGAGGACTGGGGATTTGTCTGTCTTGAAGCGCATCAAGCCCACTATGAACTGGAAGCCGATGCCTTTTATCGAAATCCGGAGATCAATAACGTCTTTGTCTATCAAAAAGATGATTTGGAAATTACGCTGTATTATCAACCCGTCATATGGGAAGAAACGAGTGGTAAGCCGTGTGTTTGTGGTCTATATCGTACAGTTTCATTGTCTTATTCCCGCGCTTGGAATGATTCCATACGAGGGCGCTATTATACCCCAGATTATGTGATTCGCATCAAACGCAAAACCTGGCAAGGAGCACGCTATATTATTGCCGATGCGAAGTATACACATTACCAAGATGTCCATGACTTTAAAATCATTCCGCTTTTATACAAGTACTTGTTTTCCTTAGGTCCCAAAAATACGGAAGATAAAATCACAGGCCTCTATATTTTCCATGGTAAACGCCAAAATGTTTTAGAAAGTCAAACGCTTGTTCATTCAGCCTATGATTTGATTTCCAATGGTCATGAACGCTTCCCACAAGTCGAAGTGATTTCTCTTTATGAATATGCGGGCACTATTCAGCGAGATCAATTTAAAATGATACGCGATTTATTAGAACTTCAAATTGAGGCAGGGGATCAAGAATTTCAAGACGAACTCACCATTCAAGCTAAGATTGAAGAACGAGCGCAGATCCTCGCTCAAGAACTCTATGAGGAAAAATGTAAAAGTTCTCTATACAATGGAGCTCTCCTTAAACAGCTCAGACAACAACGCCAAGATCTCAAGGAGAGACTTATTAAGGCAGGAAAGTATCCAACACATCATAAAATGGGAGCCTTTCAACGCAATCAAGCCTTAAAAGAGCTTCACTCAAAGGAAGATTATTCCAAATCACAGATGGCTTTAACACGCTATGATGTGGAAAATCAAGCATGTCTTCAGGTCGAAATTTTGGTCCGACTCTTTACCGAAGTCACTGCTCAAGCCCGCGTCCAGGAAGAGAGCCAAGCTCTTGGTATTCCCTATATAGCGCAACCAGGAATGTGGCTGATCGAAGATCCAAAGGCCTTTTTTCAATCTTTAAAATCCAAATCTAACGAAGAAAATGACTTTTCAAGCTAAAGCCAAAAAATTTATGCTTCCAACAGCGAGATTTTCAAACGCTTTTCTTGGCTGGTTCAGCTTTTAAAAGCGAAAAGGAAGAGAAATAGAGCCAAACGATAATACCCATTGACTTTTAAATACGAAAAGGGTTTGTCATGTCAAACAAACCCTTTTTTTGATGTTAAAAAGAATGATGGTCTAAGAAAAAAAGAAAAAGTTTAAAGAGAACCTTATTTTTCAATTTTTTGCGCACAATAGAGCTATACATCTAAAGAAAGAGAGTCTCTTTATGAATGAAACCATTCTTCTGCAGGGAAATTTAGGCAATGCACCTTGGACATTGTATGAAAATGGCCTCTTACAAATTGGGGAAGGTCATTGGATCAATGAGCAATCCCATTTTGTTCCAGATTGGAAAGCCTATAATCAGGCGATAAAAATGATCCAAAGTACCAAACCTTTTTTTGTTCAGGGAAGTTGCCAAGGTCTTTTTCAAAATCTTTCCAATGTTTACTCCATCGATCTATCTGGATGGAATGTAACCCAAGTGCAAGACTTCAGCTATCTTTTTTACAATTGTTTTTCTTTAACCGATCTCAATCTTGCCAATTGGCAACTCGACCAAGCTCAAAATCTGAGTTATCTCTTTGGCAATTGTGCCCGTTTACAAAATTTAGAGATCGCACATTGGAATCTTTCTCAAGTCACCAATCTCTCTTACCTCTTTTTAAATTGTAACAGCCTTAAAACACTCCCTATTGCCAATTGGGATCCTTCCAATGTTCGCTCCTTTGAGGGACTATTTTCCAATTGCCAAGCCCTTGAAACCTTACCGATTGCCCATTGGAAAACATCCAGCTTAGAAAATGTGCAAAAAGCTTTTCAAGGCTGCTCTTCTTTAAAAGCCCTTGTCCTTGATCAATGGGATGTCTCTAAAGTGAAAAAATTTGACCAAATGTTTGCCGATTGTGCTTCATTGGCTTGTCTTAACCTAGCAGGATGGAATACCGATCAAGCCACGAGTTTTGAAGGTCTTTTTCAAGGATGCACTGGATTAAAAGAAGTCAATATAGCCACTTGGAAGACCCAAAATGTGAAGAGTATGGCCAAAACTTTTGCCAAATGTACCTTGCTTAAAAAGCTTGATTTATCTGGATGGAACACAGAAAGTGTATTGGACATGACCGATATGTTTTTGGATTGCCTTTCTCTTGGACAATTAAACTTTTCCGCTTTTCAAAAAAAGTCCTTAAAGCGATTTGCTAGAATGTTTCAAAATTGCTTGGCTCTTCATCAAATCGTGTATCCAAAAGACCATCTTGAAGACCTCCTTAATCTATTTCATCGCCTTCATTATCAAACGCTAGAAAGGCGCATAACGGACCAAGAAACACAGATTCTCTTTGAAACCAAGACTCAAGACATTCAATACATTTGTTTTCTTCCAAGCCCTTGATCAGTTGTAGTCAAAAAAAAGAGCCAAGTCTTTCGACTTGACTCTGTATTTTTAAAATGGTGCCCGGGGCCGGACTCGAACCGGCACAGTATCACTACCGGTGGATTTTGAGTCCACTGCGTCTACCAATTTCACCACCCGGGCAACGCTCATTAAGCATAAACGACTTTTGACTTGAATGCAATAGAAATCTTAAAAATTTTTAAGGATGGCTTCCTTTCTTTTTCCTGCTTTGTCTTAAGAAGAAAGAGCGTCTAGGCGCTATACTTTTTTAAGAGGTAAAAAAATGATGAAGATTGAACCCGCTTCTGGTGAGCAATTCAAAAAGACCCTTCCTTTGTTCAAGGAAAAGTCGAAAGAATACTTCACTGGAAAAATGAACATGAAAGAATATAAAGGCTTTTCTGGGAAATATGGAACCTACTCTCAACGAGGAGGAAAGAAAAGCATGTTGCGTCTGCGTATGAATGCAGGACGCTTAACACCCGAAAAACTACGCTTTGTGGTCGATATGGCAGAAAAATACGATGTCAAGCCCATCCACTTTACCACCTGTCAGACCGTACAATTCCACAATCTTGAATTGGAAGCCCTTTGGGACATCATGGATAAAGCTTTAGATGCCAATGTAATTTGGTATGGAGGGGGAGGAGATTATCCACGTAATGTGATGTGTTCTCCTTTATCTGGAGTAGAGGAAGAATACTTTGATGTCACTCCTTATGCCGAAGCGATGGCGAATTTTTTAATTGATTTTATTGAGGAAGAAAAGATGCCTCGTAAACTCAAAGTCGCTTTTTCCAATAATGATGCCAATCGAACCCATGCTACTTTCCGTGATTTAGGATTTATTGCGAACGAACATGGAAAATTTGATGTGTTTGCCTGTGGAGGATTAGGAATCGATCCTCTTTTAGGGGTAGAAGTAGCTAGAGATGTAGAACCAGATCAAATTCTCTATTATGCGGAAGCGATGATTCGAATGTTTCGTAAATACGGAAATTACGAAAATCGACGCAAAGCGAGAACACGTTTTTTACAGGAAACTCTAGGAGCCGAAGGCATTCGTAAAGCTTTCCATGAAGAACTTGAAGCAGTAAAAGCGGAAAAACACTTGGATATTGAAGTGGATATTCCCATTTATGAAAAAGAACCCCATGGCGAGCCTCTTGAAGAGTCCTATTTGGTTCACAAACAAAAACAAGATGGCTTATATGCTGTCCTTTTCCATCCCAAAGGAGGAATTCCTTCTTGGCCAACTCTCAAATCGTTATCCAAAGCCCTTGAAGAAATGCCTCTTGTGGAAATGCGGCTCGAACCCAACGAAGGCAGCTTTATCATCAATTTAACGGCGGATGAAGCCCGTAAAGTGCTTGATATCATCGATAAAGAAGCTGCGCATAATTCCTTTGAGGCTTCCACAAGTTGTATTGGTGCGACCATTTGCCAAGTAGGATTACGAGATTCCCAAGATATGTTATCCAAGATATTAAAAGCCGTAAAAGAAGCGGGGGATATTGCGGATAATGCTTTACCAGCCATCTTTATTTCTGGCTGTCCTTCTTCTTGTGCCACCCATCAAGTAGCTCCTATTGGCTTAAGGGGAGCTGTAAAAGTAGTGGATCGCAAACCCATTGCTGGATTTGGTTTATTTGTAGGAGGAGATGATCGCCAAGGGGATGAAAAAATGGGTCAAGAACTTGGCGTTATTCCTTTAGAGCAAATTCCTGTCTTCTTTGTGAATTTGGGTCGCCAAATTACCGCCTCTGGTTTGGCCTTTGAAGAATGGGTTCGCCAAAATCCAGACGGAATTGCTCAGGTGGCAGCCAACTACTTAGTTTAATCGGCTTGATCATTTAGACTGTTTTTAAGATCAGTTTCTGAGAAGCTGGTCTTTTTTTTATCAATTATCTTTCTTTGAGAGAAATTTTCTTAAAATTCTTCGGTAAAATAGAAATCTAGTTTTTAGGAAAAAGGAATGAACGCTTATGTATTTTCTTTGTAAAGGCAGGCTTAAAGCCTTGCTTCTTTTAAGTGGATTCCTCTTTTTAGGAGGATGTTCCCCTTCTCAAGCGATGAATTCGATCTCTTCTTCTCAAACCACTCAAGAGGCTAGAGCAACTTGGATTACGATCGAAGATGATTTGGAGCGAATGGTCTCGTTTGAAGTTCCAGAGCGTGTAGCGATTTTAATTGGGAGTTTTACCGATTTGTTTTTAGAGGCAGGGGGACAAGAACAATTGGTTGCCGCAGCCCATGATTCGTGGACCTCTTTCGATTTGAATTTAGAGGGCGTGGCCGATTTAGGCGATGTCAAAGCCATTGCCCAAGAAACGCTAGTAGCAGCTAAACCTGATTTAATCATTGCAAGTGCCAAAAACGAAAGCCAAAAACGAATGAAAGAGATGTTTGATGCTTTAGAAATTCCTGTAGTGTATTTTGATGTCTCTTCTTTTGAAGATTATTTAGAAACCTTGGAGCGTATGGTCAAAATTACACAACATGAAGAAGCGTATGCTCAATATGGTCTAGCTCAACAAGCCCAAATTCAAGCGATTCAAAATAAACCCCGCTTGACCACCCCAAAAGTCTTGGCCTTACGCGAAACGGGAAAGGGAGTGAGTGCTTTGGACCCAGAAAGCAGCCTATTGGGTCAAATGTTGAATGATCTTCAAGTTCAAAATATGGCTCCAAAAAGTGGTCTTTCCACTCTCTCTATGGAGGTCATTCAAGTAGAAGATCCCGATATCATTTTGTATGTAGCCCAAGGCAAAGATTTAAAAACAGCTCAAGAGATGGCCAATAGATTATTTTCTGATCCCACTTGGCAATCCTTACGAGCGATTCAAGAAGGAAGAGTTTATGTTTTGGATCAGCGCTTGTATAACTTAAAGCCCAATTCCAATTGGGCCAAAGCCTTAGCCGATTTGGAAGTTTTGATTTATGGCCAATAGCTCTAAAAAAGTTTTTTGGACCACTTTAGGATTGGCTATGCTTTGTGGATTGACGTTTTTTGCTTCGCTGTTGCTTGGATTTGCGGGTCTTCCTTCTTTAGAAGATGAAGTGATGCAAGGAATTTTATGGCATTTGCGCTTCCCTCGGGCTTTCGGAAGCCTTTTAGCGGGTGGATCTTTAGCCATAGGGGGAGCCTTAGTTCAAAGTGTGCTCTCTAATCCCTTAGCTTCTACTAATATTTTAGGGATTAATGCTGGAGCTGGCTTTTTTGGGTTGTTAGCCAGTGTTTTGTTTCCTCAATTCATTTGGGCTTCTGAACTTGGTGGCTTTTGTGGGGCTCTACTTTGTGCCGGATTTATCTTGGTATTGGTATGGGGAAAACAAGCTCAGAAGCTGACCATTCTTTTGGCAGGGTTAGCCATTAGCCAACTGTTTACAGCGGGAATGGAGGCCTTAACGCTTTTGTATCCAGATGTTTTGACTGGCTATGCCGCTTTTAAAATCGGCTCCTTGTCTTCGCTTTCGCTTTCTAAAGTGGGCCTTGGAGCTTGTCTTTTGTTGCCAACTCTTTGTGTGGTCTTTGGCTTATCCAAACAACTTGAACTTTTTTCTCTAGGTTCTTTTCAAGCAGGAGCACTTGGTTTTGGAGTCGCTCAATGGAGTATGGTGTTTTTAGGCTTAGCAGCTCTGTTGGCGGCCACTGTAGTGGGATTTTGTGGAATGCTTGGTTTTGTCGGGTTGATTGTTCCAGCCTATTTGCGGCGCTTTCGCTTACCGACTTTTTGGTATTTGGTACAATGCTTCCTTTTAGGAGCCTTACTTTGTGAAATGGCCGATTTACTTGGGCGCCTGCTCTTTTTACCTTGGGAATTGCCAGCAGGCCTTTTATTGTCGCTCGCAGGCGGCCCATATTTTTTGTGGATGATTTTAGAAAGAAGAACTTGGGATGCTTAAACTCGAAGCGATTCAAGCCGGCTATGGCAACCATATCGTATTGGATAATCTTTCCATTGCCTTAAAGTCAAATCAACTCTGTATGATTTTAGGTCCCAATGGTTCTGGTAAAAGCACGCTTTTAAAAATCATGGGTGGCTGGATGCTGCCTAAAAAAGGTCGAGTTTGTATTCAAAATCACGACTTGGCCACCCTGAAAGCCCGACAAAAAGCCAAGTATACTGGACGCATTGCTACAACTCTAGAAGTCACTATGCCTTTAGAGCGTTTTGTGCTTTTGGGAGCCTATGCCAAACATCGTTGGTGGGAACCTTATAGTCATGCGGATTACGAACTGGTTCAAAATGCTTTGATGAAAATGCGCTTGAGTCAATGGGCTAAAAAACCGATGGATCAATTGTCGAGTGGGCAAAAACAACGCGCTTGTTTTGCCCAAGTGTTAGTTCAAGACCCCTTGTGTTTTTTCTTAGATGAGCCATCGAGTGCTCTAGATCCTTGGAGTCGCTTTGAACTCATGGAACATTTGTTGGCTCTGCGCTCACCCAATCGTCTTGTGGTGGCAGTCGTACACGATTTGGATTTAGCTTTACGCTATGCTGACTGTATCTTAGTTTTGAATCAGGGGCGTTTGGTATTTCAAGGAACCCCTTGTGAACTAGTTGAACAAGATGTTTTATCTCAAGTCTTCTCTTTACAATTGCTTAATTGGAATCCAAGTACGCATACAGGAACGCTTTTTCCCCTTAACTTAGAGCCCAAAAAGTAAAAAAGATATGGAAGCCCCTAACTTTCCTTATTAGAATGATGAAAGAATAACAAATAAAAAACATTAAAAATTTAAGGAAGGTGGTGGAGATGAATATTGATTTAACCAGTGGATCGATACGTAAAGTTCTTTTGTGGTTTGCGATCCCACTCTTTTTTTCTCAATTGTTTCAAACTCTTTACAATACAGTCGACACTATCATTATTGGTTATTTTTTAGGCGATCAAGCTCTAGCCGCAGTGGGATGTGTAGCGGCATTGTTCGAATTGATCGTAGGCTTTTCGACTGGCTTTGGACAGGGATGTAGCATTATTGCAGCCCAGTGCTATGGAGCCAAAGATGAAGAAGGCTTTCGAAAGAGTATTGCTTTATCCATTCTTCTCTGTTTTGTCCTTGGGATTGTCATGGCCCTCGTCATGTGCAGTGCATTGCCTTGGATTTTACACTGGCTTTTAACCCCCAAAGAACTCTTTGCGCAAGCGTATAGCTACATTTTTATCATTGCCGCTGGCATTTTAGTGACCATCTTTTACAACCTATGCGCTGGCCTTTTGCGCGCAGCGGGAGATTCGCAAACACCTCTCTATGTTTTGATTTTCTCAAGTGTTTTAAACATTGGATTGGATATTTTATTCATCGCTACCTTTCATCAAGGTGTGGCTTCGACCGCTTGGGCTACTTTAATTGCTCAATTGGTTTCTCTTCTTGCCTGTTTGTTGTGGATTGGTTGGCGAAAAAAGGAATTGGTACCTCATCTTTCCGACTTTCATTTGGATGGATCAAGAATTCTTTCTCTAACCCGCATGGGACTATCCATGGCCTTAATGTCAAGCATCGTTTCAATTGGTAGTCTTATTCTGCAAACAGGCTTGAATCAACAAGGGCCTTTGCGGATTGCTGGCCATACCGCAGCACGCAAAATTTTTGGTCTTTTGAACTTACCTCTTATTGCAATGATGTTGGCCTTATCGTCCTATGTGGCGCAAAATATGGGAGCTAAGAAATACGAGCGCACCGAAAAGGGAATTGCATTCGCAAATCGCTGTGGTCTTTATTTTTCTATTGCTTCTACCATGGTCATCTATTTAACGGCTGACTGGCTGATCCAAACGATTTCGGCCACAAGTGATCCTCTGGTTATTGAAGCGGGAAGCTTATATCTTCGCATCAATGCACCATTCTTTGTGGTCTTAGCTTTGGTTTTGAATTTAAGAATTTCTTTACAAAGTATGTTGATGAACTTAGTTCCCATCATCTCCTCAGTCATTGAACTGTTGGGGAAAGTAGTGTTCACCCAATGGATTGTGCCCCATACTGGCTTTCTTGGTATTTGTTTTACCGAACCAATCGTTTGGATCGCCATGGCCCTTTTTTTGATTTATTTTTACTTAAAAAGAAGCCCACTCCAACAATCTGGTCTTCCAATTCATCTGTTTCATTAAAGCAAGTCTCTACTCTAAAGGTAGGGACTTTTTTAATAAAATAATTAAAGTTTAAAAATATTAAAATGGTGTTTATTCTCTTAATGATTTATTTTGAAGTCTAATTGATTTAAAAGCCATAAAAAAAGGTGAGTCCTCTTTTGAGATCCCACCTTATTTGGTTGGTTTATAAAGCCTCATAGACCTCTAAACTCTATTCATTGAATATTCATTGTCTTTTTCTAACGTTTTTTCTTCTTTTTAAATAAAGTGTATTCTTTTATTCTTCAAGATTCACTTTTTTTCTTTTTATCTTCTTCTATAACAGCTTGAGCAAGTGCATAAGCACTTGGCTCTGAGGCAATTTTAATATGAGGAATAGCTTGATCGGCCGCTTGAAAATGGTCTTGCAAGCCTTTTGCAATGCGCTTGGAAAGACAAATATAGACCAAATGGTCTTGATGACGCTTTAAAGGCCATGATTGAGCAGCTTCAAGACTGGCAAAGAGCACATAATCAAGCTCAACCTCTTCACAACACGAAGTACACGAAAAGCGATAGAGATAGATTTGTTCAACCTTTCGTTTGCCATCAAGCGCTTCAAAAAGAGTAGGAATGGCGTTTTGGCTTTGGCATAAAACAAGAGTTTCTTCTGGAGTGCTTTTTTCCAGAAGGGCTTGGCTTAATGAAAAGCTGTTAGAATGCCCCACTAAATCTGGCCATAAGCCATGGTTTTGAAAGGCTTTGGCGGTAGCAGGACCAATAACGGCTAGTTTCCAAGCCGCTAAGCTTCGCAAATCAATTTCTTGTTTTTGACAAAGCGATAAAAAATGCTCCACTCCATGAGCGCTTGTAAACACCAACCAGCCTTGGGACTCCTTAGAAATGTCTTGGGAGATGAAAATCTCTTTTAAATTGAGATCGAAGTCTTGGTAGTGGTTTTCCAAAACCACTACGCTTTGAAAACGAGCAGGAAAAAATTCTTTGAGTTTTTGGTTAAAGTCCTGAGAAGAAGTAAGACCAATGCGAATTGGTTTAAGAGGGGTAAAGCTTTGTACACTTCCTCCAATCACAATTAAACCAGGACTTTTTAGGTGGTGTTTATTGGCTTCTTTGGGTAATTCGATAAGTGGGGCTTTAATGCTTTGCGTTATGGTCATAGCGGGACTTGTAAAAATCGCAGTCGGAGTCTTGGGATCCATTCCTCCTTGGATTAAATGATCACAAATGGAATCGATTTTAGACATCCCCATCAAAAATACAAGGGTTCCAGAAAAAGAGGCCAGATGTTTCCACTCCTCTTCAGAGCGCTCTTGACTAGCCGAAGTGGCCGTCAAAACCATAAAAGCGTTGGATTGATTGCGTTTGGTCAAGCCAAATTGTTCTTTGGCCAAGACGCCCAGAAAACTAGAAATACCAGGAATAATTTGGACAGACACTTGATGTTGTTGTAAAAATTCAATTTCCTCTAAAGCTCGTCCAAAAACCATGGGATCGCCTCCTTGAAGGCGAACGATGTGCGAATGCGTTTGAGCCAACTCCAGCAATAGGTCTTGAATTTCACTTTGTTTGGCACTTGGTAAATGACCGCGTTTCCCTCGATAAAATAGCGTGGCCTGTTTAGGAATGTTTAAAAGGCTGGAATCAATTAAATCGTCATACACTATGGCATCCGCCTGCTTTAAAGCATCATAGCCAGCTTTGGTGAGCCATGAGGCATCATGACATCCTCCGCCCACTAAAAAGACTTGGCCAAGACTTACATCATTGGACATAGGCTTCTCCCTTTGTGGAATGAATAGAGGATTGACGATGGATCTCTACAAATTGTTCGTATTCTTCTTGGTTAAGAGGTCTGCCTTTTTGGTGACAAATCCAAAAGAGATCATGAAAAGCTTTTGAGTGCAAGGCCGGAACAAGGTCTTGTTTTAAAGCCAGACGCTTCATGGCTAGCCAATCTACAATTTCTTCTAAAGAAGAATGTTGTAAGTCTTCTTGAATCCAATCCCGAAGAGCTTTGGCAGCTGTAGGCGAAGCCCCAGAGGTGGAAATCCCTATAGAAAGATTTTCTTTTAAAATGACGGCTCCGAAAGTTACAGCACTAAGTTTAGCATCATCCACTACGTTACAAAGGACGTGAAGTTCTTGACAAGCCTTTACGATGGCCTCATTGATCGTTTTAACATCGGTAGCCGCAATGACAAGACGGCGATTGACCAGATCTTCCCTTTTCCAAGTTCGTTGGGTACAGACAACTGGCAATTGAAAAAAGGCTTCCAAAATGTTTGGGGCGATGATTTCTAAATGGGCTTTAGTGCAAAGTAAACGCTTGGCTTTTTCTAAAGCGACTTTCCCCCCACCAATGATCAAAATGGATTGATTGGTAAAATCAAAAAATAAAGGATAATAGGCCATAACTTTCCTTTCTTTACACAATAGAAATTTTAGAATCCAGTGTAGCCCACTGGGGAAAATGCAATTGCCTCTAAAGCATAAATCCTATTTTGCCTGAAACTTTAAAAAAGCACAAAAAGTAAATTTTTTTACACTTTCTTTATGTTGTCAAGATAATCTTCGCTTTATTTGTTTTCTAGAGAAAAGGTAAATATTCCATAATAAAATAGCGTGAATATGATTATTTCCAATAGAAAGAATGTCTTTTTTTCATCATTCTTTTGAATAAAAATTTTTAAATCAGAGAAAGAGAAAAAATTTTTTGTGAAAACCGTGTAAGATAAATATTAAGAAAGAAGAGGATTGAATTTATAAACCATAGACTCCCTGTCTTCAGTAAAACTAAGCTTAAATCCATAAGCAAAGGAGCGTGGACTCTAACGGTGTTCATTCATCCATAGAATTTGTTGCGTTTTGAACCAAATTTTATGGCTTTCTCACCAAAAAAAGTAAAGATAAGGACTTTGGTCCTTAAGTTCCACCTTTGAGCTCATGTTCTATCAGCCCTTTCTCTTCTGCTTTGAAGACGAAAGCATTTATACGGAAAGGATACGCTTCTCGTTTGGGACATGACTTGTATGGAACGACTGTTCAGGCTCAATAGCAGTTAAGCCTGAAGGGATGTACCGTAGGCTGTACGGGAATTTACGCATGTGGACTGTCAGACTGCCTACCCTTCTTTTTCTCTGACAGGTTTGAAGCATGAAGCTTGGCTTAAAGAACCATCGAGAAGCAAGGATTGGAGATATGGCTTTACGCAAAAGATCATCTGCTCTTATAGAGTTAGAAGAAGGAAGTCCCGAATATTCGGTTGTACACGCCATTCAAGAAACACGAGAAAGACTTCAAATTACCCAAACGGAACTGGCTAGACGTACTGGCATTGATCAAGGAGATATTTCAAAATTGGAACGTGGTACCCGCAATCCTTCTTTAAAGTTGTTAAAACGTTTAGCTAGAGGTCTTGGTATGGAACTCAAAATTTCCTTTGTTCCCATTGAAGAGCCAAGCGAGGACCTCGAAAAGGTTATCCCTAACCCAAAAGCTTAACCGGAGCCTGGCTCCGGTTTTTATTTTTCTTTCCTTTGATAAAACCCTTGAAAAAAAGACGCCACTTGGACGTCTTCTTTAAAAATTTTCTTCTTTTTTTTCTTGAAGGAAAAGACTTTGCTTCAATTTGAGAAGAATGGCTTGAATATCTGCTACTCAAAATATAGACAAAAATACCCATATCGAGATAATTCCTGCTTCATCCTGTATGCTTTCGAATTATAACGAGTCATATAATCTACTCACTCATCTACAGTCCACAGGCGTTAATTCCCGTATAGCCTACGGTACTTCACTTTGTTAGACACTCTGATAAGTCAGACAATCTCTATGGCTCAGACTTGCATTGAAATCCCTGTCTGCTCTATACCTACATTGATCGCAAGAATATGTTCGCTCTGATAACTTCAAATCAGGCTTGATACAGCTACATTTATGGCACGTTTTGCTTGACGGATAAAATCTGTCAACAAACCGTAGTTCAATACCCTTTACATTTTTCAGTTATCTTCGTTCTGAACTCAAAGAATTTCTGCTCTGCAATTGCCTTTGAAAGATGTCTATTCCTCTCCGCTGATGTTCAGATCTTCAAGGGTTATCCACACTGGCTTGGTTTTCACTAGTTCGGATACAGTCAAGTTTGTGATAAAGTTTTTGTATTTTCAGTTTTTGTTTCCGTTTGTCGAGTAGCTTCTCCTTTCTTATTTTTTGATAACTTTTTCAGACTTTCTTCCTCGAAAGTCTTCTCTGCTCTCGTTTCAGTCTTTTTTCAAGTTTCCTGATACGATTCGTTTTATTGTTTAAAAGTCCTGCCGTCCGAACAGACTGCAAAATCTTTTAGCCCTAAATCAATGCCGATTCCCAAATCAGAACGGACTTGGTCTCTTCTGCTTCTTCTACTAGAACAGAAACATCTGCCTGCCTTCATGGAAACAGAACCACTTTTATGTGTTTCCGAATTGGTCGGAGCCCTTTTCTTTAAGTCTTACCCAACCAAGCGTTGGTATTTTGATTTTGTGACGTTCACACAAAACAGGTTGTTTTACTCCATTTCTCACAAAATACATTTTCACATCTTTGATTTTTTCTTCCAGTTCGTTTGCTTTATGATTAAAAAAATTTCTGAAAGCTCTATCTGCATTCATAAGGTTTTGCTTGATTACTGCTCACTTCTTTAATCCATGAAATTTCAGGATTTTGTGGAAGATACTCTTAGCCACTTGGAGAAATCCTGAAACAAATCTTTTTTCCTTTTCATAGATTTCTTTATTGTGTGCCAGATAAAAGTTATAGACAAATCTGCCTACCCCAATTGTTCTATAACTGTTTCTGTTGAGAAGTCGGAAAAATCTCTGTCTTATAGCTTTTTAGCAATTTCTTCGTCCCTTGCTTTTTTTCTCTATCCCACCTCAGTAACGTTTTAACTGAAACGCCTATCTTTTCAGTCTTTCGGTTTTACTCATAACTTCCTGATGGGTATGTAACATATACACCCATTTGTCAGTGTTTTTCTATCTATTTGGTAATTCCTTGCAAATAGAGCTCTCTTGCTTCAATGGGAAATAAGGGAGCACTTATATCTGAAATTAGGTGGGCCTGAGGATTCTGCTTGGTCATCTTTAAAAACGGATACTTGATAATTCCTGGCGTATTCCATCCCACGCCAAGTGCTAGAAAAACTGTTTTCCCTTTCTCACTTGGTCCAAAAAAGCTTCAGAGCGTCTAGCCGCTTGATACCCACCCCAATAGTAAACCGGTTGGAACTTTACATCATTTTCTCCTCCTCAATCTTAAATGTTGAAAAAAGCTTATTAAAAAGGAAAAGAGTAATTAAAATAGATCTTTATAAGAAAAAACCTTTAAAGCTCTTTGATTTTCTATAAAATATTGACTTTTATCATTCTTTTTGTCCATAATTTCTATATAATGCTTAATTAAGGATATTTCGGAAGAGAAGGAACTTTAGGATCGATAAAAGCTCAAAAGAGTGGCGATCTAAAAATAGAGCGGAGAGACTCCGCTCTATTTTTGCATTGGGATCGCTCTAAAAATGAGGATCCATGGCTTTCTCTCTACTTTAAATAAAGATGCAGTCAAAAAGGAAGGTGAAGGATATGACAAATCAGCCAACAAGGCAGCCCATGTGGCGCGAGAAAGATCCAAAAGAGGTCAAGGTTTTATTGGGACTGAGTGGTGGAGTCGATAGTGCTGTGGCGGCAAGTCTTTTAAAAGAACAAGGCTACGATGTAACGTGTTGCTTCATGCGCAACTGGGACTCCTTTGCCAACAACGACATTGCAGGAAACCCTGATTTGCTCAATAACGTCTGTCCCCAAGAACAAGACTATCAAGACGCTCAAGCGGTAGCCGAAGCGTTAGGCTTGCCGATGTTACGAGTCGATTTCGTTCGTGAGTATTGGGATGATGTATTTTCCGTATTTTTAAAAGAATATGCGAGAGGACGCACTCCGAATCCAGATATTTTATGCAATCAATTCATCAAATTTGATGCGTTTTATCACTATGCGATGAAACATGGCTTTGATGCCATTGCTACAGGTCACTATGCTTCTTCAAAATATGCCAATGGATCCACATTTTTAACGAGAGCCCATGATCAAAACAAAGACCAAACCTATTTTTTAGCCCAAATTGAACGGGAACCTCTCTCGAAAACAATTTTTCCTCTAGGAACTTTGGATAAATCGCAAGTTCGTGAAATTGCTCAACAACTCAATTTAAATACAGTTTCTACAAAGAAAGATTCCACTGGCATTTGTTTTATTGGAGAACGAAACTTCCGAGAATTTCTATCCAACTATTTACCAGCCCAACCAGGCGAAATTATTGATTTGGATTCAGGTCAAGTGGTTGGCCAACATCAAGGCGTTCTTTACTACACCATTGGTCAGCGTAAGGGATTGCATATCGACCATTTTGCTGGACCATGGTTTGTAGCGGGGAAAGATGTGGAAAAAAATGAATTGTATGTAGCGCGTAGCGATAAACGGCATTGGCTCGATTCCGATGAAGCCCTTGTAGAAAATATGCGATGGTTAGTGGATGAAACGTATCCATTGCCCAAAGAATGTACGGTGAAATTTCGCTATCGTCAAAAAGACATTCCCATTGTTTTAGAGGTGAGTGAAGATCGAAAAAGCGTTCGCGCTCTTTATCCCCAAAAAAGTGCTGCCGTCACCCCAGGCCAAGAAGCTGTTTTTTATGATGGAGAAATTTGTCTAGGGGGAGGAGTGATTGAAACCGTGTACTCGAATGGGGTGGATTTGTTTAAAACGATTAAAAATCAAGCGAAAGAGGTGCGGTATGGCTCAAGCCAATTCAAATGAATCTTCTTGTATCTCTACCTCAATTACTGGAAAAATTTCTGCGATTTATTATGCTCAAAATGGCTTTTGTGCTGGTCAGTTGATCAACGAAGCGGATCACACTCCTGTTCGCTTTGTAGGAGCTATTCCCAACGTCTCTTTTCAGGAAGGAGAACGCTGGAGTTTTAAAGGCGGATGGGAAAACAATACGCGCTATGGCAGACAATTCTCCATTCAACAAGCGATCCTTTCTCCTCAACAACCTTGTGATTTACTCATCGGCTTTTTGAGTTCCAATTTATTTGAAGGAATCAAAAAAAAGCACGCCCAAAAAATTACCGAGGCCTTAGGTCCTGAGGCCCTCACCCTTATTCAAAAAGATTCCGCTGTTCTGACCCAAAAATGTGCTTTGACTTCTAATCAAGCCGATACCATTTCAAATCGGCTTAAAAACTTACGTTTAAGCGGAAAGGTCATTGATCTCTTTTTAAAATGGGGTTTAGACTCCGCTCAAATTTATGAGTTAAGCAAATTTGCCAAAGAGTATCCTGAAAAATTCAAACATCTTAGATCCGATCCTTTTTATCCCTACTTTTATCACAAGGGATTTGGGTATAAAGGGGCTGTGCGTTTAGCCGATGGCTTTGGATTGGCTCAATCCGATCCAAGACGAAGTGAGGGAGCTATTTTCGAGGTATTATCGCATTCCACATGGACGAAGGGAAGCACTTATATTCCATTTCAAGAATTGCGTTCTCTTTCCAATTTTTCTTGGGATTTGATTTGCCAAGGATTGGAGTTGCTTTTAAAACGCGAAGATCTCATTTCTATTGATCAAGAACGGCTCTATTTAAAGAAACAATACAAAGCAGAAGTCGCTATTGCGAAAGCTTTATACACGCATTCTTTTCCAGTAGCCAAGGTTTCTCAAGAAGAATTTGAACAAGCCCTTTGTCTTGCACAAGAAGAACAAGCGATTGTCTATGATGATTCGCAAAAGGCTGCTCTGCAATTGTTTTTAAACTCCTCCATAATGATTTTAAATGGGGGACCAGGAACTGGAAAAAGCACATTATTGCTTGGATTGTTGCGCCTATTAGGTCTTATCTTTCCTTCTCAGCAGATAACGCTTTGTGCCCCGACAGGACGAGCTGCCAAGCGAATGAGTGAACTAACTGGAGTTAAAGCCCGTACCATTCATTCTACTCTAGGCTGGAATCACGAAGAGGGTCAATTTAAGATGGATCTTTTGGAGTGCGATATTCTCATTGTAGATGAGTTTTCTATGGTGGACTCGGTTTTGTTTGCGCAGTTGCTTGAACATCTTCAAGACGATTGTCGTGTACTGCTGATCGGCGATGAAGAGCAATTGGAAAGTGTGGGGCCTGGGAATGTGCTTTGTGACTTAATCGCCTCCCATAAAATTCCAGTGGCCAACCTAAAAACTTTACATCGGCAAAAAGAGGGCAGTGGGATTCCCTTTTTAGCACACGCCATTCGCTATAAAGAACCCATCGAATTTATAGAACCAGTTCAATTTTTAGAAGCGGATACCTCTCAAGAGGTTTTGGATACCATTAAAAAATTGTTGGAGAAAGAAGACAATCCTGAAGACATTCAAATTCTAGCCCCTATGTATGCCGGAGAAAGTGGAATTGATGAAATTAACTACATGATTCAAGAAATCGTCAATCCCTTCGACGTGTCCAAACCACAATTGACCAGTGCGATCAGAAAGGAAAACGCTTTACGCAAATACAAATATTTTCGTTTGGGAGATAAGGTATTATTGACCCAAAATTTAATCAAAGAAGATGTCTACAATGGAGATATTGGTCATATTGTGGATATCAATCCTGAGAAAAAATGGATTCAAGTTGATTTTGGTACCAAAGATCCCATAAATTTTGATTTTAAAGACGAATCTACCTCTCTGAGTCTTCTTACTCACGCTTGGTGTATTTCCATTCACAAATCACAAGGGTCAGAATATCAAAAAGCCTGTGTCATTGCCGATCAAAATGGAGCCTATATGCTTCGCAAACGGCTTTTGTATACAGCCATCTCGCGAGCAAAAAAGAATCTTTATATTGTTGGAAAGAAGCCGCTTTTTATTCAAGGAACCCATGCCCAAAATAGGGACTTGCGTCAAACGTCTTTAAAAGAACGAATAGAGCAGGCTTGGATCAATGGTGGAGCCATTCCTCATCCCATGGTGCAACTCAAAAAAGGGGATTTAGGACAAAACGTCAAAGAAAAAAACGAGAAATAGAAGATAAAGAAGGAACTTCTTGGAAGATTTGAGGTATAAAATAGACCACTAAGAAAAAACTGGTTTGCCTATCTCAAAAAAGAAGTCTATAATCGCTTTTGCAGTCACGAAGGGGAAAAGTAAGCAAAACTTCCGCGCTAGAGAGAGCAGCTGTTTGGTGAAAGGCTGACCGGAATTTGCCCAAAGGCCGCCCTGGAGCTGCCGCTTCCAGCGATAGCGGAATGAATTAAGGGTGTCTTTGCCCGATGCAAAGACAAACCGGGATGGTAACGCGTATTCACGTTCCTGGAAAACAGGGACGTTTTTTTTATGTTGTTTTGCAAGAAACCCTTTGACTATTTTGAAAGGAAATTTAAAAGATGAAGCAATTGACTGGAAATCAGGTTCGTCAAATGTTCTTGGATTACTTTGCCTCCAAAGATCACATGATTGAACCAGGAGCAAGCCTAGTTCCTCATAATGACCCTACCTTGTTGTGGATCAATGCAGGTGTAGCGGCTTTGAAAAAGTATTTTGATGGTTCCGAAAAACCAAAGAAAAATCGCATTGCGAACGCTCAAAAATCCATTCGTACCAATGATATTGAAAATGTGGGGAAAACCGCCCGTCATCATACCTTCTTTGAAATGCTTGGAAATTTCTCCATTGGTGATTACTTCAAAAAAGAAGCGATTCCGTTTGCTTGGGAGTTTTTAACAAGTCCCGAATGGATTGGATTTGATAAAGATAAACTTTATATCACCGTATATACAGATGATGAAGAAGCGTATCGCATTTGGACAGAAGTATGTGGGGTGGATCCAAGCCATATTTTAAAAACGAAAGAAAACTTCTGGGAAATCGGCAAAGGCCCTGGAGGACCTGATACAGAAATTCACTTCGATCGTGGACCGGAATACGATCCAGAAGGTCTAGGCGAAAAGCTTTTCTTTGATGAAATGGAAAACGATCGTTACATCGAAGTGTGGAATGTTGTATTTAGCCAATACGATTGCGATCCCGAACTCGATCGTCATGATTATAAAGAATTGCCCCAAAAGAACATCGATACCGGTATGGGCTTAGAACGCTTAGTGGCTTTAATCCAAGGTGGAGAAACCAATTTTGATACGGACTTGTTCTTGCCCATCATTCATGCTACCGAAGAGCTTTCTCATGTTCCTTATGCAGGGGAAGATAAAATGGCGTATCGCGTGATTGCCGATCATATTCGTACACTTGTCTTTGCGCTTTCGGATGGAGCTAACTTTTCTAACTCCGGCCGTGGATATGTCTTACGTCGTGTATTGCGTCGAGCCGTTCGTTTTGGCTTAAAGCTAGGATTGGATGAACCTTTCCTCTATAAGTTGGTTCCCGTAGTCGCAGAAAATATGAAAGATTTCTATCCTTATTTAATGGATAGCATCGAGAAAAACCAGAAACTCATTCGTCAAGAAGAAGAATCCTTTAAGAAGACCCTTAAAAACGGACAAGCCTTGTTGGATGAAGAAATTGCGAAGGCTAAAGAAAGTGGTCAGGATAAACTTTCTGGAGCAGTCACCTTCAAGCTTTATGACACCTATGGTTTTCCTTTTGAGATGACCCAAGAAATCGTGGAAGAAAATGGCTTACAAGCTCTTCGCGATGAATTTGATGCGCAAATGGCTGAACAAAAAGCCCGGGCTCGAGCTGCGCGCAGTAAACAGGATTCCTTTGCGAGTCAAAATGAAGAGCTGATGAACTTTACCGAATCATGTGAATTCAATGGCTATGACAATTTAGAAGAAGAAGGAACGATCATTGCCCTCTTTAAAGATGGACACATGGTGGACTCTTTAGAAGACGAAGGCCAAGTCATTTTGGATGTGACACCTTTCTATGTTCAATCTGGAGGACAAGTAGCCGATACGGGAACACTGAGTTCGGATACAGTTCAAGCTAATGTAGTAGATGGAATAAAAACCCGCAATAAACAACATCTACTTCAAGTAGAAGTCCAAGAAGGAATGTTGCGAAAAGGAGATAAAGTTTTACAAAAAGTCGATGCCAAACGCCGCATGGATACCACCGCAAACCATTCCGCTACCCACCTTTTGCAATCGGCTTTAAAATCCGTTTTAGGTGATCAGATTCATCAAGCCGGAAGTTATGTAGGACCTGATTATTTGCGTTTTGACTTCAATCACCGTGATAAACTCACCCCTGAACAACTCGCTGCGATTGAAAATGCGGTAAACACCATGATTGAAGATTCTTGGCCTGTTACCAAAGAAATCATGTCCTTGGAAGAAGCCCAAAAAACAGGAGCTACCGCTCTTTTTGATGAAAAATATGGAGATGAAGTTCGGGTTGTTACCATGGGAGATGTCTCCAAAGAATTTTGTGCCGGCTGCCACGTCAACAACACGGAAGAAATTGGTTTGTTAAAAGTTGTAGGAGAAGAATCCATTGGTAGCGATACTCGTCGTATTACCGCCAAAACCAGAAAAGCGGCTTATGATGAATTTGCTTCGCAACAAAAAGTATTAGAACACATTGCCAAAACCGCAAAAGCCAATGGATTAAAAGGCCTTGACTCTAAAATTGATTCTTCTTTCGATCAAATGAAAGAAATGCAAAAAGAAATTACAGAGCTCAAAAACCAAATCTTTAGCCTTAAATCGAAAGAATGGGCCAGTGAAGCCAAAGAAATCAATGGTCTTCATGTTTTGACGAAAGCAATAAACGGTATGGATGGAAAAGCACTTAAAGATATCGCTTCTTCTTTAAAAGGATCAGATGAAAAGATGATCATCTGCCTCATTTCTTCCGATCATGGCAAACTCACCATTGTAGCGGGAGCTGGTAAAGAAGCCATCAAACGTGGAGCCCATGCAGGTAAATTGGTAAAAGAAGTAGCTACTCTCACCAATGGCCGTGGTGGAGGAAAACCAGATTTAGCCCAAGCGGGTGGGAGTGATGCTTCCAAAATCCAAGAAGCTTTTGCCAAAGTAGAGGAATTGAGTCAAAATCTTTAATTGATTTTTGGCTCTTGAAAAAAAGAAGATTTTCTCTTCTTAGCCTGTTTGTAGAAAACAGGCTTTTTTTGTGGGAATAAGATTTTTTAAGTTCTTCTTATTTGCTAAATTATTCAAATTCACTTATGGTAAATAGCCTGACTTAACTCGGTCTTGAAAAGATGGGAGAATTTAAGTTCTCTTTTCGAGTAAATTTTCCAAATCCTGTTAATGTATTTAAAACCTTATCTTTCTTTTTTCCCTCTCTTTTCTCTTTTGGGATAAGAAAATCCCCAAAAAGGGGAGGGACGAGGTTTATTTCATCCTTCTTAAGGAAGAAAAGTGGGGAAATGGCTCTTTCCTTTTCAAGAATTGGGGATGGGTGTATGATAAAAGCGCTTTACTAAAAGGGGGGCGTTGAAGTGGCTCATATTACAGAAACAATGATGTTTATGACGGATGAAATTCGTCGTGAGAACATTAAACGAATCCTTCGGGAAGTCTCTGAAGCACTTGAAGAACGAGGATACAATTCTGGAACTCAAATTGCAGGATATCTTGTGAGTGGAGATCCGGCTTATATTTCTTCATATAAGGACGCCCGAAATAAAATTCAAAAATTTGAACGCTATATGATCATCGAAGAGCTTGTTAAAGATTACTTGGACAAATAATTATTTATGGAACGAATTATTGGACTGGATTTAGGATCAGTAACTTGTGGAATTGCGATTAGCGATCCTTTAGGGATGATTGCTAGAGCCTTAACAACTGTACGGTTTGCACCCGATGATTATGAGCAAGCACTTGAGGAAGTTCTCAAAATTTGCCAAGAAAACAAAGTGAAAAGCGTTGTTTTAGGCTTGCCTAAGCATATGAATGGTGACATTGGCGTTCGTGGTGAAATTTCGCAAAATTTCGCTAAAATGCTCGAAGAACATGGAATTCATGTCGATCTTTGGGATGAGCGCTTAACGACGGTGGCGGCAGAACGCATTTTGATTTCGGCTGACGTATCGCGTAAAAAGCGCAAGAAAGTCATAGATAAGATGGCCGCTGTACAAATTTTACAAAGTTTCCTTGATCGGAAAAACGGTGGCCTGACTTCATTTTAAAAATCGATAAAGGGGCCTACTGTTTAAAAGAGGCCCCTTTTCTGATTTGTTCCATCTTCAGAAAAAGATCGTCCAAAAAACTTTTTGGAAAAGAAAATAGTGCAATAAACAAGGAAGGAGTAAGCTACTCAACAAAGATGGAACTAAAAAAAAGATCTCCTTTAGTCAAAAGGCTTGCTCTTGTCTAAGAATATCAAAGAGTGAGCAGCTTAATCCTAAAGAAACTATCCTTCCTAGGCTTTGGCTAGAAAGGAGTTAAGGATAAGAAAGTGAGACGAATTAGAGATTTTATAGGAGTAGCAAAAAGAAATATGTTAGACTCAAATTCTTTTTATGTAATGGATGAAAATGGTGATGAAAAACGCATGGTGATTTTGTTTACCTTTGATAACCAAGAATATGGTAAATCATATGTCGTTTTCCAGGATCCAGATGGAGCGATAGATGAAATACAAGCTTGCGGTTATACGGAGGAAGGCGAACTATTGCCAATTGAATCGGATGAAGAATGGGATATGGTAGAAGAAGTCATTAATACTTTTTTAGATACTGAGGAATCAACCGATGAAGAATAAGACGAGTGATGCTCGCCAAGAAAGAAAGAAGAAAAGAAAACGAAAACGCATTTTAATTTTGGTGGCTGGAATCGCACTGATTGTTGCTTTGTGTGGCGGCTTAGGGACTTTTATTTGGTATAAGCAAAGCCTTAAAGCGGTGGGAAAAAGCGATGAATCGATTGCGATAGAAGTCAATGATGGAGAGAGTCTAGATACTCTTCTTCAAGATTTAAAAGAAAAAGGACTTATTCGTTCCATAGCCGCCACGAAACTCTATACGACGTTTCATGACACACCTCGCTATGCGGGAATCTTTGAACTCAATTCAGATATGGATGTGCCAAGTGTGTTTGAAACCCTTAGTGATCCAGCAAAGGCCCAATTGAGCTATGCGGTGGTTACCATTCCCGAAGGAAAATGGGCCAAAGACATTGGGCATATTATTGCCGAAGCCATGCCAAATATCACTCAGGAAGAACTGTTGACTTTATGGAATGATTCGGAATATATTGAATCCCTTGCTTCGCTCTACTCTTTCATTGATCCACAAACGTTGAATAATGATCAATTTTTTGTCAAACTCGAAGGATATTTATTTCCGGATACTTATTACTTTGATTTTGATTTAAATGCCGATCAAATCACGCGTATGATGTTGGACCAATTTGGAGTAATTTATGAAAAATATCGTCCCCAAATTGAGGCTTCTCCTTACTCTTTGGAACAAATCTTAACTTTAGCGAGTATGATTCAATTTGAAAGTGGAAGCGTTTCGGAAATGGCCGATATTTCTGGTGTCTTTTATAATCGTTTAAAGGCAAATATGCCTCTTCAAAGTTCAGTTACGGTATGTTATGCGCTTTATGACCAATTTAGCAGTCCAGAGCAGTGTGAAACCCAATATGATATCAATTCTCCTTATAACACCTATCAAAATGCAGGATTACCCATTGGTCCTATTTTAAATCCAGGTGAAGCTGCTATTGCGGCGGCTTTATCTCCTGCCCAAAATGAGTACTTGTTCTTTGTAGGAGATATTTATGGAGATGGAACCACTCATTTTGCCACAACCTATGAAGAGCATTTAGCCAATATTGAAAAATATAATTTGAATTTAAGCAGTCAATAAGTCTATTCAAGGAAGGATTTTTTCTTTTGTGGTATACTTATTATTACTGCATTAAAGCGAAAGGAAAAAGCCCGCCTTTTTTGGTTTACCAGACCAGGGTGGGTAGGATCAATCATGGCTGACAATAAAATCTTTGTTACCCAAGAGGGTCTAGAAGAACTTCGCGCGGAATTAGAAAATCTACTTCATGTTGTTCGTCCCGAAGTTATTCAGGAATTGCAAGAAGCCCGTGCTCAAGGTGACTTGTCAGAAAATGCTGACTATGATGCGGCCCGTGATCACCAGGCCCGTGTCGAATCCCGCATTAAAGAACTCGAATCCCTCATTAAAAACTCTGTAATCATTACAGAGGAAACCACTGGAACTAAGGCAGTTCGTCTTGGCTCTAAAGTCACAATTCGCGATGAAAGTGAAGGAACGACATTGACTTTCAATATCGTAGGTACAGTTGAAGCGGATCCCTTCAATAACCGTATTTCCAATGAAGCCCCTCTCGTTCAAGCCATCATGGATTGTAAACCCAATGATCGTGTAACCGTTCGTGGGGTAGAAGAACCATATGATGTAACTGTTTTAAGCGTGGAATAAGTAAAAAGCATTCGAATTTTCTTCGAATGCTTTTTACTTATTCTTCTCCCTCATTTTTGAAAATATTTAAAAGGGAACCGTGAATAGAGAGGATCTCATAGCTAGTCTTACCTAGCCTCGATTTCATTATAAGAGGATGAAACAAAACTGTTTGGATGATAAGCCTGCTCACTTCTTTTTCTAATTGAAAAGAAGACAAAAAGAAACATTACCAGAAGATGGATGGCCTAAGGTTGACTAGAAGATAGCGCAGACTTTTCTTCCAAGACTAGCTCAAACAAAAAGGAGCGTTTTTAATGTTATATATCTTGTATGGGGAAGATCTTTCACGAATGGAATACAATCTTGATCTCATCAAGAAAAAGGAAGAGTGTGATCAGATCGATCGCTTTAATGCCCAAATCGAAGCCAAAGAAGTCATTGAAAATGCGCTTGCCACATTTTCTTTATTTGCTCAAAAGCCCATGGTGATTTTGGAGAATGCGACTTTCTTAGGGTCAAAAAACACCACTCCTTTAGAGGTGGAGCGGATTCAAAATCAAATTGTGGATGATAAAGTCATCGTTCTGATGGCTCCTATTAAAAAACTAGATAGCCGTAAAAAGGCCATCAAGGCTTTAATGGCCAAAGCGGAAATGGTGGATTGTTCTCCCTTAGATGAAAAAAGCCAACCAAATGAAGTAAAAGCGATGCTCAAAGAGCGAAAGCTCGTCATGGATCAGGCCGCTTTTGCCTGGTTTTGTGAAAATGCAGGATATTCCGCTCCCGTCTTAGCGAGTCAGCTGGATAAATTGGCCCTTTATGCCGATCATATTACACTTGAAGATGTCCAAGCGCTTGTTACCATAGAACCGACCAAAAACATTTTTAAAATGACCGATGCTCTTTTTGCCCGAGATGCCGTTCGCCTTTTAGAATTGTATCGTTCCTTTCGTTTTCAAAATATGGAACCTTTAGCTATTTTGGGTCTTTTAGCTGGTCAAATCCGCTTTGTTTATCAAGTGCGCGTTTTATTGGATTCTGGATACTCCCAAAAAGAGATCATGGAAAAACTTTCTGCTTCTTCGGGACGAATTTGGAATACCCAAAAAATTGCCTATCGTTTCCAAGCCGAGCAACTTTTAGAAAACTTAAGCCTCTTAGGAGAACTGGATGAAGATCTAAAGGGGGGAGCTTTGGACAAAGATACCGCCTTCGAGCGCTTCATTTTACACCTTGGAATAAAATAAAATTTTTTCTTTTCCTCAGGCACTGATTTTGGTTTAGACGAAAAAGACTTTTGAGAAAAAAAAAAACGATATCGATTCGGATATCGTGTTTTTTATTGAATGGAATTAACTGCTTTGGATAATCTGGACTTTTGGTTGGAAGCATAGTTTTTATGCTTGAAGCCTTTGGAAACAGCTTTATCAAGTTTAGAGCAGGCTTCAGCATACGCTGCAGTGGCTGCAGCCTTATCTTGAGCTTCCACAGCCTTCAAAACTTTCTTAATGGATGTTTTGAGAGCGGATTTTTGAGAAACGTTGCGCATTCTCGCTTTGTTGTTCGTAATAACGCGCTTTTTCTGCTGTTTAATCTGCGGCATGAATACACCTCCTGACGTAACGACTTGAATTATAACAAAGCACTTTTTCCAATGCAAGAAAGGGAGCAAAATTAAGGTGCACTATCTATAGGAAGTCCGTTATAATGCTGACCGGAAAGGAGAGATTGCGTGAACTCAAAAATTATTTTTATGGGCACACCACAAATCGCTGCAACGGTCTTAGACCATTTGCTCAAAGCCGGTGTAAATGTGGTGTTAGCTGTGACCCAACCAGATAAAAAAGTGGGCCGTAAAGGAACGATTCACGCTTGTGAAGTCAAAAAGCTTGCCCAAGAATATGGAATTCCGGTATTTCAACCCACAAAAATTCGTATGGACTATCAACCCATACTTGATGCTCAAGCCGATCTCATCATTACGTGTGCCTATGGGCAAATCGTTCCCCAAGCGGTTTTAGATGCTCCAAGACAAGGATGTGTAAACTTACATGGCTCTATTTTACCCAAATATCGTGGAGCTGCTCCAATTCAACGTGCGATTTGGGAGGGCGAAACGGTAAGTGGGATGAGCTTAATGCGCATGGAAGCTGGAATGGATACAGGTGGTGTGGCTGGGGTAGCCACTTTAAATTTGGAGCCAAATGAAACGACCACCACCTTATTTGAGAAAATGGGTCACTTGGCTGGAAATTTAATCGTGGACAATCTCGAGTCTCTTCTTAAAGGAGAACTAGAATTTATCCCCCAAGATCATGAACAAGCCACCTATGCGGCCAAAATTTCCAAAGAAGAGGAAGAAATTGATTTATCGAAAGAGGATGCTCAAATCGATCGTCAAATTCGTGCCCTTGCCAAAGTGCCTGGCGGCTATCTTTCTACCTCGATTGGAAAATTAAAACTTTTAAATGTTCGCTATCAACCAGGACCAACGTTAGGAATTGGCGTATTTGGCAAACAAGGAAAAAAACAATTGGTGATGGGTGGTCACGAAGGACTTTTTCTTTTGGATGAGGTCCAACTCGAGGGAAAAAAACCTATGAAATCAGCTGATTTTATCAATGGAAATGGAAAAAGCTTGCTTGGTCAGAAAGTAGAGGAGTGTAAGTGAAACAAGAAAATATTCGAAATTTTTCTATTATTGCGCACATTGACCATGGAAAATCAACTTTAGCCGATCGTATTCTAGAACTCACAGATTCTGTGGAAAAACGAGAAATGAAAGATCAGATTTTGGATTCTATGGATCTTGAACGGGAACGAGGCATTACCATTAAGCTCAATGCAGTAGAATTGGTCTACCACGCTCAAAATGGCCAAGATTATCTCTTTCATTTGATCGATACCCCTGGTCATGTTGATTTTTCCTATGAAGTTTCTCGTTCTTTAGCGGCTTGTGAAGGAGCGGTTCTTGTGGTAGATGCCGCGCAAGGCGTTCAAGCCCAAACCATGGCCAATGTCTATTTGGCTCTTGAAAACGATTTAGAGATTTTGCCTGTATTAAATAAAGTCGACTTACCAAGTGCTCAACCCGAAGTCGTAAAGAAAGAAATTGAGAATCTCATTGGGTTGGATTGTAGTGATGCGATTGAAATTTCGGCTAAGTCTGGACTCAATGTCGACCAGGTTCTTGAAGAAATCGTTAAGAAATTACCAGCGCCTCAAGGCAATCCCGAGGCTCCTTTACAAGCCTTGGTATTTGATTCGGTCTACGATCCCTATAAAGGCGTTATCGCTTGGGTATCCATCAAAAATGGAACTGTTAAAGTGGGGGATACCATTCGATTGATGCAATCGGGAGCAGAATATCAAATTACAGAACTTGGCGTGCGGACTCCAAAACTTTTAAACAAAGAAGAACTCCGCACGGGAGATGTGGGTTGGATTGCGGCCTCTATTAAAGACATCAAAACAGTACGAGTAGGCGATACCATTACTTCAGCGGATAATCCCGCTTTAGAAGCTTTACAGGGATATAAGGAAATGCAACCAATGGTATATGCGGGGATTTATCCGGTAGACAATGCTCGCTATGACGATTTAAAAGAAGCCCTTGAAAAGCTTCAGCTCAATGATGCTTCCTTACAATTTGAACCTGAAACTTCTCAAGCTCTTGGTTTTGGATTTCGGTGTGGCTTTTTAGGCTTGTTGCATATGGATGTAGTGGAAGAACGACTCGAAAGAGAATACAATCTCAATCTCATTGCGACTTCTCCTTCGGTCATTTATCGCGTGCATAAAACCGACAAAACCATCGAGGAAATCGACAATCCTGCCGCTTTACCGCCTAGTCAAAACATCGATTTTATTGAAGAACCCTACGTTCGGGCAGAAATCCTTGTTCCGCAAGAATATGTCGGGACGATGATGGATCTGTGCCAAAAAAAGAGGGGAGAATATGTGGATTTGCAAGTGCTCGATGATAACCGTATGGAGTTGATTTATGAAATGCCACTTTCGGAAATCATCTTTGACTTCTTTGACAAGATGAAAAGCTCAACGAAGGGGTATGCGAGTTTTGATTATGCGTTTTCCGGCTATCGTCGTTCGGATCTACAAAAACTTGATATCTTGCTCAATGGACAAGTCGTCGATGCCTTAAGCATTATTGTTCACAAAGATTTTGCTTACAATCGGGGCAATGCGATGGCCATTAAACTCAAAGAACTCATTCCAAGACAACAATTTGAAATTCCAGTTCAAGCAGCCATTGGAAGCAAAGTCATTGCGCGCACCAACATCAAAGCTTTGCGCAAAAACGTTTTAGCCAAGTGCTATGGTGGAGACATTTCTCGCAAGAAAAAGCTGTTAGAAAAACAAAAAGAAGGAAAAAAGCGCATGAAAATGGTGGGCAGTGTGGAGATCCCTCAAGAAGCCTTTATGGCCGTGTTGTCCATGGATGATGACAAATAATGACCAATTCTTCAAAACCTCCTTTTTTCCAAACGCTTCAAAAGCCCATTCCAAGCGCTTATGTTCATGTTCCATTTTGTGGGGCTATTTGTGCCTATTGTGCCTTTGAACGCACAATCTATCAAAAGAATCGAATAAAAGCTTGGCTAGCTCAAATTACTCAAGAAATTCAAAATGAATTTTATCAAGCTAGACTTCAGGATCCAGCTTTTCAACTTCAAACCATCTATATGGGAGGCGGAACGCCCACTCAGCTTTCGCTCGAGGAGCTTGATCAGCTGCTCTCTTGCTTTCAGGGCTTATTGGCTCCTCAAGGAGAGTGGACCATTGAAGCCAATCCAGAAAGTCTCACTTTAGAAAAGCTAATGCTCTTTAAACGGCATGGAATCAATCGACTTTCTATTGGGATTCAAAGTTTTGATGAAAAAAGACTGGCTTCTCTTGGACGGCGTCATACGGCCAAGCAAGCAAAAGAAGCCTTTTGGCGAGCAAGAAGAGCTGGCTTTGATAATATCTCTGTGGATTTAATATATGGCTTTTATGATCAAAGCTTAGAGGAACTCGATCAGGATATAGAATCTTTTTTAGAACTGAAAGCCGATCATCTCTCCATTTATTCCCTTATTTTAGAACCCAATACCTTATTAGCCAAAAACCAAACTCCCAAGATGGATGATTTTCAAGAGGGTCTTTTTTACGAACACATTGAAAATCGTCTTAAAGAGAAGGGCTATGAACATTATGAAGTTTCCTCTTATGCCAAAGACCAAAAGTATGGATTGCACAATACTCTCATTTGGTTGGACGGTTTATATTATGGTTTTGGTTATGGAGCGATTGGGCGCAACGAAAAAGGACTTCATCACTTTGAAGGAAGCTTATCCCAATACGTTAAAGGCCAAGGAGATCGACTTTATGAAGAAGATCCTAATCCCTGGTTTGATGCCTTAATGACCGGCTTACGCACTCGCTTTGGGGTGGATATTGAAGCTTGGCAAGAACGGTATAGTTTGGATTTTTACCAAAAGTATCAAACTGTACTCGATAAATATAGAAATCTATTGTTTTTTGAAGATGGACATCTCTTGGTAAACAATCAAGGAATGGAAATTTTAGATACAATTCTTGTTGATTTTTTAATGGAAGATTGTTAGTCTAATTGAGATCGTTTACGAGAACTTTTTACTTTAAAAGTTCGGATTCATTCGCAGCTTTGGGATTCTCCAACCCTTGCTTCGTATGAACCCATTCAATGCATAAGGAGACTATCAATGACAAACGCACAAAAACAAGCGATTATTAAAGAATACGCTGTACACGAAGGAGATACTGGTTCTCCCGAAGTTCAAATCGCTATTCTTACTCATCGCATTAATGAACTCACTGAACACTTTAAAGTTCATAAACATGACTTCCATTCCTACAGAGGTTTAATGAAAATGGTTGGGCATAGAAAAAATTTATTGGCCTACCTCAAGAAAAAAGACCTCGAACGCTATAAAACTCTAATTGCTCGTCTTGGACTCAGAAAGTAAGCGTAAGCTTGCTTTTTTTTTGCTTTTCCTTTGTTGTCTTATTCCTATTTTCTTTTTCTCTAGAATCGAGAAATTTGAAAACTTTGCTCTAGTTAACTCCTTAAAAAAAGAAAATGCTTTAAAATCACTCTTTTACAGTCTACCTAGTTCGTTTTTTTTGCTTCCCCTTTTAAGATGGAAAGCGTAAAAGGAGTAAATAATCATGAATTTTGCCTCTAAAACACTCACCAAAAGCTTTTTAGCCAGCTCTTTGGCGTTCTCTATGCTTTTAACTGGTTGTTCTGAAACGGAAACCCCTGTCACAGAAGAGAATGCTCCAAGTGATCTTTTAAAATCTGTGGCAAGCATTAATAGTGAGACGGAATCAACCGATATGCGGGATGTGTTATTAAACCTCATTCAAGCTACAAGCGATAATACAAAATATGGACTCATTTTAAATGAAACCACTACGAGTGAAGGGCTAAACAAAGAAGAGGGAGTGGATACTCTCGAAGTCATTTCCCAGCCTTTTAAGAGTTATGACATCCGCTATGGAGCCAATGGAAGCTTCTATGAAGTATACGAAGAAGAAAGCAGTGAAGGAACGCTTTATCGTATGATGGATTCGGCCGCCAAAACCATCACAACTTTGGATCTTGAACCACTTCAAGACAATGCCTTTGCCAACCAAAATGCCAAGTTTACTATTGGAAACGTCAGCATTCGCGAAAGCGGCTTGGCCAATGCGGATGAAGAGCGCTTAGAAGAAAGCATTATCAGTGCGATTACTTATCCTCTCTATGATCTTTTGGGATCTGGACTTTTGATTCAACCTATGGCCCGTCCTGATGAATATGATTTTTCTTTCAATAAAAAGGGAAATGACTATATTTGGACGGTAACGATGAAAGATCAAGAAGACTACAATGATTTAGTGGATACAAGTTATCAAATGGTTTATATGCATGATCGAAAAGACATTCGTGGCGATGGTTCTTTTGTTCTGGATTCTTATCTTGTGGATGATGTCAAGATGGAGCTTACCATGGATGAAAATGGGTGCTTAAAATCCATTGAATATCTCACCAAGAGTACAGCCACAAAAGGTGAAGAAACGGCTGAAATGACTTCAAGTGAAAAAGTAACACTTACTCAAGCTCCAGAGTCCTGGACGACTTTCTTTAAAAATTTCTTTGCCAATATTTCAAATGAATCTCTTAAAAATGGAGATACTTTTACCATCTTTAGCTCTATAGAAGCAAGTGGTTCTCAAGAAAGCTCCACTAAAATCTCTAGTCAGACTTCATCCGATTCAAAAGAGATTTCTAGTGAAAAAACAGAAGCTTCAAGTAAAGAATCGTCTAGTCAAACCAGTAGTAAGCAAGAGACAAAAGCCTCTTCAAAAACTTCTTCTCAAGCCGATTCCAAGACTTCAAGTACCTCTTCTAAGACTTCGAGTACCTCCAGTGAGAAAAAATAAAAAAACATTCTAAAAATTTTTAAGCTGATCTTCTTCCTTTTGAGAAGGTCAGCTTTTTATGTAGAATTTAGGACTCATCGAAAATTTGTATGATTTCTTCGTTTCTACTTTTAAAGGAAATAAAATTTCATCGCTTTGATATTTTGTTTCCTGTATGATTGCAACGGATAAAGTGAGGTAAAAATACAAGATGACAAAACAGGTATTTCATCTTGACTTTTGTGGGAAACCCATTACGGTGGAAACCGGCGAAATTGCTAAACAGGCCAATGGGTCTGTATTGATACGCTATGCCGATACGGTCGTTCTATCAGCGGCGACAGCGAGTGCTCAAGCCAAAGAAGGACTTGACTTTTTCCCATTGACAGTCAGCTATGAAGAAAAACTTTACTCTGTTGGCAAAATTCCAGGGGGATTTTTGCGCCGTGAGGGTCGTCCAACTGAACATGCTACTTTGACGGCTCGGATGATTGATCGTCCCATTCGGCCACTTTTTGCAGAAGGATTTCGAAACGAAGTGCAAGTGGTTAATACTGTTTTATCAGTAGACCCTGATGCATCCTCTGAGATGGCTGCAATGCTTGGAGCATCGCTTGCTCTTTGTATTTCGGATATTCCCTTTGACGGCCCTATTGCGGGGGTAAAAGTGGGCTTAGTGGATGGCGAATTGGTATGCAACCCAAGTGTCGAACAAATGGAGCGCTCTCATATTGATTTAACAGTAGCGGGTACAGCTAGTGCGTTAAATATGGTAGAAGCTGGAGCCGATGAGGTGAGTGAAGAAGTCATGCTCAACGCTTTGATGTTTGGCCATGAAAAGATTAAAGAGCTTTGCGCTTTTCAAGAACAAATTATTGCCGCTTGTGGTAAAGAAAAGCGTGAAGTCGTTTTATATGCGCCCAATCCTGAATTAGAAGCTGTCGTCCGTGCTGAATTTGAAGCGGATATTCGTAAAGCTGTTTCGATTGAACAGAAATTAGAACGCTATGCAGCCATCGATCAGTTAATCGATGCGGCTAAAGATAAATACGCTTCTTCTGAGTTTGTTTTAGAAAAAGACAAACCGGAAGTTGTAAAACAAGTCGGAAAAATTTGTCGCGCCATTGAGGCCGATGAGGTCCGTCGTTTAATCATCGAAGATAAGATTCGTCCTGATGGTCGAGCAATTACTCAAGTGCGTCCTTTAGATTCCCAAGTGGATTTGTTGCCCCGTGCTCATGGATCAGCCATGTTTACGCGTGGAGAAACGCAGGTTATTTCGGTGACGACCCTAGGCGCACTCAACGAGAGCCAATTGGTAGAAGATGTCACTGAAATGGATAATAAGCGTTTCATGCATCATTATAATTTTCCTCCCTATTCGGTAGGGGAAACAGGACGGATGGGTTCTCCTGGTCGTCGAGAAATTGGTCATGGAGCTTTAGGAGAACGTGCGCTTTCCAAAGTATTGCCTTCTGAAGAGGAATTTCCTTATACCATTCGTACCGTAGCGGAAGTAACGGAATCCAATGGATCGTCCTCTCAAGCCTCCATTTGTGCTGGTACGATGTCCTTGATGGCGGCGGGCGTGCCGATTAAAGCTCCAGTAGCTGGAATTGCCATGGGATTAATCATGGATGAAGAGACGGGTCATTACACCGTTTTGACAGATATCCAAGGATTAGAAGACCACTTTGGCGACATGGACTTTAAAGTGGCTGGAACCAAAGAAGGAATTACGGCTTTGCAAATGGACATCAAAGTTCATGGCATTACCCGAGAAATTTTTGAAGAAGCACTAGCACAAGCGCATATCGCTCGCGAAGAAATTTTAGCCAATATGCTCGAAGCCATTTCTGAACCACGAAAAGAGCTTTCACCTTATGCCCCTAAAATCGCTCAACTCAAAATCAGTGTGGATAAAATCAAAGATGTTATCGGACCAGGCGGGAAGAAAATCAATCAAATTATTGCCGAATGCGATCAAGTTAAAATTGATATTGATGATGATGGTTCCGTAGTCATTTACCATCACGATCAAGAAGCGATCGATAAAGCACGTGCTATGATTGAAGAAATTTGTCGAGAAGCCAAAATTGGAGAAGTGTTTGAAGGAAAAGTGGTTCGAGTAGAAAGCTATGGCGCTTTCGTTAATCTCTTTGGAAAAACAGATGGACTTCTCCATGTATCCAATATCAGTTGGAATCGAATCGATAAAGTAGAAGATGTATTAAAGATTGGCGATACCATTGACGTTCAGGTTACCGAAATCGAAGACGGTAAGATTAAGGTATCCGCAAAAGCGCTGCTTCCTAAACCTGCCGATTGGAAAGAACCAGAGCGTAAACCACGAGGAAACCGCGACAATCGCTCTCGTCGCCCAAATAGTGTTAAACGCGTAGACTCTTCTAAATCGGAATCTTAAAAAGATGTCGGAGGAAAAATCTTCCGGCTTTTTGTTTCTCTATAGAGTCAATCACGAGGAATTTGATGGTGTGTTAAAATACCGTTGTTTTTCCTTAACTAATATAACTAATAGTAGGTTTATTCACTATTTTTATATTTTGATACCCAACGACTAGTATCTTTTCTCATCTACTCTTATCTTTACTTATCAGGGATACTTTGAGTTTCTCTCTGGTCTTCAAGTATTTGATAAGCAATAAGAGTAGATTTTTTTCTTTATATCTTTTCTTCGATACCTAATTCTCTTCGTCCAATTACATACGCTGCACTTTGATG
>CAYTMK010000002.1:0-81629 GCA_964438885.1 uncultured Erysipelotrichaceae bacterium | reverse complement strand
CTGTTCTGATACAGTCCAGTTTGTGATAAAGTTTTTGTACTTTCAGCTTTTGTTTCCGTTTGTCGAGTAGCTTCTCCTTTCTTATTTTTTGGTGACTTTTTCAGACTTTCTTCCGCGAAAGCCTTCTTTGCTCTCGTTTCAGTCTTTTTTCGAGTTTCCTGATCCGATTCGTTTTATTGATATTTTCAAAAGTCCTGCCGTCCGAACAGACTGCAAAATCTTTTAGGCCTAAGTCAGATTCCAAATCAGGCTAGGCTTTTGAGTTTCTGCTTCTTCCACTAAAACAGAAACATAGTACCTTCCAGCTTTCATGGAAACAGAACCACTTTTGATGATAGGTGTTTCCGGATTGGTGGGGATATAGCCTTTTTCTTTGAGTCTCACCCAACCAAGCGTCGGTATTCTGATTTTGTGGCGTTCACACAAAACAGGTTGTTTTACTCCATTTCTCACAAAATACATTTTTACATCTTTGACTTTTTCTTCCAGTTTGGGAATTTTGCTTTAGGGTTAAAAATTTTCTGAAAGCTCTGTCTGCATTCATAATGCTTTGCTTAACTGCTTTGCTACTGACTTCCTTAATCCATGAAATTTCAGGATTTTGCACAATATACTCATTCAACCATACGGAAAAGTCATATCCTGAAACAAATCTTTTTTCCTTTTCATTCTTTATTGTGCGCTAGATAAAGTTATATACAAGCATACGCCAATTGTTCTATGGGTATTTCTGTTGGGAAGTCGGAAAAATCTCTGTCTTATAGCTTTTGAGCATTCGTTCCCCTTTCCTTTTTTCTCAGTCTACCCTCTGTCACGTTTTGACTGAAATGCCTATCTTTTCATAGGTTTTACTCCTCACTTCCTGATGGGTATGTAACATTTAAACACTTTTGTTAATGTTTTTCTATTTAATTTTATTTTATAACTCCTTCTCGTTGTTTTTCATTCTTTCTCTAATCAAAGGAAATAAAGCTTAAAAGCAGACAGAAACGATGTAAAAAGCAGGACTGAACCAGACCTGCTTTTTACATCTCTTGCATTCAAAAAGAAAACAATGGCATAATATATAATTAAATTTTTTTATGAGGAAATTCTATCATGTTCCTAAACTCACTTCAACATACTTTTCTTTCTTAAAAAACATCGGTAAACTGTTCATTCCTTTTGTGTTTTTTTCAAAAATGAAGATTTTATTTTTCTTTACTCAGCCGATCATTTTAAATAGGCTATGATAAGGATTGCTTTTTTTCAGAAAGGAGAAGTCTATGGCCCACTCAAAGCCAATACCATCCAAAACTCCTTCTAAAGCGAACCCCTCTCGTTCCACCCCTAAGAAGCGCTCTTCCTCTCAATCCAGTAAAAAAGCTCAAATAAAAACGGGAAATAAGACCAAGAGAAAGCCTACCTCTAAAAAGAAAGTTTCTTCTTCCACGCAAACCAAACCAGGTTTCCCTTCAGTCAAACCCAAAGCTGTAGCCCAAAAAGCGACTCGTAAAAAGAAAAAATCTCACCTTCGCTCTTTTTTAATGGTTCTTATCGTAGTGGGCATTGGAGGACTAGGAAGTCTGGGATATTATCGCAATCTTACCCATCAACAACTTTTAAAACAGGGTCTCGAATATTTAACGTCTCAAGAAAGCATTGATTTTACTCAAATCAGTGCCAAAGTAGATGAGCGCAATCGAGCTGATGCTATGACGCGTATTTCCAATTCAGATAATCCAATGTCAATGTGGTCCTTGTTTAAAAACACCATCTTAATGGGAGATTCAAGGGTATATGGCTTTATGAGTTATGGCTTTTTACCAGAAAACCAAGTCCTTGCGGCAGCTGGCTATACGATTAACAACATTCCTGAATTTGAAGACACCATTGCGGCTCAACAGCCTCGTGTCATTTATTTATCCTATGGAGTAAATGACATGGGACTCAATATCGGTGGCAATGAAGGAGAAAATGGATATCAAAAAGTGTATGAGGAGCACATCAAATCCCTTTTAGAAAAATCTCCTAATTCTAAAATCTTTGTGAATTCCATCATTGATCCTACGCCTGAAGCGTTAGCAAAAAATCCAAATTGGAGAAAAGTAGAAGACTTTAACCGCCAAATTAAGGAGATGTGTCAACGAAACGGTTGGACTTATGTAGATAACAGCACTATTTGTGCTGGAGGAACCGCTCCTATTTATGCGAGTGATGGAATTCATTTTTTCTCCACTTTTTATGAAGATTGGGCTAAAAATATGTTAACGGCTCAATACCAAAGTGTTTAAAAAGACGTCAAAGCGTCTTTTTTTTCTGAGCTTCTCGAGGGATTCTAAAGGTTTCACTTTGGATTCGAAACGAGATAGAGATCTCTTAAAGAATTCAGAAATTCTACGAGTTTCATTTTTAAAACGCTCTAAGTCTTCCGCTTTAACATTTCTTGATATACTCCATTTTTAGAAAAAGGGGTTCCTTCTATAGCCAATTCAGCTGCTTTTTTAGGCTTTACCCCCGCTTGGACTAAATCCATCGCTTTTTGAACAATCAGTTCTAAAGAAGTGGTTTGAGATGGGTAGGCTCCTTCAACGACTAATACCATTTCTCCTTTAAGATCTCCACATATTTCTAAAATTTCTTGAACAGAGCCACGAAGATATTCTTCATGAATTTTAGTCAGTTCACGAGCTAAGACCATTTTTCGATTTCCTAAGATCTCTAAAATATCGCCTAAACACTCTTCAATACGATGAGGAGCTTCATAAAAAATAAGAGTATAAGGAAAAGTCTTTAAGTCTTCCAATTGTTTTTTGCGTTTGGACGATTTAGCTTCTAAAAAACCATAGTATAAAAAATGTTGCGTCGAAAGACCAGAAGCAACCAACGCATTTAAAGCCGCATTGGGTCCAGATAAGGAAATAACAGGATAATTTTCCTCAATTAAAGCTTGTACTAACCCAGAGCCTGGATCAGAAATAAGAGGATATCCCGCATCCGAAATGATAGCGATCTTTTTCCCTTCCGCGAGCAATTTTAAAATCCCAGGAATGCTAGAAGTGCTGTTAAATTCATGATGACTAATCAGTGGTTTCGAGATGCCTAAGCGCTTTAACAACTGGCCTGAGTTTCGCGTATCTTCACAAGCAATTACATCTACTTGATTTAAGGTTTCTAAAGCTCTAGGACTGAATTCTTGGACATTGCCAATAGGAGTAGGCACAAGATAAAGTGCTGCTTTTTCTTCGTTTTGAAAGCTTTTTTGTCGTTTCACCATAAAATAATTCCCTTCTGTTTCCGGCTGCTACTCAAAATATGGACAAAAATACCCTGAGAAAATTCCTGCTTCATCCTGTAAGCTTTGGATGATAACAAGTCATAACCTAAGACGATAGGTAATCCTTTGAGGTCATCTCCAGATTCTCCTCCGCTCCACACCGTGCATGAAAAGTTCCCCCTTCACACGGCGTTCCATCCTAACATAATTACTTTCTAGACTTGTAAACCTTAATTCTCAGGGATAAGTCCGTACTATCACCCTTGCGGTGAAAACTCTTGTGATTACCTTCTCTGTACGGAATGTTCACAAATTGCGTTTGGTTATATTAGGACTAGAGGCTGTTACTCCACAGCTTATTATCACTGCTTCATGGCTCCTACCTTCGCTTTCACAGTAGTTTGGTAATTTAATAGTTCTTTATGACCATTTATATTACCTATCACTCTGTTAGCACAGTTTGTACATCTAAGATGTAAGTGATCTACTGCTTCCCTCGTTCCAATACTTCTATCTCGTTATACTTAGGTTTAAGTTCTATACTTCTGCTGACTAGCCCTGTAAGGGTATAGGGATTTTCATATAGTTTTACTCATTCCCATCAACGATCTCTGTAGATCCTACGATCTTGGTTTCGTAGAAGTTCTAGAGGCGTACATTCAAACCTTCCTCAGTGCTTTTTGGGCACATTGTTTTACCATATATAAACGACCTTCGGCATATCGAGGACTCGTGTTTCCACGTATTTCCCACTAAGTTTCCCTAATGAATCCAATCTCGGCCGACTTCACAGAGCTTTGTATACTTCAAATTGCTAACCCTTCCATAGCACATCGGAGTATTAAGGGGATAGTTTCGGGTCGTTACTCCTTCATTCCTATCCTCGAAGTTTTGTTGATGATCAAGTGTTACTTACTGGACTATCCCAAATAGCTTTTTACTCCCTAACGAGTCACACCTACTGACTTCTTTAATCTATAGAAAGGATTTTGCGGAAGATACTCTTAGCCACTTTGAGAAATCCTGAAATAAATCTTTTTTCCTTTTCATTCTTTATTGTGTGCCAGATAAAAATTATAGATAAGCATACACCAATTGTTCTATGGTTGTTTCTGTTGAGAAGTCGAAAAAATCTCTGTCTTATAGCTTTTGAGCATTCGGCCTCCTTTCTTTTTTTCTCAGTCCATCGACAACTGAACACATGAAGAAAGTTCCTATTCAGGTGACTTTTTCCGTTTTTCACAACGTTCAGTACCCTTAGACTGCAAAACCAAAACGATCTGTCCTTGTGTGCTGACTGATTTCTAAGCTATCTATCAACTGACTTCTTCCTGTTGTAAGTCCGCTTCCTATTGAGAAATCTGTCAATGATTGCTACTTAGCTTGCATAGAGTTTTTCCAGATTTTTGTGCTTTCTTGGATCCTCAATGTTTATTCTTCTACCTTTGGGTGTGACAGGCCGTACATTTTTTCTGTCCCACCTCTGTCACGTTTTGACTGAAACGCCTTTCATTAAATTATTTAGGTTTTACTTATAAGCTCACTTCCTTATGGGAATGTAACATTTAAACAGTCAATGCTTTTCTATCTATTTTGTAACTCCTTTCTATTCCTTAATACGTCTTTTCCTCTTTTTCTTCTTTTAAAAATAAAAAAGTGTAGTTTAAACCTACACTTTAAATGTATATTGATCATTTAAAAATCTTCACTAGGAATCCATTTAAACTTTTTCTTCTTGAACATTTCCCAAACGTTCCACTGGTTTTTTATCATCCATGTTACGATTGGTAAAATCATATAGCGATCGATATAGCCATCAATAATTTGACAAGTTAGTAAGTCAAATGTGGCCCTTTCCCCCTCATACCAAGCATGAATTACAGCCTCATCATAATCAGGATAAAGTTCAATCGCATTAAATTGCGTAATCATTTCCATAATATTGTCTCTTATTTTCAAACATAAGCTTCTAAATCAAATGAAAAATGCTTTAAGGCTTACTAAAAAAGGTCTTGCTTAAAGAAAAGATCCTTGGCTAGGTTCCTCTCGATTGGGAAAAATATCTTCAAAGCTTACAAACAGTGTTTCTTCTCGATTTTCGAGTTTTGCTTGTTTTTGTAAAACATTCATTCCCGAAATACGATATTTGGATCCCTTGTATTCTATTTGAGAATTGAGTTTCGGTAAATCTTTGCGTAAAACCGTATAATTGTCATTTTCAAAGCGTAAGCAGCACTTTAGTTTTCCACATTGACCAGAAAGCTTCGCAATATTGAGAGCCAATAATTGATTTTTAGCCATATTGATTGAAACGGTATCAAAATCACTCATGAAACGAGTACAACAACACTCCATTCCACAAATCCCAATCCCACCAATTAATTTGGCTTTATTGCGAGGACCAATTTGACGCAGTTCGATGCGTCCTTGCATTTGGCCGGAAAGCTCTTTTAATAGACCACGAAAATCTACCCGGTCATCACTCACATAGGTAAAGATGACTTTGGCTCGATCAAGCGTGTATTCGCAAGAAATCAAATGCATATCTAAATCCAATTTTGTGATGGCTGTTTGACAAAGCTCAAAAGCTTCTTGGGCTTTTTCCACATTTTCTGCCTTGCGCTGGATGTCTTTTTCAGTCGCTCTACGCACAATAGGCTTAATTTCCCCTTTTACTTTTGAGGGATCAAAAGGCAAGGAGGGGACTAAAACAGTCCCAATTTCTTGTCCTCGTACAGTTTCCACTACTACGAGTTCATTGGTTTTATGTTCTTCATAAGCTCCAAATGAATAGGCTTTTTTTGATCCATCAAATTGGATATAGACCATATAGGGAAATTCAACCGGTTTTGATTTTACTTTTTTAGGTTGTGTTGAATTGATTGTCATAAAATGGGCTACTCATTCGGGAAGGAAATCTCTTCCATTTACTACACTTTTGGGGCGAATATTCTTAGGGAACAGGCCCTAAATTTTTTCCATCTATGGTTTCCCTGAGTAACCGACTCCTTTCTAAAGGAAAAACAGACACCAAAACCAATGGTTTTGGGTCGAAGACTATAAAAACTTTGGACTTCTTCCAAAGAATATTTCAAGATTTAGTATTTTTTATAATACTTAATTCTTAATTTTACCATAAAGTAAAGTCAAACTGTAGATTTTTAGAAATGCTCTTTTGAATAAAATAAACTGTTCTCTCCAACATAAGAGCGGGATCTAAGGGAGCTTTAAGAGAATCAAGCGCTTTTAAAAGCACCAAACGGAGATATAAATATTGAGGGGTAAGCGCAAGATGATCTTGTTCAAGATAATAAAGGAGGCAATGAAAGAAAAATTCTAAAGCCGATCGATTTAAATGCCTTTTCTTAGAAAACACTCCTAATTGAAGTTCAACTAAAGACAAATGCTCCATCCGTTTTGGCCAAAAAATTTTAGCCGCATCCCGAATTTCAAAAGCCGCTTCTTCGTTTAACAATAAATTGGCTTTATTCCAGTCATATCCTGCCTTAGCAAAGATAGAAACAAGTTCTTGATCTTCTATCCAAGTGGATAATTCTTCTTCAAGATCCTTTCTTGAGCGCGCTCGAAAGGAGATGAGCTGACAACGAGAAACGATGGTCGGTAATACATTAGACAATTCATCCACCATTAATATTCCGACTACATGGTCTTTTGGTTCTTCTAAAAATTTCAACAAGGAATTGGAAGCGGCTAGAGTGGCCTGATCATAGCCCTCCAATAGGTAGATTTGCTTTTGGGCTTCACTTAAGGGAGTGGCCACAAAGGCTTCCTGCAAAGCTAAAATGTCTTCTTTTCGAATGGTCCAAGACTGGGAAACTTCATGTCTTTTTTGTCCTTTCCACCACGCTTCGAGTTCTTTGCGTGTCAGTGGTTTTCCTTTTCGTACGCCTCCTGGATGGAGCCAGAAGAAATCGGGATTTTCCTCTTTTTCCAGCTGCTGACAATAGGTACACTCTCCACAGGCAAAGCCATCTTCATCTACGTTAGGACAGACTAAAGATTGCGCAAACAAAAGCGCCAAATCTTGTTTCGCTTTGTTTTTTGGACCAAAAAACAAGTAAGCATGTGAGATGCGTTTGGATAAGAGCGCATTGGAAAGAGTACGATAAGCCACCGGTTGAAGCATTTTTAACTCGGCTTTATCGATCATTTTTTAAGTCTTCCTGGTTTTCTTTAGCTTCTTTGGGGGATTCAGAAGTGGGAATAGAGGAGTTTAAATGAAGTGGTGCATTTTGTAAGAAGAGATCCAACAACGCTTGGGCTTTAGGACCGACTCCTTCTAAAAAAGCTTCTTCTAAAGCCTCGACCCAAGGACTCAGTTCTACTTCTTCCTCATCTTCATTGACTTGATTCAGCTGTTTTTTCGTTAAAAAGGCCTCGAGTTGTTTCTTGGCTAAAAACACTTCAATAGGACTTTTAGAACGCAAAACCTCGACTTGTTTTTGAGCTAAGTCTGCCTCAGCTTGCTTATGGGCTAAAAAAGCTTCTACTTTTTGTGTGACTTCTTCGATTACCTCTTGCAACGGCTTTGAGGCATCTATAAATACTCTTGGTTCTTTGCCTTGTTCTAAAAGCGCGTCAAACGCTTTGTTTACTTTGTGATGGAAAAGATCACTTTCTAAATCCAAGCGATTTTGGTTTCCGCGTTGAAGGCGACGTTTTTTTTGAGTTGGTTCATCTAACCCAAAAAAGAGCGTTAAATCGGGTCGAAATCCTTCTAAGCCAAAATCATTCAGTTTTTCAACGACATCAAAGCCAAGCCCTCGCGCTCCTCCTTGATAAGCTAAAGAGGAATCCAAAAAGCGATCACACAATACAATGCGCCCTTCACTTAAAGCCGGTAATAGTGTTTTAACGAGATGTTCGCGCCGAGAGGCTGCATAGAGCAAAGCTTCAGTTTTAGAGTCCATTTCGTTGGCACAATCAAGAAGAACTGTTCGAATTTGTTCAGCCACAGATGAGCCACCAGGTTCTCGAGTAGTCAATACATCCATGCCTTTTTCTTTTAAACTTTTTGCAACCGCTTGGAGTACAATGGTTTTTCCTGCCCCATCATTTCCTTCAAATACGATTAATACACCAGTAGGTTTCATAGATGAGTTTTTTCCTTTCCTTCCACTCCATTCATGTGTTTTTTCTCTTCGTTATAAAACTTTTTGAAAAGAAAGATTCATGTTTTTTTATGATAGCATTGCCTCAGTCGATATTTTGGAGAAGATCCAAAATCAAACAAGAATTCCGAAAACTTAAGGATTAAAAGCTCGTTACAATAATAAAGAGCTTCACAATGTGTCAAGGTTAAGCACTTATTTTGGCTTTAAAATTTCGATGCCCTTAAGGAGTTACAAAATAGATAGAAAAACATTGACTGTTTAAATGTTACATGCCCTTAAGGAGGTGAGCTTATGAGTAAAACCTAAAGACTGAAAAGATAGGCGTTTCAGTCACAACGTTACAGAGGGGAGAGAGAAACTGAAACTCTGTCGCACACCCAAAGGTAGAAGATACAGATAAACCCTGAGTATCCAGGAAAGCCCAAAAATCCGACTCTATGCCAGACAAGCAACAATCATTGACAGGTTTCTCAAGAGGCCAAAAGGATGTTGATGAAGTTCTTGAAGAGGTAGGAAATGGAATCGGTTGACAGATGTCTCAGAAATCAATTTGGTTATGAATAGTTTGAAAGATTTTTGCAGTCTAAAGGTACTGAATGTCGTGAACAACGAAAAAATGTCACCTGAACAGGAACTTTCTTCACGTATTCAGTTGTCGGATTGATGAACTGAGAAAAAAGCAAGAGGATGAAGAAATTGCTAAAAAGCTATAAGACAGAATCCGACTTCCCAACAGAAACATTCATAGAACAAGTGGCGTATGCTTGTCTATAAATTTTATTTAGCCCACAATAAAGAAATCTCTGAAAAGGAAAAAAGATTTGTTTCAGGATTTCTCAAAGTGGTTAAGAGTATCTTCCACAAAATCCTGAAATTTCATGGATTAAAGAAGTCAGCAGTAATCAAGCAAAACCTTATGAATGCAGATAGAGCTTTCAGAAATTTTTTTAATCATAAAGCAAACGAACTGGAAGAAAAAATCAAAGATGTGAAAATGTATTTTGTGAGAAATGGAGTAAAACAACCTGTTTTGTGTGAACGTCACAAAATCAAAATACCAACGCTTGGTTGGGTGAGACTCAAAGAAAAAGGCTCCGACCAATCCGGAAACACATAAAAAGCGGTTCTATTTTCATGAAAGCTGGAAGGTGTTTCTGTTCTAGTAGAAGAAGTAGAAACTAAAAAGCCTGCGCTGATTTGGAATCTGACTTAGGCCTAAAAGATTGTGCAGTCTGGTCGGACGGTAGGATTTTTAAACAATAAAACGAATCAGAAAACTTGAAAAAAGACTGAAACGAGAGCAGAGAAAACTTTCGAGAAAGAAAGTCTGAAAAAGTTATCAAAAAATAAGAAAGGAGAAGCTACTCGACAAACGGAAACAAAAGCTGAAAATACAAAAACTTTATCACAAACTAGACTGTATCAGAAAGGATCAATAAAGTACTATCCGAACTGGTGAAAACCAAGCCCAGATGGATAACGCTTGAAGATCTGAATATCAGCGGAGAGGAATAGACATCTTTCAAAGGCGATTGCCCAGCAGAAATTGTTTGAGTTTAGAACACAAAGATAACTGCAGAATGTAAAGGGTATTGAACTACAGTTTATTGACCGATTTTATCCATCCAGCAAAACCTGTCTGTGGCTATATCAAGCCTAATTTAAAGTTATCCGACCAAACCTATTCTTCAATGTGGGTATAGAGCAGACAGAGATTTTAATGCAAGTCTGAACCTGAGAGATTGTCTTACCTATCATACTGTCTAACAAAGCAAAGTAAGTATCGTAGGCTATAGGGGAATTAACGCCTGTGCACTGGAGATGATGTGAGTAGGACTAGTTATAATCGAAAACATACAGGAAGAAGCAGGAATTTTCTCAATATGGTTTTGTCCATATTTTGAGTAGCAGAATTTTTATGTGTGGTCGTTTTGAACTCAATTTCCAAAGTTTGCAAGATGCTTTACAAATCGCCGATATTTCTTTAGCTGTACAAGAACACCTTCATTTTGGAGAAATTTTTCCAACTCATTCTTCTTTAGTCCTTCAAGAGAATCATGCTCCCAATCCTTCTTCTAAAAAACTGGTAGGAGTCATCATGAAATTTGGCTACCGATATGCCTCCCAACAATCCGTTTCGGGACTCAAACCTTTACAAACACAAAGTCTGATTTTAAATGCGCGTGCTGAAACAGCGGCAAGTAAATGGATGTTTCGTCAGGCCTTTAAACAAAATCGAGTGGTCGTTGTTTGTTCCTCGTTTTATGAATGGACTCTTCAAAAACAAAAAATGTCTTTTTTCGAACCGCATAAAACAATGTATCTCGCTGCTTTAGCTCTCGATGATTGTTTTGTCATTTTAACGAAGGATGCCAATCCCTCTATGGAAGCCTTTCATCATCGTATGCCAGTGATTTTAAATGCCAAACAAGCCCAACAATGGGTATTGGATCCTATGCTTTCTCAGACTTTATGGCAAGAAGCCTCTCCTATCCTTACTTATGCTTATATGTAAGTCTGTAAGAGATCAAGGAGTTAAAGAAAAACGGAAATTGAATCTTAAAATCCGCACTAGAGAAAGAAATTCTTTATGCTTTTTATGAAGAGAAGATAAAAGGAAATTTTTCAAAAGTGGCTTTTAGGAAACAAGAAAGGAGCGAAGGGGATCTATGGGATCCTTTAGGTATTTATGAATAAAAAATTAATTGCGCAACGTTTAGCAGATCCTCATGTCAAATTGGTGGCTGTAACCAAAAAACATACTAAAGAAGAAGTTGATAAACTTCATGAACTTGGAGTTCAGACTTTTGGAGAAAATCGTGTCCAAGAATTTCTAGAAAAATATGATCCGAACTACGATTGGCATCTTATTGGTCACTTACAAACCAATAAAGTGAAATACATTATTGGAAAAGTTTCTCTAATTGAATCGGTCGATTCCTTGAAGTTAGCCAAAGAAATTGAAAAACAAGCTGCTAAACTGAATGTCATTCAAGATATTTTGGTGGAGATTAAAATATCCAAACAAGATGAAAATAAAACTGGATTGAACCCGAATTTATTGATGGATTTATTAAAAGAAATAGAAACGATGCCTCATGTCCGAGTAAAGGGATTGATGGCTATTGCAAGCAATACCGATGATCAAGAACAGCTAGCCTACGAATTTGATCAAGTTAAAGAACTCTTTGATACCGCAAAAAAACAGTATCCAGAATTCGAAACGCTCTCGATGGGAATGAGTCATGATTATCCCTTAGCTATTGCCCATGGCAGCAATGAAGTACGAATTGGAACAGCTCTTTTTAGTGAGAACTAATCTTTTGTTTTAATATCTTGAACACATTATAAGATTTGTTAAAATAACAACTAAATTTGGAAGGAGGGATAGGATGTCCGATAAACCCCCTAAGCGCCTTCGTTTATCTATACGATGTGCTTTATATGCCTGTTTGTTGACTAGTCTAAGTTTAGGCCTCTATCACGTAGTCTTTACGCATTATGTGGAAAATATTCCATCAACAACCTCACAGGATCCATTAGCCTATGCGTGGAATGGAGAACCTCTTTCCTCTATTCAACAAGGACAATGGCCTTCTCTATCCTTTTCCTTTCTCAAAAGACAAGAGGCTTCCAGTCAGGATTCCTCCTTACATCCAACTCTTGAAAGTTCTCTTACGACCATTTCTAATTCAAGCTCTTCGTCGGAGTCTATGGAAAGCATGGAAAGTCGTGATTTTCTTTCAGAATCCGGCGAAATTGTATACACCAAAACAGTTTTGCTCGATGCAGGACATGGAGGCATTGACTTAGGGGAAACGGCTTTAGATGGAACCATGGAAAAGGACATCACTTTGTCCTTAGCTCAAAAGATTAAGAGGAATTTAGAAACGGTCAATCCGCACCTTCGAGTCTTGATGATTCGCGAAAGCGATCAACCCAAGGAGGACAATAAAATTGGATGGGAAGACTTAGTTTGGCGGCGTAAACAACAAGAAGCCGCCAATGCCGATTACTTTTTATCGATTCATGCTTGTGAATCGACTCAAGATGAATCAGGCTATGCCTTCTATCTCAATCCAGATGATTCTATTAGTTCGATTTGGGTGAATACAATGCAGGATAATCTACAAGAAAATGGATGGGGACATGCAAGAGCTATTGTAACTACGGACCAATATCCTTTACAATTAATCTCTATGGCTTCAAGTCATGCAATTCAAATTGATTTAGGCTCGATGAGTGATCCCCAAGATTTAGCTCGTTTTCAAAGTGAGGAGCGCTTAGAACAAGCTGCCTCTGCGATTGCTTCTGCGATTTCAACGACGATTCAAGAAAATCCAGAAGCGCCTGGGTATGTTTCCCGTCAAGAAATCATTGAACAAAAGACTTTATCTCTTGACTTAGAAGAATAGATAAAAGTGCATTTATAGTTTAAAAAGAAATAACTTCCTTTAAAATTTTCTGGAATGTTTTGAATCTTAAAGAGAGATGGAGGAAATAAAGTGTCAAAAAAAGCCCACCGAAGAGCCATAGGATATAGTATATATTTTGGCTTTTTGGCTATATTTTCATTTTTTATTTATGGAACTCTTTTTGTCAAAGCCTATTCACCTACCTCTCTTTCAAATCCGAGCAGTGTGGATAGTTCATCGAGTTCCAAAGATTCTCAAGACTCCAATTCAATGCATCCAGCCCAATCAATTGTATATACTACCTATCCCAAAGAGGATGAAATCGTAGCTACAGTTCTTTTGGATGCTGGGCATGGTGGAATTGATGGCGGAAATGTGAATAATGGAGTATTGGAAAAAAATATGACTTTGGATATTACCTTAAAAGTAGCCCAATATCTAAACGAGTTAAACCCCAATATTGATGTGCGCCTTACTCGAGATAGTGATGAAACGCCTTGGTTTGTGGATGAATTATCGGATTTGAACTACCGACTTGAGCAACAAACGGTGCAAAATGCAGATTATTTCTTTTCCTTTCATACTAATGCCTTTGATGATCCTTCGGTAGAAGGAGTGGTTTTTTTCATCAATGAAACGGATACTGTAATGAGAGATTTAGTCAATTCGATGATGGCCAATATGGAAGCCATTGATTGGGCGCAAAATTATGGAGTCATCGATGATACGCTTTTGCAACTGGTTACAATGGCCGATATTCATTCTACTTTAATTGAGCTTGGTTATATGACAAACCCGGCCAATGCAGCCCATTTAATGGATGAAACAGAACTCAATTATCTCGCTAAAGCCATTGCGGCAGCAATTTCGGATTATATTATGGAGCATCCTGATGCTCCTCAGTATGAAAAACCACAAGCCCAAAAAGATTTAGAAGCAGCTATGAATGGAACGGATGTAAATGGTCAACAAAGTTCCGTAGATGGAGCTGCTGCCAGTGTTCAAGCGCAAGAACAAGCCAGCCAAAGTAGTGAAAGTCAAGCCAATTAAGGAGCTTGGAAAAAAGAGATGCATATAGCATTTCTTTTTTTTCTCTTCTCAAAGGAATTTAGACTCTCTTAATCCATAAAAAAACAGCTTCTTAACGAAGCTGTACTTTTTAGCCTTCACTTTCTGAAGCTTTTTCTTTTTCTTCTTGCTCTTGGCTTTCTGCTCCCTCTGGCTTTTCTTCACTAGGCTCAGATAAAGTCAAAAGAACTTCTTCAATTCGATTTTTTTGTAAAGAGACCACACTGGCCTTAATGGTTCCATTTTCAAGTTCAACCGATTCTCCTAGAGTAGGAAAACGTCCTAGCGTTTCGATCATCAAGCCGCCAATGGAATCAAAGTCTTTACTTTCTAAGTTAAGATTTAATTCATCATTTAAATCATGAAGCGATAAATAACCTTTTACTTTAAACTGATCTGGAGCAATTTGTTGAACTTTTTCATTCTCAGCTTCATCAAATTCATCCTGAACTTCTCCAACGATTTCCTCAATAATATCTTCGATCGTTAAAATGCCAGCTACTTCGCCATATTCATCTAAGACTACGGCCATATTGTATTGCTCTTTTTGCATTTGGCGTAAAATTTCATGAATTTCCTTATTTTCAATGGTGAAATAGGGTTTTCGAAGCAATTGACGTAAATCAAAAGGTTCATTGGGATCGTAAAAAATTAAATCCTTCATATTGATGATGCCGATAATGTTATCAGGATTTTCTTCATAAACAGGCAAACGAGTATACCGATCTCGACGATAAAGCTCTTGAAGTTCCTCAAGACTCGTATTGACATCAATCATGGTGGCATGAACTCGAGGAACCATAATCTGACTCGCTTTGGCCTCCTTAAAGTCAAACACATTTCGAATCATATTGTGCTCTTCTGTTTCAATCACACCTTGTTCATGTGAAACATCCAAAATCGTATGGAGCTCTCTTTCCGTAATGGAAAATCCTGGACGCTCGGTTCGAATTCCAAAAAGACGCACAATCATAGAAGAAAACAAGTTAATAAACCAAATAACGGGAGTTAAGATCTTCATCAAAAAGGAAATAATCGGGGCATACCATAAGGCCAATCGCTCTGGATTCGCTGTGGCAAGTGTTTTTGGGGTAATTTCTCCAAACACTAAAATTAAAAAGGTGGTGAGAAAGGTTACAAGAGAAACGGCATACCCTCCAAAGCGATACGCAACCATACTTGCTAAAGAGGCCATATAAGTATTAACTAAGTTATTTCCAATTAAAATAGCGGACAACATTTTAGACTGATCATTTAAGACATCCAAAGCAGTTTTCGCTCTTTTGTTGCCCTCTTCAGCTAAAGAGCGAAGCTGAAATTTTTTAACCGCCACCAATGCCGTTTCAGCAGAAGAGAAAAATCCGGACAGTCCCAATAAAATAATTAATAATATAGCTTCTCGAAGTAGTTGACTATCCATGATTTTCATCCTCTCCTATCTTTATTGGAATCGTCTGTGTTGAAATGTTATGAAAAGAAGTGAATTCTAGCTTATCCGAATCCGATTCACTTACTGGTCTTGAATTTATCGTATTTATTGTTTTAGGCATAGCTTCATTAGTATGAAGGGTAGAAACTTGTTTGGCAAGATCTTCAACACATCGACTTGCCATAAGCAATCCTGCACTAGCTGGGACGAAAATGGCGGAAGGCAAAGGATTGCCAGCTTGGACAGGTCCTGGAACCTCATGGGAACAAACCGTCCAAATTTTTTTGCGAATTTTGTTTTTTCGTTTCCAAAGCCGTAAAATTTTGGCCATCGGATCATTCGCAGTCTTTTCAAGTTCTTTAATTTCGATTTGGGTTGGATCTTTACGGCGAGCCATCCCCATGCTCGAAAGAATGGGAATGTTATGCTCTAAAGCAAAAACAATGAGATCTTTTTTCGATCCAATCGAATCAATACAATCCAAAATATAATCTGGCTTCTGAGCTTCGATCCAATCATTTAAAGCCGCATCATAAAATCCTTCGTAGGTGATGACTTCAGCTTGTGGATTGATATCGGCAATGCGTTTTTTAAGAACGGATGTTTTCGCTTGACCAATTGTAGAAACCAAAGCACAAAGTTGGCGATTACGATTGGAGGGTTCGATGGTATCTTTATCAATTAAAATAAGTTTTCCAACTCCACTTCTTGCTAAAGCTTCAATTGCGAAAGATCCCACTCCTCCACATCCTACTACTAATACACAAGCATTGTTTAAAGCTCTAAGCGCTTCTTGTCCATATAACAACGCTGAGCGCTCAAGATGATTATCGTCTTCCATTTCCTGTATACCATTCTTCTAAATCCTGTACAATTTGTTTTCGATCTTTTGGATGATACCAATGAACTGGCATTTGACGTCGAAACCAAGTCATTTGCCGTCTGGCATATTGACGAGTATGAATTTTGATTTGTTCTTTAACGTTTTCTAGTTCTTCTTGTCCATTTAACCATCCATCAAATTCTTTATACCCGATTCCTTGAAAACTATTTCCCTTTCTGCTTGAGGGATTTGAAAAAAGATGCTGCACTTCTTGGGGAAGACCTTGTTCAAACATTTGGTCTACCCGCTGATTGATCTTTTCAATTTCTTTTTGCCGTTCATCTTTTAATCCAACTAAGAAAAAGTCATAAAGGGGAATATGATTTTGGGCTTCTTCTCGCTTTGTTTTTGATACGCCAAAACAAGCCATAGATGCCGCTCGCAAAAGCCGTTTACGATTATTGGGATGGATTTTCTCTAGAGATTTAGGATCCTTTTCTTGTAAAAGAGCCACGAGTTCTTCATTGGTTTGAGAAGCAAGTTTTTGCGTTTGTTCTTGGTTAAGTGAATCTTCCTCCTCAAAAGTATAATCGTAAAGAGCCGCTTTAATATAAAGACCCGTTCCTCCACATAAAATAGGAACTTTACCACGGCTTATAATATCCGCAATGGCTTGGCGACAATAAATTTGGAAAGTTTTGACGTTCCAATCTTGGCTTGGATCGTAGACATCAATTAAATAATGAGGAATTCCTTGCCTTTCTTCTGGTCTCATTTTAGCTGTTCCAATATCCATTCCTTTATAAACCTGCATAGAATCCGCCGAAATGATTTCACCATTGAGTTTTTGCGCCAATAAAATGGCCAAATCACTCTTTCCCGTTCCTGTTGGGCCTACAATCGCAATGATTTTATTCACGTTCAAATTCCCTTTCTAAAGCTTTCGTGGACATCGAAATCAAAGTTGGTCGACCGTGAGGGCAATGGTAAGGTTGATCGCAATAAGCGAGATCTTTCAAAATTTGTTGCATCTCTTCTAAGCACAAACTGTGATGGAAGCGCACCGAATTATGACAGGCACAGGTTGCAATCAAATGACGACGCAATTCCTTCATATTGACCTCTTCATGACTTTCATACCAAGCAAATAAATCGTTTAAAAACCCATCTCGTTCGACTAAGCTCATCCAAGCTGGAATTTCATAAAGCAAGGCTCCACCATCCTCACTTGGTTGGAAAGTGAGTCCATAGGTCTTGGTTTGTTCATTGATATGATCCAAAGAAGCTAAAAGTTTAGCTGAAAGCGAAATCCGTAAAGGAATCATTAAGGGTTGAAGAATTTGAACGGGCTTTTCAAATTCACGTTGAATTTTTTCAAAATTTGCTCTTTCCGCAGCGGCATGCTGATCGACAATCACTAATCCTTCGTCACTTTCACAAAGAATATAGGAATCCTTGAGTTGTCCAATAAGGCGTAGATTTAAGAAAAATTGGTGAATCTTTTGGGGAGCCGCCTTTTGTTTTGGAGTTTGGCCTGTAGGGTAGGAAGGGGACGATACCTTTTGAAAAGAGTCCTTTATGAAATCGCTTTTCCTTTGCATCCTTTGATCTTTGGCTTCATAAGAAGAGTTTGTCTCTTGCGCACTGAATTCCATTTCCTCTTTAAGACCATTGGAAAGCGAGTTCGAATGGAAAGCGGATGGACTCTCCTTTAAAGAAGCCTCTCGGTCTAAGCAGGATAAACTCTCCTGGCTTTGAGTTAACTGCGTTTCAGATAAAAGAGGCGTTTCTTTTTCTAAACTTAAAACCTTAGAAGATTTTTCACTCGCTCTTTGAAGTGAAGTTTGAAATTTCAAAAAATCGGAGGCTGATTCTTCCAAAAAAGAAGGTAAATCAGCTTTCCCTTGGGTAGGGAGAGCTGTTTTTTCTTTAGATTTAATTTCTGGAATTTCCATTTCGCTTACAAATAATTGATGGAAAGTGTCAATGATCAATTGGCTTAATGCTGCTTCTTTCGAAATGCGCACTTCGTATTTATTCGGGTGAACATTGACATCGATGAGTTGATAATCAGCTTCAATGTTCAAGTAACAAATAGGATAACGATCTCGAGGCATAAATTCACGATATCCTTCACAAATGGCTTTAAGAATAGGATGAGAGCGAATGATTCGCCCATTTAAAGAGATGTAAATATAGGATTTAGAAGCTCTAGTGATGTTTGGTTGCATCGCATATCCACTGATCGTAAAATCCGAAGTCTGATTAAAAAACTCTAAGGCTTCCAAAGCAGGTTTGGTTCCAAACATTTGATACAAAATTTCACGTCGGTCATTTTTTCCGCTCGTTTGGAAAGTTAAGCGCCCGTTATGCTTTAAGGAAAAGCGGACTTCTGGATGCGCTAAGGCTATTTTGTTGACTGTATCGGCGATAATCGAGAATTCATAGGCCGGTTTTCTTAAATATTTAAATCGAGCTGGTGTCCGCTGAAAAAGACCACGTACTTCAATACGGCATCCGCGGGGACCAGAGAACTTTTCATAGGCTTTGAGTTCTCCATATTCATAGACCACTCGACCGCCATCCCTTCCCGTACTGGTTTTCACCTGAACTTTTGCTACGGAAGCAATAGAAGGCAAGGCTTCTCCGCGAAATCCCATAGTCGAAATCGCAAAAAGCTCCTCTTCGCTATGAATTTTTGAAGTCGCATGACGTTTAAAGGCTAAGCGTGTGTCCTCGTATCCCATTCCACAGCCATCATCGGTAATGATAATGCCATCAATTCCCCCTTCAAAAGCTTCAATGGAAATCGTCGTCGCCCCCGCATCGAGCGAATTTTCCACACACTCTTTAACAATATTCGCTGGACGATCCACTACTTCTCCAGCTGCAATCATATTGGTCAAATGTGGATCCAAAATTTGAATGATTCCCATATAACCTTCTTTCTAATTATTCTAAGGATTCGGATTGTTCCTTCAAATCGTAAAGTACGGCAAGCGCTTCTCGAGCCGTTAAGTTATCCACATCCAAATCTCGTAAATGTTCGATTAGTTGCATACGACCCACTTCTTTTGGGTCCATGACAAACAAACTCGATTGAAAGTTTTGATTTGGTTGGCTTGTTTCATATTGGTTTAAGAGATTAGAAGCGCGAGTAATCACCATTGGAGGCAATCCGGCCAGCTTGGCTACATGAATTCCATACGATTTATCCGCTTTTCCATCCACAAGTCGATAGCAAAACTCGATTTCTTTCTTACGTTCTCGCACTTCTACATGAACATTGTGAATAGAAGGAAAGTCTTGTTCCATTGTCGTTAATTCATGATAGTGCGTAGAAAAGAGTGCTTTCGAACCAAGAACTTGGGCAATGTATTCTAACATCGATTGAGCAAGCGCCATTCCATCGTAAGTCGCTGTTCCCCGACCAATTTCATCAAATAAAATAAGCGAATGATTGGTCGCATGACGAAGAGCATTGTTGGCTTCCATCATTTCCATCATGAAGGTTGATTTTCCTTGTAATAAGTCATCGCTGGCTCCAATACGCGTAAAAATACGATCAAAAATCGGCAAAACCGCTTTACGGGCAGGAACGAAGCTGCCCATTTGGGCCATCACCACGATGAGGGCATTTTGACGAAGCCAAGTGGATTTTCCCCCCATATTGGGACCTGTAATCAAACATATGGTTGTTTCCTTATTCATCTTCCAGTTATTGGAAACAAAGTTGGAGAGGTGAGATTCTAAAATCGGATGTCGTCCTTCTTCTACCTCTAAACGGTCTTCACTAAAAGTTGGCCGAACATAGCCATTTTCATTGGCGAGTTGGGCAAGGGCACAAAGAACATCAATTTTGGCAAGCGCTTGAGAAAGTTGGTGCAGTTGGGGTAACTGTTCTTTGATTCGATCCAATAAACTATAAAAAATCTTTTCTTCCAGAATAATTTTTTCTTCTTTAGCGCTTAGAATTTGTTCTTCTAGAATCTTGAGTTCTTCAAATACGAAACGGGTCGTATTGGCTAGAGTTTGTTTAGCCTGATATCCAAGGTCTGGCTTAATAAGAGAAAGTTGGGTATTGCGTACTTCAACGTAATAGCCAAAGACTCGATTTGAACCAATTTTTAAATTGCGAATTCCAGTTCGTTGGCGTTCTTTTTCTTCGAGTTCTTTTAAAGCCTCTTCACTCTCATCAGACAATTTTCTAATGTGGTCAAGTTCACGATTAAAGCCAGGCATAATATAATTTCCATCTTTAATGGTAAGAGGGGGTTCAGGAACAATCGCATTGGCTAAATAGTCATATAAATCTTGACAATCCGGAACGTATTCCATTTCTGGATAACTCTTGAGATTTTTGGCTAATTCTAAAATGGGTTGAGCATGCTCTAAAGAAGCGGTAAGTTGCAATATATCTCGAGGAGAAGCCGAACCATAACTAATCCGTGCAGCCAAGCGCTCTAAATCGTAAATATAACTCAAATGTTCATTGAGTTCAGTGCGCACTAAAAATTCATCCAATAACACTTGAATCGCTTCTTGGCGTTGAATAATTTTATCCTTCTCGAGAAGCGGCGCTTCGATCCATTCTCGAAGCAAACGGCTCCCTAAAGCAGATTGAGTTAAATCCATAAATTCCCAAAGAGACTTGGCTTTCATGCTCGTTGAAGCAGAGTGTACCAACTCAAGATGGCTTCTTGTTTGGGGATCAAGAACCATAGAAGAATGGGAAAAAAGCGGCCTTAAAATGCTTAAATGATCGGGATGTTGCATAGTCGTACTTTGTAAATAGCCCATTAAAACGCCAAGACCTTGATGCAATAAGGGGTCTTGAAATGGCAATAAGCTTTCATCTTCTGCGGCTAAGGAAATTTCAGATTGAATGGAAAAAGAGATGGTTTCCATTTGACTAAAGGCTTTTTGCCATACTCGATCAAGGCTACGCGGCCCAATGAGTTCCTTAATTGGATATTCATTGACCAATGCTTGCATCGAACTCAGAGATTTATCGCCATAAAAATAACGCAATGAGCCAGTAGAGAGTTCACACAAGATCAAAACCACTTTAAGGGAATTGGTCACTAAAACCCCTAAATAGTTTAAGTCGTGTTTATCATTGGCTTCCTCTAGAAGAGTTCCTGGAGTAATAATTTGGACAATATCCCGCTCTACTAAAGCCCCTTTGGCATCCTTGGCTTCTTCAAGCTGTTCACAAATAGCCACTTTGTATCCTTTATGTACGAGCTTTGAAATGTAGGATTGGGCTGCGCGATGGGGAATTCCACACATAGGGGCTTTTTCTACTCCCGCTGCTCGAGCGGTGAGGACAAGATCGAGTTCCCGAGAAGCAATCTTAGCGTCTTCAAAAAACATTTCATAAAAATCGCCTAGTCGATACATTAAAATCGTATCTGGATGCTTTTCCTTGAGTTCAAGGTAATGTTGCATCATGGGAGTATATTGAGTTTTATCCATAGCTGTTTAAACGATACTTTAAGATTTCAAGAAAAAGAGAAGTTTTATCCTTTCCAATTCTTTATTCAGTATCTTACGATCTCTTTCTATTTTTATCCCATAAGATTTTGCATTCAAAATTCTTTGGGCCAAGACTTCAATAAAACAAAGAGGCAGAGAAGAGAGAACTTTGTCTTCTAGTCTCCTTGAAAAACAAGTGATGTAAAAAACGGCACGCAATGGCGGCCGTTTTTCTTTTCATTCAAAGGATAGTGTTAAAAATAAGTTGTACCAATACCATATAAAAAATGGTTCCTGTCGCAATCGATAAAAGCATCTGTCGCTTCCAAAGGTGCATGGCCACGACCACTAAAATAGAAAAGAATTCAGGAAGGCCATGAGAACGACTCCAAATATTTACATCTTTTAAACAATACACCACTAATAATCCAAAGATAGCAGAAGGTAAAACAATTCCTAAATATTGAATGCATTTTGGAGTGGGTTTTCCTGCTGGAAAGAGTAAAAATGGTAAAAAGCGAGTGATCAGGGTGCCTAGAATAACCATTCCAATCGTGATGAGCTGTTCTTGTAAAGTCATGAATATCTCCAGTTTCAAAAATTTTTAGGCCATAGAAGAGGTTTCTTTTTTTCTATGAAGATCCAATTGATTGCGTAGTCCAATCAAAGCGACTAAGACCATAAGCATAGCAGGAATCATAAAATTTTCTTTTCCAAAAACCATTAAGCAAAAGGTGGAAAGAAGTAAACCCAAAAGAGCACTCGTATGTTTTTTTTCCTTAAGCCATTGTTCAAGAAAGATAACAATAAACATCGCAGTCATTACAAATCCCAACCCTTCTGTATTAAAGGCAATCCAAGATCCACAAATTCCTCCTAGAGTAGCGCCAAAAAACCAATAGAAATGATTGAGTAAAGTAACAAAAAACATAAACCAACCAGCATCTACATCTTTAGGAATATCGGCTGTATAGTTGATTGAAAAGCTTTCATCACACATTCCAAAAATTAAATAGAGCTTTTTTAGACCTTTCCCTTTATATTTGTCCAACATAGACAGGCCATAAAATAAATGGCGTGCGTTGATCATAAGCGTCATCGCAAGGGCTTGTAAAGGATTAAAGGCTCCTAATAATAAATTAACGGTGATAAATTCAATCGATCCAGCAAAGATGGTTAAACTCATTAACATGGGATACCAAAAACTAAATCCAGCTTTATTCATATAAATTCCATAGGTAAGACCTAAAAACCAGAAACCAGCAAAAATAGGAATAGTATAGGGGAATGCAGCTAAAAAAGCTTTTTTTAGTATATCGGTTTTAGGCTTTTTCCGTTTCATTATTTTCTTCTTCCTTACTTTTTTTTCTTAAACATTTAGAACTTTCTATTCTTTCATCAAAAGCGAGATGTTGCCCACCATGAATCCAATCCGCAAGGAGCCTAGTCTGATTAAAGCCTTTTGCATAGGGAACTTCATGGATCTATTAGTGAAAGCCTTGCACTTTTTGCTTTCCCAATTTCTAAAATCTCTAAACATTCTTGCACTTCTTGTGGCTTTAAGAGTACAAGGATTTCCATATTTTTCCTTTCTTCTTCATAAAAGAACTTTTTTGAAAAACTAGAACCATAAAATGAAAAAAGGTAGAGACTATTTCTAATTTCTCAGCATAAGATTGAGGAGCAAAAGGGAAAGAATTTCTTTGGCAAATTCTTTCTTTTTTTATTGAAAGGGATGCTGTTTAAAGGCTTAAAGTAAACTTTTGAAAAAAGTTAAAATCCAGATTGAATTTAAAAGCGCCAAACTAGAGATGAAAAAAGGGAAAGAATTTCATACTATAGGACTATTCCTATTTTGAAATTCTAGAAAGGAGTTTGGATGAAACAAACAATTCAAATTGGTAAAAAAACCATCCGCTGCGATTTTGGTTTTTTATTCCTATTAATTGTCCTTTTTATTACGAGCTGTTTTGCCCTTTACAATGCCTTTAATCTCATTCGAATGGGAAGTGGGGAATACTACTTACGTCGCCAAATTTTATGGTATATTGTGGGTTTTTTAACTTTATGGCTCATGTCCAAAAAAAACAATAAGTTCTTTTATAGTTTGATTCCCAAAGTATATCAATATTTGATGCTTGTTTTAATTTACTTATTGGCTTCCAAATATTTAGAACAATTTACTGGCTTTTCTTTACCGCTAGCGAATGACATCAATGGAGCGTATTCTTGGATCCAAATTCCTGGCCTTGGTTCTTTTCAAGCCAGTGAGTTTATGAAAGTAGTTCTTATTTTAAAAACAAGTCTTATTGTAAGTGATTGGCAAAAAAAATATCCCAATCCCACTATGATGGAGGATATGAAACTATTTGGAGAAATCCTAAAATGGGCTTTTCCTCCTATGCTCCTCATTTTATTGGAACCCGATACAGGAATCTTTATCATTATTGCCTTTACGCTTCTCGTACTTGTGTGTTGTTCCGGCATTCGTCCCCTTTATCTTTGGATTATTTTAGTCCTTGTTGCGGGAGCAATTGGTGGTTTTTTTATTTTGTATTTCTTTTACCACGATTTTTTAGCTTCAATCGTTTCAGCCTACCAATTGCGTCGCATTGATGCTTGGCTTTATCCTGATCAAAACATATTGAGTGCCTCTAATCAGCTTTATACAGCTTTGTTGTCGCTTGGCTCGGCGGGATTAAGTGGCCATGGTTTACAAGCCAATATTATTTCCATTCCTGAGGCACATACCGATTTTATTTTTGCTGCCTTTGGTCAATGTTTTGGATTGATGGGTAATTAATGCCCTTTGTATCGTGCAAACGGTGCAAACTCAACGTTAAATGCTTTTAATCCCTAAAGCTCACAACCGAAACAGTCGCTGGAAACGGCATGCTGCCCCTGAAAAGGGGAAGGTGGGAAACCAGAAAAAACTGTGAGATGACCTATGCTGAAAAAAAAGCTGCTCTGCAGTGCTAAGGGTTTGAACAATGGGTGTTTAGCAGGGAAAGTCCTAAGTCTATCTAGATAAGGAAGACCTTCAACGACTATCTCCTTGAGGGAGAGTAAAGCCGCAAGCCAATGGCGGAAGAAAAATGTTGCCCTGTCATAGACAGGTGAAGATATAGTCTACGCTTATGTGAAAGCATAAGAGGTCTGCTAGTGATAGTAAGACTGCATCAGATTTGCGCTCTGGTGTGAATGAGATAAATAGATATGATCGAATGAAGGTTTAAAATCAATCGTTCTATAAAAACTGATTTTAGCTGATTATTTCCTCTCTTCAAAGATCTTAAAACCTAAAGCAGAGAAAGTAGAAAAAATATTGAATATACCTATTTATCGCTATGGTACCTCCTATATTTTATTGGTGTGTTTATGGCTAGATTTATACTTATGCAAAATGGCCTATAATTCTAAAAATACAACCAATCGTTTAATTATTATTGGAACGATTGCCATGCTTCTTTACCAACAAATTCAAAATCTAGGGATGATTATTGGTTTAATTCCGATTACAGGAATTACGCTTCCCCTTATATCGTATGGAGGCTCTTCAACGCTGTCTTACTTTATTTTGTTTGGTATTATTTTAAATTTATCGCCTATCAACACTAAGGGCTTTCGTTTGCACCCTCGTTTGTTGCTTCAAGCTATTATTGACTTATTTGTTTTTGAAGAAACAAAGCCTTCGGTCGTTCTTGCTTTTGAAAAGCCAAAACAGGCCTTATATCATCATTTAGAACAAGCGAAAAACGAAAAGGATAAGCGAAAAATTGAAAAGCTTGCCACCAAAAGTCAAAATAAAAACTCTACTGAAAAAGCTAGAGATCTCTTTATTCTTTCTACCAAAGAAAAAGCACTCTTTGCCACTCTTGAAAACACATCTCTAGACACAAAAAAGACTTTAACAAGCCAAAAGTCACTTGATTTGTTCAAGGAAGTGGATAAGGAACCAACGCTTTTGAAACAAGAGTCCAAAAATCAACAGGAAAGAGTTCCACTCAAAAACTCCGATTCCTTTGATTTTTCAAAAGATGAAGCAAATCAATTTTATGAAGTTAAAAATCCCTATGAAATTCAAAGTTCTACCCTCACTTCTCTTTTTCCCATGGACTCTTTAAAAACTTTAAAGAACTCCTCTCAAAGTGAACAAAAAAGTGAATCCCAAAAAGTTGAATCTATTTTGGATAAGCAAGAAGAACCACTAGGCTTTAAAGAATTTGATCAATTGGAAAAACTCCTTCAACTAGGCTTTGGAGGGTCAGATGAGTCAAAGGATGAAAAAGAAAAGTCTAAAACGCCATAAAAGATTAAAAAGGCTGAAAAATCATTTAAAACAAGTTTTTCAGCCTTTTTAAATATGAATATGGACGAAAGCGCGCAAAGTGAACCATCTGGTTAGAAAGACGAATTTTAACCCAACTGCAATCTTTTAAATGATTCGTTTCTAAATGGTCATAACAAAGAACGGAATGATGCAAACTCGGTCCCGAAACAAGAAGTTCTCGCTCTTTATTAAAAATACAAGGAGAAGTGAGAGAGTGTTGATTGATGTGAGAAACTGGCATAATTTGGGTTAATTCCAAAATATTTAATCCACTTTCTACTACAGCTCCATTTAAAGCGCGATTGGCTCCAGTAGACCCCGCCTGCGTGGAAATACAAATTCCACAACTGCTCACAGTTTCAAAGTACTCACCATCGACAAAGATGTCATAGTGAACCGTTGAAGTAAACGAACCAATACGAATTTCGTTGAGGGCACAATAGACTTCTCCTGTCTCTAAAACGGCTTCCACTAATGGATACGACTCAATACGGGTTTTACGGGTATGCAAATCATGTAAAAAGACATCAATTTCCTCTTTGGTGTAATCGGTAAAAAATCCCAAAGTTCCAGTATGAATGGCACAAAAAAGCAAAGAAGATAAAAGGGGACGATAATGATGAATAGCTCTTAAAATGGTTCCATCTCCCCCAATACAGAGTACCAATTCAGGATGACTATCATCCCGCTCTTCTCCATATTCCTCAATTAAAATGCGACTTAAGCGGTTAGCTAAATCATGGGAAAAGGAATCGTCCCGACAATAAATGGAAAAGCGCATAGTCCTTCCTTCTTTCTTTATTTATAAAAAATCTAACCTTTGGCTGATTTAAACCCATCTTCGAAGATTGAAAAGAACTTTTTTATAGATTGAATATTTCCAAACGCTTCTACAAGAGAAACTCTACAAAGTTTTGTTAAGGTTTGAGTAGAAAGGAGAAAATTACTGATGCATGATCAAGAACAAGAACTAAAACTACTCATTCCAAAAGATCAAGCAGAAGCACTTTTAAACACTCTTTCCATTCAAGAAACGCGCCGTCAAGTAAACACCTACTATGACACGCCCAATAAAGACTTACGCCAAAAATTGAACTCATTGCGCTTACGTGAACTCCCAAGTGGGGAAGTGATTTTAACCATCAAAAAGCCTCTTAATGCAACCACGAAGTATGAATATGAACGATTGGTCCAAAGTAAGACTCTTGAAGAGTTAAACGAAGAAGAAAAAGCTTGGGTAAATGATCATTTAGAAGGCACTACGACCATAGAAAATTTATACCCTCTCGTTCGTTTTGAAACCATTCGATCGATTTTGAAGCAGCCAGAAGCGGAAATTAGCATTGATCATACCATCTTTTCTCATCACGACGACTATGAAATCGAATATGAATATCGTCAAGATCACGATGGAATTCAACGGTTTAATGAGATTTTAAAACCCTATGGTTTGCGATGGGAAAAAAATGGAGCTACGAAGTTAGCGCGCGCTCTAGAAGATCAAGCTCTTCTTAAATAAAGGGGCTTGACGCTTCAACTCTTACTTCTAGCTTAGTCAAACTAAAATGAGTAACTGTTATCCTAAGTGCTACAAATCATAGGAAAAGAATTCGATCTCTTTGAATTTAAACTAGAGATCGAATTTTTTTCTTCTTAGAGAGTTAGGGCTAAAGACATCATTTGTTGTCCTAACTTTTTAAAAGCCTAAAACGATAGAGCCGAATTTAAAAAACAACCTTTTCAGTCTAGATCTTTCTATCTTTTTAAAATTTTCTTTTTAGCCTTGTCCATCTTCCTTTTGACGACCTGCCAATGCTTTAGAAAGCGTCCGTGCATCCGCATAATCAAGTTTTCCTCCAAAAGGAAGGCCTGAAGCCAGCTTGGTAATCAAAGTCTTTCCTTCTAAGCGTAAGGCAATATAACGAGCTGTTGTTTCTCCTTCCGCATTAGAATCTAAAGCTAGAATGACTTCTTTAACAGAAGGAGCTATCCGTTTTTCGAGAGTATCAATATTTAGATGGTCGGGTAAAATACCTTTTTGAATGTTAATAGCTCCATGAAGTACATGATATAAGCCATGATATTCTTGAAGATTTTCAATTGCATACAAGTCCTTTTCGGATTGTACGACACAAATTTTTGAAGCATCACGAGTTGAATCAGCACAAATAGAACAAATTTCGCTTTCACACAAGTTTCCACAAATACGACAGGCATGCAATTGGCCAATGTTGCCAATGGCTTTGACTAACTGTTCTTGTTGAACTTTAGGCCAATTGAGAATGGCAAAGGCCATACGTTCAGCACTTTTCATGCCTACGCCGGGTAAATTGGATAATTCAAGAATTAAATTTTCAAAACTAGTAGGATACATCATTTATCCTTTCTCTCTTTCTTTATCTTTTAAGAGCGAGAAAATCTCAACTTAATCATTCCGAATTTCAATTTGGTTTTGGAAGCGCTCTTTCATTTGGTCTGTGAGGCTGAGAGATTGAGTAGAGGGAGTTAAATTAATTTGAACAGCAGAAGGAAGAGTATTCTCCTTTTGACATTTTTTAAAGGCTAGAATAAGTTTTTTCGCTTCTTCTTTTGTAATCGCAAAGAGCTTTTTAGGTCTTTCTAAAAGAGTTTCAAAATAATTTTCATAACCCAGATTTTCTTGTTGGCTATTCATAAAATCACGGGTTAACTCATCTTGAACCGCATACACCAAATAAGTGGGTCCACTTGCTATGATCATTCCCTCTTGAAGAGTCGTCGCAAACTTAGCATATTCAATATCGTGAATATAGCGAAGGTTTTCTTTAAGGAGAACTTGATCATGCTCTTTTTCTTCCTTATTGGCTCCTACGAGTAAACCCAACAAAAATTTTTCATCCATTGAAGCATTCAACTTGTGATTTTTCGAAGTTGTTTCACGTGAAACATTTCTTTTCCAAAACATAGAGGCTAAATCAACAGATTTTGAAACAGATGATTGAGTTTCTTTACTTTCTAAAGAAGATTTACTCTTTTGTAGAGAGGATATGGTAGTCGTTTCTTTAGGAGAAGGAGGTACTGAAATAGGAGTAGAAATGGAAGAAGATGGAATATCTTTTCTTGGTGGAGCCAAAGGCACTTGATTAAGAGCCGCTTTTAATAAAATAGTTTCTAAATAATCAATTATATTGGAAGAGAAGGCTAATTTATTGTAAAGAGCCATGAGATCATTAAGAAGCTCTATTCGCTTTGGGGTGGAATGAATTAAAAAAAATTTCTCCAAAAGTGTCCTGCGCTTTTGGGATAAAAGATTGGTATTTTGCGATAAATCAAGCAACAAGGAGTCTTTGTAAAGAGAAATTAGATCCGCAATGAGTCGCTTTAAATCCATTCCTTTTCTTTCAATGTTCTCTAAAAATAGAATCGCTTTGTCTACTTGCCCAGGAACTAGATAACTTGAAAGCTGAGCGAGTTCTTCGGGTTGAACCACTCCATAGATTTCACGAACTGTCTGAGCTGTTAGATGATCTTGCTCATAGGCAATACATTGGTCTAAGATGGACAATGCATCTCGCATTCCTCCATCAGCTAAGTCTGTTATGAGAGTCAAAGCTTCTTTGTCAATCGAAACATCCTCTTGTTGACAAATAAAGTTTAAACGACTTTCAATATCACTGGAACTCACTTTGGAAAAATCATAACGTTGACATCGCGAAAGAATAGTAGGCAAAACTTTGTGGGGTTCCGTGGTGGCAAAGATAAAGACCACATGAGCTGGAGGCTCTTCAATGGTTTTAAGCAACGCATTAAAAGCTCCTGTTGTCATCATATGAACTTCATCGATGATATAGACTTTATATCGTCCTTGTAAAGGAGCATATCCCACCCGATCAATGAGGGCACGTACTTCATCCACACCATTGTTGGAAGCTGCATCAAGTTCTAGAATATCGGGATGGCTTCCCGTTAAGGAAAGCGTACAGTTTTCACATTTCATGCAAGGAGGATTTTCTCCTGTGCAATTGAGCGTACGAGCGAAGATTTTAGCAATAGAGGTTTTTCCTGTCCCTCTTGGTCCACAAAACAAATAGGCATGGGCAATACGATTTTTTTCAATCGCATTACGAAGAGTTTGTACAATGTGGCGTTGGCCAACGACTTCATCAAAATTGGTTGGACGATATTTCCGATATAACGCTTGGTAGGCCATTACATTTCTTCTCCCTTCTGATTTGTTTTTGTTTTTTTCTCATCATTTAAATCCAAGCGAATGTGGGATTCAAATTCTTGCGATTTTTTTTGAAGCTTTTTTTGTAACCGCTTTTTTTGGAAGAAAGACTTTAGAAGAGTTGAACATTCTTCTTCTAAAAGACCCCCTTTCCAAGTGGGATGATGATTCCATTTTGAGAGATCAAGCAACCACGGTTCATGAGCCACAGCTCCTCCTTTAGGATCATACGCCCCAAATATGACTCGTGTTAAGCGAGATTGAATAATAGCTCCCGCACACATCGGGCATGGCTCAAGAGTGACATACAAGGTACAATCTTCTAATCGCCACGAATGTAACTTCCGACAAGCTTGGGCAATGGCCATTAACTCGGCATGTTCGAGTGCGTTTTGTTTGGTTTGGCGACGATTATAGCCGCGCCCAATGATTTTTTGATTATAAACTACAACTGCCCCTACTGGAACTTCATCTTGGTCTTGCGCTTTTTGAGCCAACTGCAGTGCTCTTCTCATAAAGGCTTCATCCGATTTCAACATGGGTTCTCTCCTTAGTTATAGGATTGTAGGTGAAAAGTGATTCTTTCTTTGCGATTTAAATAACCCTAGCAAACAAGAAAAAAAAATTGCGAATCCAAATAACTGCCGTCATCTGTTTTCGCAATCCATTCACAAAAAAAAGCTACCACACATAACAGAGCCAGCACGGTGCTGCTTCGTTCCCGACCTGACACATTTAGCAGGATGCTATTGTAGTAGCTTTTTAATTATACGAAATGAGGATCTAAAGTCAATATCTTTTCTCCAAAAATAAAAGGAGCAAAGCCCTTTTCGGGTGAAATCCTTAAGAAAAGATGAATACAGATCTAGAAATATCTTAAGGTTCCCTTAGAGAAGGAATTTTACGTGGGATCGCATTGCCAAACCGAACAAAAAAACATACGATAAATAAGCTATAAAGGAAAGAGGGATAGGAACGCTTTTTTAATTTCTCTCTCATTTTTCCTGATATTATAGCGTAAATTGAGAATTTTAATCCTAATGGATTTCTTAAAAGACAGAAAGGAGGGTTCGGGCCTTTTCTCTACATGACTAAGAGTATTTGGCCCGAAAACGAATGAAATTTAAAAAACTTTCGCTTCTACTTTTAGGAGGTATCTTATTAGCGGGATGCTCAAAAGCAAGTGCAATTGAGTTATCTGTGGTACCAAATCAAAGCATGGTGACAGGAAAGGCAATTGTCATCGATGTCAAAACCGACCCTGTCATTTCTATTGACCCAAATTCCATTGAAATTTCAGGAGGAGAATCTTGGGTGGAAAATGGAGTCATTAAATTTAAAGCTTCTGAACCTGGTCAATACACCATGAAGGTAACCCAAGATAATGTCACTTCGAATACCATTACGATTCCCCTGAATACTTCAAGTGCCATTGCTAAAAACGAAACGCAGAGTACTTCAAATTCAAAATCTTCTCAAAGCACCTCTTCAAAGTCCTCCACTCAAAATAATCACTCCAAGACGAACCAAAGTGGGACCCAATCTCCAACCCAAAATATTGTGCCCTCTACGCCTAGCGTACCAAATGTCTCCACACCCTCAGACCCAACCCCAACGCCAACTACACCTAATGTGGAGCCTACCCCAAGCTTTCCTACCATAGAACCCGAACCAAGTCCAGAGCCTAGTGTGCCTTCTGCTCCTGCGGAGCCTACTCCCGAAGAAACTCCAACCGTAGAAGAAACTCCAGTATCTCAACCAGAAGAGTCACCATCTCCAGATATCCCTGCGATTCCAGCTCCTGCTCCTGAAGAAGAGGATCCAGCGAGTACAGTCCAAGATACATCTCTCAGTGTAGACCAAGTTTATGAAAATCAAGGGGATCTGATTGCCCATAAAACGCCTATTACGGTAGATGGCATTTTACCCGAATCTTTAGTAAGCGATGGATCTGGAAAAGAAGTCCAAGTTCTTTGGAATGAGGACTTAAAAGAATACATTCTTTTAGAGGGATTCACCATTCCTTTTGGCGGATGTACTGCTCAAGTTTCTGGTACACTTTCTCGTAATGGAGAAGGACAACTCGTTTTATCTATGACCTATATTTCAACGGATGATATTCCAAAATCTGGTGATACTGGATATCATGATGTGACGGCTCAATCCTTAAACGATGCAAGTGTTTCAGCCATTGATCGCAATAATCCTACTCCTCATCCCGAACCTGGAACAGGACAATAAAAGAAAAGACTGTTGACTTTTCAGCAGTCTTTTTATTTTCGTTTGAAAAAGAAAAAGGACTGAGCGAAGTTTCGTTCAGTCCTAAAGCCCAAAAATCTTTATATTAATTGCTTACTGGTTTTGGTTGAGCTGGTTCAATAACAGTTTTACCGCCCATGTAAGGAACTAAAGCCTCTGGAATTTTAATGCTTCCATCCGCTTGCATGTTATTTTCCAAAAAAGCGATTAACATTCGGGGAGGTGCTACACAAGTGTTATTTAGAGTATGGGCAAAATATTTACGGCCCTTATCGTCTTTTACTCGAATTTTTAAACGTCGTGCTTGCGCATCGGTCAAATTGGAACAAGAACCAACTTCAAAGTATTTTTGTTGCCGTGGAGACCAAGCTTCAACGTCTACTGATTTAGATTTCAAATCAGCTAAGTCCCCAGAACAGCACTCTAAAGTACGGACAGGAATATCCAACGTTCTAAAGAAGTCTACTGTATTCGTATACAATTTTTTAAACCAGTCTGCCGATTCTTCCGGTTTACAAACCACGATCATTTCCTGTTTCTCAAATTGATGAATACGATAAACTCCTCTCTCTTCGATTCCATGAGCTCCCTTTTCCTTACGGAAGCAAGGAGAATAGGAAGTAAGAGTATAAGGTAATTCCTTTTCATCCAAAATTTGATCAATAAAGCGGCCAATCATTGAGTGTTCAGAGGTACCGATTAAGTATAAATCTTCCCCCTCAATTTTATACATCATTCCATCCATCTCGGCAAAAGACATAACTCCAGTTACCACATTGGAACGGATCATATAGGGAGGAATGACATAGGTAAAGCCACGATCAATCATGAAATCACGGGCATAAGAAAGGACGGCAGAGTGAAGGCGAGCTACATCACCGACTAGATAATAAAATCCATTTCCAGCTACTCGTCTAGCCGCATCCAAATCAATTCCATTTAAAGATTCCATGATTTCCGTATGATAAGGAATTTCAAAATCAGGAACCACTGGTTCTCCAAAGCGCTCTAGTTCCACATTTTCGCTGTCATCTTTTCCAATTGGAACGCTTGGATCAATCATGTTTGGAATTTGCATCATCGCATTCATGACTGATTCACGCAATTCTGTTTCCTTTTTAGCCAATTGGGCAATTTGATCTCCAAGATCAGCTGTTTCTTTTTTAGCTTCTTCGGCCTCTTCTTTTTTACCTTGGCCCATCAACATTCCAATTTTCTTAGATATAACTTTTCGTTTGGCCCGAAGTTCGTCCGCTTGTTGCTGAGTGCGGCGTAAAGCGGCATCATCACAGATTACTTCGTCCACTAAATGGAGTTTGTGGTTCTGAAACTTCTTGACCATATTTTCTTTGACAAGGTCCGGATTTTCGCGGACAAATTTCAAATCGAGCATTTCAAATCTCCTTGTTGTTTATTCATTTAAATTTATCACTTTGGATAAAGAGAAACAAATAGACTAGGAGAAGAAAATAAAGAGGAATAAGAAATTTCAAGAAAGAAAGGATTCCTAAGGTCTATTAACCTCTTTCATTAAGATAAAATTTGATCTTTACAAACCGAAGAAGTACATCAAAATTCTTTTATCGAATATTTAAGAGCTAGATACGGAATCAAATTCTTCATGAGACTCCAAACAACTTTTGTCTAAAATTGCTCGAACGCGTGGAGTTAAATCATCAATATCAAATGATACGATTGGCTTATTGGTCTTGGGATGAATAAAAGCTAACGTAGTTCCAGTGGCTTTAGCCACAATAATTAAATCATCCGCTGTAAACGAATCGCGTTTACGCTTATTAGTCCAACTTTGAGAACTGACACCTCCAAGCATTTGGCGAACTACTTTATTTTTAACTTCAGCAATTAATAATAAAATTTTTATTTTTAAGGCTTTTGCCATACTATTCTCCTTTAAGTGCTCATTCTTTAAACTTTTACTTCTAACTCTTTTTTCGAATTGTTTTTTCCAAAACCGAGAAGTAAAAGTGGAATACACTACTTTTTTATCAATTTTTGAAAGGAAAATACTGGTCTAATAGCTTGAAAGACGAGTACTCATTCAAAAATGAAGTGACTGCTCATGCTTGAACTTTATATTTTTTGAATGAATAGAGACATTTCAAGCGAAAGGGGCAAAGCTTACTCCTCTCCTAATATCAATGGTCAAGACATGAACAGTCACTTCAAGGAGAGGGAGAAGCCTCTTTAAGTACTTTTATTATATCTCAATGTTTTATTGATTTTAAATAAAAAATTATTTATTTTTTCTAAAATTAATTTATTTATTAATGATTTATTTCTAAAAATGATCACTACTGAAAAATAAAAAAAAGGCCGCCTGAGCGACCTTTTTTTTTATTCATGCCGATTATGCAAACTCATCTTCTTCCACTTGAGGATCTTCTTCTAGATCTTCATTTTCAAATGATTCTTCGGCCCAACGTTCTTCTAAAGCTTCGATGCGTTCTTCATCTTCTACAATTTCTGCCAAGACAGCGTTTTCTACTTGAGGAGAAGATATCCCTTTTTCTTCAGAATCCGCTTCATGGTCTGTAAAGGTTAAACGATTGACTTTATCATTTTCGGTTAACCGAATGATCCGAACTCCTCTAGTATTTCGTCCTTGAATTTTCACATTTGGCATATGAACCCGAATCATCGTTCCCGCTTCCGTCACAATCATGGCATCTTCTTGACCTGCTACCGGTTTAAATCCAACTAAGGGACCAGTAGTATCGGAAATTTGAAGGGTTTTTACTCCTTTTGTACCGCGATCAGTTAGACGATACTCCGAAATGTAGGAACGTTTTCCATAGCCATTTTCTGAAAGAGCCATTACTGTGTTCCCTTGAGAAGAAACCGCGATTCCAACCACTTGAGCGGGAGAATCACCTGTATTCAAATCAATTCCTTTTACTCCGCTCGCAGTCCGCCCCATAAGGCGAACGCTTGTTTCCGCAAATCGGACAGCATATCCTTGATCACTTGCAATGAGTACTTCATCTTGCCCATTTGTTCCTTGAACAAAGGCTAAAGAATCTCCTTCATTGAGAGTGATGGCAATCTTTCCAGTTCGATTGATATTTTTGAATTGAGAAATTGGAGTCCGTTTAACTAGACCGTTTCTGGTAACAAATAACAAATTCTTCGCTTGTTCATCTAGAGAATAAGGTAAAATAGCTTGTACTTTTTCTCCTTCTTGTAAAGGTAAAAAGTTAACAATAGGAGTGCCTTTTGCAGTACGGGAAGACATAGGGAATTGGAAGCCTTTCATGCGATACACACGGCCCGTATTGGTGAAGAATAAGACTTGGTCATGATTGGAAAGACTCACCATAAAATCAATCGAATCTTCATCGTTAAGAGAAATCGAGCGGATTCCCTTTCCTCCACGGTTTTGAGTGTGGTAAGCACTTGTTGGGGTGACTTTGATATATCCAGAATGAGTGAGCGTCATCATAATGTCTTCTTGAGGAATGAGATCTTCATCGATAACATCAAAGTTTCCTTCTATAATGTCTGTTCGCCGTTCATCTCCATAACGTACTTGGATATCATCCAAATTGGCTCGAATGATGTTTAAGACGCGTTCATGATTAGCCAGAATATCTTTATAATCGGTAATGTCGGCTAAAAGTTGCTTATATTCTTTTTCAATTTTATCTCGCTCTAAACCGGATAAACGCCGAACTTGCATGGCTAATGTCGCTTTTGTTTGAGAATCATCTAAACCAAAGGCTTGATTCATATCGGCTATAAGAGCTGCTTCTTCTTTTTTAGAAGAGCGAATCATATGAATCACTTCGTCTAAATGATCGAGCACAATGCGGAATCCCTCCACAATGTGCAATCGCTCTTGAGCTTTCTTGAGATCAAAACGAGTTTTACGCTCAACGACTTGGCACTGATGATCGATGTAGTCTTGAATCATCTCTTTAATGGTCAACTGCTTGGGCTGGCCTTTTTCAAGAGCGAGCATATTGATGCCAAAGGAGGATTGCAATTGGGTTTCACGAAACATTTGATTGATGACCACTTCTTCTTGGACATCTTTTTTGAGTTCCATGACAATGCGCACCCCTTCACGATTGGATTCATCGTTAAGATAGGTAACGCCTTGCACTTTCTTTTGACGGATCACTTCGGCCATTTTTTCATACATGGCTACTTTATTTACGCCATAGGGAATTTCATAGTAAACAATCCGTTTTTTCCCGTTCGGCAGCGATTCAACACGATACTTGGCCCGAATCGTAATCGAACCACGACCTGTTTCATAAGCTTCCCGAATTCCTTTACGCCCTAAAATGATTCCTCCTGTGGGAAAGTCTGGTCCAGGTAAGTAATTCATAAGTTCAGGAATGGTTAAATCGGGCTCATCCATTAAAGCCTTAATGGCATTCACTGTTTCTGTTAAGTTATGAGGGGGAATATTCGTAGCCATACCCACAGCAATTCCAACCGCTCCATTGAGCAATAGATTGGGAATTCGTGAGGGCAACACGGTGGGTTCACGCCCATCTCCATCGTAAGATTCTACAAAATCGACCGTATCTTTATTTAAGTCGGAAACCATTTCGGTAGAGATCTTAGACATACGTGCTTCGGTATAACGCATGGCAGCGGCTCCATCGCCATCAAGAGAGCCAAAGTTTCCATGGCCATCCACCAATGGATAGCGATAGGAAAAGTCTTGAGCCATCCGAACCATCGCTTCATAAACAGCTGTATCGCCATGAGGATGGTATTTACCAATAACATCTCCAACAATACGCGCCGATTTTTTATGGGCTGAGCCTGGAGTGATATTTAAAGCCGCCATAGAATACAAAATTCGACGATGAACTGGTTTCATTCCATCTCGCACATCGGGTAAAGCCCGCTGTACAATGACAGACATCGAGTAATCCAAAAAGGATTCCCGCATTTCTTGTGAAATCTCAACTTCTTCGATTTTATCGTAATCGCTATTTCCATTTTCAAGATCTACCTCTTCCTCATCTTCTAGAGAAGGAAGTAGCCTAGAAGATTGGGGAGCACTCAGCGAAAGGGGTGGACTAGAATCTAAGTTTTGATCTTGGATCGCCTCTTTTTTATTTTCTTCGGTCATAAGGCACCTTTCTAATAATCTAGAGTGGCATATTCAGCATTTTGTTGAATAAATTCTTTACGCGGTTTGACATCTTCACCCATCAACATCGAGAAAACAGAATCCGCTTCCATGGCATCATCAATGGTAACTCGTTTTAAAATACGACGTTTAGGATCCATCGTGGTTTCCCACAATTGTTCCGCATCCATTTCTCCAAGTCCTTTATAGCGTTGGATACGATATCCATCCTTAAATTCAGCTCGAAGCTTATCCATCTCTTGTTCTTTGTAGGCATAAGCCACCCGTTTGCCTTTTTGAATCTTATAAAGTGGAGGTTGGGCTAAGTAAACATAGCCTCCTTCAATAACTGGTTTCATGAAACGATATAAGAACGTCAACATCAAAGTCGCAATATGACTTCCATCCACATCCGCATCGGTCATAATAATGATTTTATGATAACGAAGTTTAGACAAATCGGTATCATCCTTAAAGCCACAACCAAAAGCCGTAATCATCGAATTGATCTCTGCATTTTTGAAAATGCGACTATCTCGAGCTTTTTCAACATTAAGGACTTTCCCTCGTAATGGTAAAATCGCTTGCGTCCGCGCATCGCGGCCCATTTTGGCTGAGCCTCCCGCCGAATTTCCTTCGACGATGTAAATTTCGCATTCACTCGCATCGCGACTAGAACAATCCATCAATTTACCTGGCAAAGAAGTGATTCCATCTAAGGCAGATTTTCGTTGAACTGCTTCACGAGCCTTTGCCGCCGCCGTACGAGCGCGTCCCGCTAAGAGGGCTTTTTCCACTATCGCTCTTGCTTCAGCCGGATTTTCTGCTAAAAAGCGACGTAAATGTTGGCCAAAAGTATTGGATACAATTTTCCGTACTTCACTATTTCCTAATTTTGTTTTCGTTTGGCCTTCAAATTGTGGATTAGGATGTTTGATGGAAATAATCGCAGCGATTCCTTCTAATACATCATTTTGTTGGAGTGATTCTCCTTTTTTCAATAAATTATTTTCTTTGGCATAACGATTAATTTCACGCGCTAAAGCCAATCGAAATCCTTCTTCGTGAAATCCACCTTCATGCGTATTAATATTATTGACGAAAGAATAAATTTGTTGATGGTAATCTTTGTTGTATTGAACCGCAACTTCCACTAGGATGTTATCTTGTTCTCCTTCGGCATAAATTACTTTAGGAGATAATACTTCTTTGCCTCTATTTAAAAATTGTACGTATTGTACAATTCCTCCTTCATAGCGATATTCTTTATGAATATTTTGTCCATGACGTAAATCTGTAAGGGTCATGGTTAAATCTTTATTTAAAAAGGCCAATTGGCGAATACGGTTATTGAGAACCTCGAAATTAAATTCGGTACTCTCTTTAAAAATTGAGGGATCGGGTTTGAAGCGCACTGTAGTGCCTGTTTGAGTGGTCGTTCCGATTTCCTTAAGTGGTTCCACTGTATGGCCCCCGTTTTCAAATCGGACGTAATACTTTTTTCCACCTTGTTCCACAATAACTTCAAGCCAAGAGGATAAAGCATTCACGACACTTGCTCCTACACCATGTAATCCTCCAGCCATTTTATAAGCAGCGCCTCCAAATTTTCCGCCCGCATGTAAGACGGTCATGATGGTTTCAACTGCACTCATTCCAGTTTTCTGGTGAATATCGACTGGCATCCCACGTCCATTGTCATGAACGCAAATGACATCTCCTTCTTCGATCGTGACATCAATGCGATTGGCATAGCCTGCTAAGGATTCATCAATGCCATTGTCTACAATTTCCCATACTAAATGGTGTAATCCACGTACGGAAGTAGAGCCAATATACATACCAGGCCGCAAACGAACGGCCTCTAAACCCTCTAGAACTTGAATATCATTTGCTGTATAAGAATGGGTTACATGAAGGGCTTCGTCTTCTAAACGACTGAATTCTCGCATGGATTCTTTAAGATCCTCACTAATTTGAGGAGTGCCGCTTGAAGGCGTAGATACCCCTTCTTGTACCGTTTGAATCGCACTAGGCGTTTCCTCAAGAGAAACAGGTGCTTGTTGCGGATCAGATATCATAGATTCCCTCCTTCATTACACCGTGATCAACTGTATAAAAACACACAGGCCGCTTAAACCATGACGGTGAAACTGTTTCAGCGGTCGTAATGAAAATTTGCATTTCTTCGGGAAAAGAAGCAATTAGCCCTTGGCGCCGTTGGGGATCGAGTTCAGAAAAAACATCATCTAAAAGCAAAATGGGGTTCTGTCCTCCCTTTTCCTGAATCGTTTTACACAGGCCGATTTTAAGAGCCAACATAATAGAGCGCTTTTGACCTTGGCTGGCAGTTTGCGTCACTGGTTTTCTATTTAAGCAAAACACCAGATCATCTTTATGAACTCCAGCCGTTGTAATGTGCATTTGTTTGTCTTTAGCAAGGGTTTGAGCATACAATTGCTCAAGTTGTTCTTTAATATTTTTTCGTGGATCGACACACGTTTGGTACGAAAGAGAAAGATCTTCCTCTGCGTTTTCACACAGAATGGGATAAATTTCTTTGGCTTTTTCTTCGAGTAGATCAAGAAATTGAGAACGCTGAGCGATTAAAATCGATTCTTGCTCAATCATTTGCGAAGTGACTGCTTGCAAGAGCGCATCATTAGAGTGACCTTTTAATAGAACATTTCGTTCTTTTAAAAGAGCGTTAAATTGGCTAAGCGTGCGCGTATAGGAACGCGAAAGCTTGACAAGCTCGCGATCTAAAAAGTGACGCCGTTCCTTAGGAGGAGCTGAAAACAACGTTAAGTCATCAGGAGAAAAAAGAACAGCATTTAAAATACCAACAAAATTTGAAAAAGATTTGACCGGCTTGCCATTGCGAAAGACAGCCTTCTTTCCAGAAGAGAAGACCGTTTTTAGCACTTCAAGCCGGCCTTTATTTTCCACAGTGCACTCTAAACAAAACGCTTCCTGACCGTGGTTAATTAACGAGACCGTTTTAGATGTTCTCCAAGAACGTAAGTGGGAAAGAAAGTAAATGGATTCAATCAAATTAGATTTTCCTTGAGCGTTTTTACCCCATAACACATGAATGGTATCCGGATGAAAAGAAAAAGAAGCTGTTTCAAAATTTCGATAATTAGAAAGATTCAGCTTCTGTACATTCATACAAGTTCGATTCGTTGGTCAACTGCTTCTACGATATCGCCTTTACGAAGCTTTTTGCCCCTACGATTTTCCGGTTCCCCATTCACAAAAACTTTGTTTTCAGAAAGCCAAGACTTGATCTGTCCACCAGAAGCAATAATGTCACAGGCCTTTAAAAGTTGTTGAAGAGTAATGTATTCATCGCCTTCATGAAGAAAAAATTGTTTAGATTGCACGTTTATTGTTCTCTCCTTTTTTTGTTCCTAAACAATTATATCAAAAAAGCTCACAAATTACCACAGACGTTTAAAGTCTCAGACCCTTACTCTTCCATAGGAAATAATAAAATACGCTTATAGGCTCTTAAAAGAGCTTTATTCGACCAAAGGGCAGAGAAAATAGGGAAAAAAGGCTCTTGAAAATAAAATTTTGATTTAAAAATTTGTGCCAAGAGATTTCACAAATTGAAGAGAAATTTTTACTTTCCTCGAAAAGGAAAGAGTGAAATAAATTAGTAAGCGCTTACTCTAAAATTCTTATTTTTTCTTGGTTTTAATCTATTGTTTTTCCTTCTTTTATGACAAACGAAATAAAAAGACTATAACTATTTTAGAAAATAGTTATAGTCTGAGAACGTCAATAAAGCTCTTCTATTTTTGATTTTAAAGACTTAAGAAATTTAATTGCTCCGAATAGGAACCACAATCATGGTTAAAGTAGGATCAGCCGGATTGCTGATCCGAATAGGTCGAAGTTCTCCTGTAAAGCCCAGCTCTACTTCATCATTAGAACGAAGCCCCTTTAAAGCATCTAACATCAATTTAGCATTATAGGATACCGATAAATCTTGACCTTGATAATTCGAATCATTGAGCATCTGTTGACAAGAGCCAATGTCGCTTGATAACACGCGAAGACTTACCGCTTGAGCAGAACAAATCATTTGAACAGGGACGATGCTGCCATAAGCTGATCCTCTAGAAGTATAAATCGTAGTGCGATTGAGCATTCCCTCTAAATCAGCAGCGGAAAGCTTAAGAGTAGATAAAAACTGAGTAGGAATAATTCTTTCAGCATCTGGAAAAGTTCCTTCATACAATTGCGTTTGCATCAAGGTGTTGCCAAAAACGAATTGAATTTTACGGCGATCCAAGTAGATATCAATCATTTCATGATTTCCAAAAGAGCGGACAATATCTCCAAATGGTTGCTTAGGAATAGTAATTCGACACTCTTCTTCAATTTCTACTGGGCAAACCTTACGCGCTAATCGATAAGAATCGGTGGCTGTGGCAGCTAGAGTGCCTTGTTTGATTTCTAAGTTAATACCCATTAACACTTGTCGAGAATCTTTATCGGCTACCGCATAGGCCGTACGATCATAAATCTCAGTTAATAAGGCAGCTGGAAGTTGAAAATGAGTGGCTGGTCTCTCGAGAGCTAAAGGTGGATAATCCGTCCCTGAACGACCGATTAAATCAAAATTTCCATCTAGACTGCTTAAACGCATGAGTTCACCATCAGAAACCACTTTAATGGTGTGGCCATTCATACGCCGAACGAGTTCTAATAAAAACTTGGCATCCATAACCATCGTTCCTGGGGCTTCAATGACAAGCTCGTTTTTTTCCTGGGGAAGAATGGTGGTTTGGACCACAAATTCTTTGTCACTTCCAGTTAAAACAATTTTATCTGGCTCCACTTGAAACAAAATTCCTTCTAAAACAGGAACTGGTGAGTGAGGCATAATTCCTCTATTGACTAAGTTAAGTTGATCAAGAAAAAACTGCCTACCAATTGAAAATTCCATAGAGTGAACTCCCTTCTATAGTGATTAGAGTAAGTAATAATAACAATAATAAGGATGGGGATTTGGGGGATTTAGGCAGAAATCCCTAGATACCTAAAGTAAAAAGAGTGAAAAAAAGTATGGGGATAAAAGGTGGAAAACTCAAAAAAACGGGGGATTTCTCAAGGAGAAAAATGGGGAAAAAGAAAGAGAAAGATAAAAATGAGGCATGCTTAGGAAGCTAAAATCTTCTTTTTGAGTTCTTCTACCACATCTTTCCACGTTGCATCTGATTGAATCATTTTTTTTGCTCGAGTGCAGCTTGAAGAAATCGTAGTATGATCTCGTCCTCCAAGTTCTTCCCCAATAGCCCCAAAAGAAAGATTCAGCATCTCTCGCATCAAGTAAATACATACTTGGCGAGCTTGGGTAATCTTTTTTTGTCGACTTTTTCCCTCCAAATCTTGATAAGCCAATCCATAATAACGTGCGACCGCTTTTTTTATGCTTTTTCCATCTAAGGTATGTTTAGGCTGAATAATGATGGGTTCATCTTTAAAGACCTCAAGAGCGAATTTCATCGTAATCGAAGTGGGATTAAAAAGAGTCGCGTTAAAAAGGAGCCGATTGAGCGCTCCCTCCAAAGCTCGAATGTCTTCTAAGTAGTTAGCAGATAAAAAATCAAGTACATCTTCTTCAATTTCAAAAATGGATTCATACCCTACCAATTTCTTTTGCAAAATAAGTTTAGCCGTTTGCACTTCTGGCTTGGAAACATTCACGATGAGTCCAGAGGAAAAACGGCTAATTAAGCGTTTGGTCAAGGTGGGAATTTCAGAAGGATGCGTATCTGAAGTTAAAATAATTTGCTTATTTTTATGAATTAATTCATTAAATACTGAAAAAAATACCTCTTGGCAACTCGCTGATCGTAAGTTTTGAATGTCATCCACTAAAAAATAATCGCAATCTAAAAGAAATTTCTTAATGATCTCGACTCCATTGATCGGGCTGTTTTTGGTGCGCATGGCATCTAAGAGAAGGCTCACTAAATCACCTGAATAAAAATATAAAACTTTTCTTTTGGGATTTTCCTGAGTAAGCCGATTGCCAATGGCATTTAGGATATGCGTTTTTCCTAAGCCAGAACTACCATAAATGAGAAGAGGATTAAAGTGGAGAAACGCGGTAGGATTGCATATGGACATGGAAGCAGCAAGCGCTTCTTGGTTGCTTGGCCCTTTTACAAAGGAATCAAAGGTGTATTGGGGATCAAAACTTCGATTCAAAGCTTGTTGCGTTTTTTGGGGGATAACTTCTGGTAACTCCTCTTCTAATTCTCGAGAAGAGGTAACGGTAATTTTTAAAGGTTCTCCATAAACTTCAGACAGAGTCTCTTCAAAAAGTTGTTGATGTTCATCAATAATGTTGGCAGCGATAGCGCTTCGACAGGAGACGTAAGCCAAATTGTTCAAAATTTTGAACAAAGAGGTTTTTTCAATCCAAGTGATTGTGCCATTATCGAAGTACTCGCTTCGCTTCAACAAATCGATCGTTTTTTGCCAATAATGACTAAGGGAAGAGTCCATGGCCACCGTCTCCTTTCACTTAGACAATCATCATACAAGATTTTTTACTTGGACAACAGCTCTCCCGATTGCCTGAGAAATTTAACTTATGAGTTTTCCCCATGTGGAAAACTCATATTTTTTTCCTCTTTCCCCTATTTAAAATAAAGTTTTCCCCACTTTTTTTATGGCTTTTAAAAGATATCTACGCCTCATTGAGAAGTTTTCCCCATAGGGGGATTGTGGAAAACTTTTCTTTCTAAAATGGGGGATAACCTAGTGGATAACTCAAGATTTTTAGGCCAATTCTCTCAAAAATAGGGGATTAATTCTCGCTTTGAGAAAAGGAAGAGGGGAAATTAAGGTGGAATTGAAAAGTGATTACAGTGGAATTAGGGGGATAACCTAGTGGAAAACTTAAAACAAATTCTCCATCCTTTTTAAGGATAAAAATAAAAATATTTGAGTAATTTAAGGATAGTATGTTTAAGGATTGAGAAAGAAATAAACTTCAATCCCCATGGGATCTTTTTTAAATTTAGAGAAGGAGACAAGGAATAGAGAAAGAATAAAAGAATATAAAAGAATAAAGGAAAGAAGAGGATATTCGTTAAGCAGAGATCGGTTTTGAAATGGTTTCGTTTTCATAAAAAAGAAGCGATCAATTGCTCTTTAGGCGGAGAGAAGATTTTCAATTTGGCTAAATCTTCTCACATTGACAGGAAACTTTTTAAAATGATATAGTGACAGGCGAAATTAAGAAGAATATAAATTTCTTAAATTCAAACCTGAATGGTTTAAGAAAGGAGAAACATTGAGATGAAACGTACATACCAACCTAGTAAAATTAAACATCAAAGAGTTCATGGTTTCCGTGCTCGTATGGCTACAAAAGGCGGACGGAAAGTTCTTGCTAGACGCAGAGCAAAAGGCAGAAAGGTTTTATCCGCTTAAAAAATCACCTGTCTAGGTGATTTTTTTATCTGTCTGCAGCGGCTCATGAAGAAACATCAAAGAGTACGCAAAAATACGGAGTTTTCCAATATTATTGGGCAACATCAATCGCTCAGTTCTGCGGGCTTTATTTTATATATCTCTCCAAAGAAAGAAGAAAAAGCACGTGTAGGCCTAAGTGTTGGAAAAAAGCTGGGAAAAGCCGTGGTACGTACGCGGGTGAAAAGGCAAGTTCGGGCTTTAATTGATTCGGTGTATACTTTTAATGAGCCTTTTGATTCCATCGTAATTGTTCGTCCCGCCTTTTCCAAGCTCGATTTTGATCAGCGAAAGAAGATGCTAGAAGGATTGCATAATAAGGCTTTGAAAAAGTTTGCTTCCAAATCACATTCTAAAGTTTCTTAGCTCTTTCAAAATTTTTAAACTTTCGTTGTAGAAGAAGGTTTCTAGATCCCTTAAAGCTAGAAGTGGAGAACTTTGGCTGGCTTCATGAGTGCCTTTTTGAAGTGGTCTTAGCCTAAGGGAGGCGTTACGAAAAAAGCGGATTTTCCTTCCTTGCTTTACAGGTATCTAATCCGCTATTTTTTAGCTAAAAGATTTAAGGAAACAGGACAGGAAAGGAGGATTCGGCTAGAACCTTTCACCGCTTTTTAGGTTTACTCCTAAAGTTGGAATCTTGCCGAATGTTCGATGAAAAAAACAGTACTTGAGAAGTTCCGTATCCTCTTTCTTTGTCTGCTTGTGGCGATGAGTTTGTCGGCTTGCTCTAATCCAAGAGGAGCGGATGGTAAAACAAAATTAGATCAGATCATCGCCTTAAAGGAAGAAACCTTGAACGTTGATCAAATCAATATTCAAGATATTTCCGACGAGCAACTCAAAGAAGAAATTATTTCTTCCAAACAAACAACTGTCACCATTCCTGCCACAACTTGGGCTTCAAGTTGGAAAAGAGGATGGTTTGATGGATTGATTGTTTGGCCTATTGCTCAAATGATCAATCTCTTTGCTAGCTTCACCGATGCTGGTTGGGGAATCATTTTAACCACACTGATCATTCAGTTGCTGATTTTTGCATTTACTTATAAATCCCAAATTTCACAACAGCGAATGCAAGAAATTCAACCTCAAATGACACGTATTCAAAATAAGTATGCAGGGAAAAATGACGATCGTTCTAAAATGTTGATGGCGCAGGAGATGCAAAAACTGTATGCCGATAATGATATTCATCCCTTTGGAAGCATTCTTATGATGTTTATTCAGTTGCCTGTTATGATGGGAATGTTCTATGCCACCATGCGGGCGGTAACCACAGTTTATGGCTCATTTATGGGGATGCCTCTTTCCGAAACTCCACTTCAAGGATTTCAAATGCTTCAATGGGGACCCATTACCGTTTATATTTTGATGATCGTCATGTCGTTGCTTCAAATGCAATTGCCAAAATGGCTCTCAAAACTTTCGGAAAAAGATAAGCCTAAAAACTATGCTGATCGCAAAGCTGAAGAAAACAATCCAATGACAAGCACCATGAATATGACCATGTACATGACAACAGGGTTAATCGCCTTCATGTATATTAGTTGGCCCATCGCTATGTCATTTTATTGGTTGGTTTCTTCTATTATTCGTGCTGGTACGACGGTACTCTCCCATTTTGTTTCGGAAAAAGAAATGAAAAAACGCGAAGCAGAAGAAGCTGCTAAACGTTCTACGGGAATTTTAAAAAATCGTAAAGCAAAAAAATAAATTTTAAAGGGAAGGCGCAGTCCCTCCCTTTTTTTAAAGCTCGATAGAAAAAAGTCACGATTTTATTATTGTGAACTTGCTTCATGCTTAGAGAAAGTCATCTTTTCTTAGCCTACAAAGATGGCTGGCCCATAAAGAAATTCTCCAAGGAGCTTTTTGGGGGAAATTAGCCTTACGCTAAGGGATACATTACAGGAAGGAGCGGATTTTCCTCCCAGGACTTATTGGTATCCAATCCGCTATTTTTATGAAGTTTGATCGTTTTACAGGAAAAACACTTGAGGACGCACTTAATGCGGCTCAAACTGCCAAAAAGATGCCTATTGAACGCCTTGTCTATACAGTAGTAGAAGAAAAATCTGGTTTCTTTGGGATTGGTCGATCCATAACGATTGAAGCGTGGGGACCTGAAGATATTGGAGTGTTCATCTGCGATTATATTCAGACTTTCTTTGATAATGCTCAAATGGATGGAACTTGTGAAGTGAGTTTGGATGAAGTAAATGGGGACGATTTTTATCGTATTAAAGTAAATACCAATGCCAATGCGGTTTTGATTGGACGGCAAGGAAAAACTCTTCAAGATTTTAATCGTTTAGTGCGCTCTGCCGCATCGAGTGTTTTTAAAAAACACGTTCGTTTAATGATCGATGTCAATGGCTATAAAGAGGAGCGATATGAAAAGATTGTTCATATGGCTATTCGTATTGCTCGTGATGTTCGTCGAACCAAAGTAAATGCAGTGTTGGATCCGATGCCGGCCGATGAACGTCGTGTCATTCATAATGCCTTGGCATCTATGGATAACATTTCTACTCATTCAGAAGGAGAAGGGATGAAACGTCAGCTTCATATCCTTTATACTCCTGATAAAAAAGGGACAGAATAAAAAGGGCGCTTTGCCCTTTTTTCTATATCCAAAGCTTCATTTCTCTTTAGAAAAAATATCTTAGAAGGGAGGAAGGGCTTCTCATTTTGAAAAGCTCAATGCCTATGAAACTCATTGTTGGATTGGGAAATCCAGGAATAAAGTATGAAAATACACGACATAATGCGGGCTTTATGGTATTGGATCGAATTGCCCAAATAAATGGGATTTCAATTTCTAAAAGTAAATTTGAAGGCAAGCATGTCAAAACCAAAATAAATGGTGAAGATGTCATCTTGTTAAAACCAGAAACGTATATGAACTTATCAGGGCTTTCTGTACGGGCTTGTATGGATTTTTACAAGATTCCAAGAGAAAATGTCTTAGTGATCTATGATGACTTGGATACGCCTGTAGGGTCAATTCGTTTAAAAACAAAGGGATCTGCAGGGGGGCATAATGGCATGAAGAGTGTCATTCAAGCCGTTATGGGGGAAGACTTTGATCGCATTCGAGTAGGAATTGGTCGAGATTCTAAAATTAAAATTATAGATTATGTCTTAACCCGCTTTAAACCAGAAGAAATTGAGGACCTAAATCGAGCGATCGATCAAGCTGCCCAAGCAGCGATTTTCTCCTTAACCCATTCTTTTGAACAAACCATGAATCGCTACAATCAAAAACCTAAAAAAGCACCTAAGAAAAAGCCTGAAAAACAAGGAGTAGACTTAAAGCAGGAAAAAACAGTGGAAGCCAAAAAGGACACTCTAAAGAAGGATTGGGCAGAAAAGCAAACTTTCAGTTTTGTAGAACCAAGTCTTCAAAGAGCATTGGAAGACCAAAATAAGGTTTCCTTTTTGGCTCAAGATGAAATGGAGGCCCAATCCATTCGTGTTTCCTCTTCTTCAGAAAAATAATTAGGATCTTTTTAAGTTTCTTTTTAGGATTTTAAGATTTGGATACTCTCATTTTCTTTTAAAAACTTAATTTTGAATGGTCCACAAGTCGCCTTTCTCAGTGGCTTTTGGACCTTTTTGTGCCAAATGGAGCAAGAAACGCTTTGTCAGAAAGGTGGTGGCTTTAGAGATGGATACCAACCCAGTTCTCGAATCTTTAAAAGATAATCCTCTAACTTTGGAACTTATGAAACCGGATGGCCAACTTGGGTATTTATCCACGATGGAAGAAGCTTTGTTATTAGCGGCAGCATTTCAACAAGATCAACAAACCCGTATTGTGGTCAAGAAAAACAAATACGAAGCGCAACAGTTGTATTCACGTTTAGCGATGTTAGAAACAGAAGTCGTGCTGTTTGCGATGGATGAAAGTCTACGTCTTCAAGCTCTCGCCTCTAGTCCTGAAGATAAAAACCGGCAAGTATCTGCATTAGTTAAAATGCGCCAAAATTATCCAAAAATTATCATTACCAATGTAGCTGCCTTTAGTCGCTTTTTGCCCAATGTGAAGTATTTTGATGAAAACTGTTTAGAGATTCAAGTGGGCATGGAAATCTCTAAGGAAAAACTCATTGCAAAGCTGAATAAAATTGGATATACCAAAATGAATTATGTCGAGATTCCTTGTACTTATGCGGCAAGAGGAGGAATTTTAGATGTCTATTCTCTCAACTATCCTGATCCCATTCGAATTGAGTTTTTTGATCAGGAAATTGATTCCATTCGCTTTTTTAATGCTCAAACCCAGCGCACCATACGGACGGTAAAAGAGGCCACATTGGTTCCAGCAAGTGACATCTTGTTTACCCCTGAACAGCTCAAAGAACTCGCTCAAAAAGTTCCCAAATTGCTTAAAGCCCAACTCGAACAAAGTGATGACTCAGGAAAAGAGTTTTTGCAAGAAACAATTGAAAAGGATCTTGAAGCTTTAAAAACCTATGATCCACAATCTAAGCTTTATCGCTACTATGGCTTAGTAGAGGCGGATTCTATTTTGGATTATGTCCCTGAAGCACGGGTGATTTATTCTCCTATTGAAGGAGTAGAGGAAAGCGCTCGAAAAAATGAAGTAGAAAATGTGACTTATATTCAAGAAGAAGTTCAAGACTTTCAAAGTCTTAAGATTTTGAATGCTTTTCATCCCTTGTACCAACTAGAAAAAAGAGCGAAGCCTCAAAAAATTCATGAGCTATTGCCTTTTGATCACCCTATAGAATCCGGAATTCAAACGCTTGAAGCGCCTCATGTCAATTATTTAGAATGGGTCCCTCAAGAAGCAAAAAAAGGGAATGTCTACTTTTCTTTAGAAAAAGAAGACATCACCTTATTGGGTGAAAAGATGGATACAAGTGGATTTAAATGGCTTCCTCCAGTGTTTTATCAAGGCTTTTCTACACCAACAATGGTTGTCTATACGCGCCGAGAAATCTTTCGTCATTTAAATCGGAAAGTTCCTTATCAAAAAACGTTCTCTCAATCGACAGCCTTACAGGACATTCTAGAATTGGAACCAGGCGATTACATTGTTCACGCTGAGCATGGGATTGGCCAATATTTAGGCGTGGAAACGCGCGAAACACTAGGCGTTAAAAAAGATTATTTGCACATGGTGTATCGTGGTGGTGATGATTTATATGTTCCGATTTCTCAATTTCAACTCATTCGTAAATATGTTTCGAAAGAAGGCGTTGGCACCAAGCTTTCTAAACTTGGATCCGGAGAATGGGAAAAAACCAAAAATAAAGTCAGTAAGAAAGTGGAAGAAATCGCAAGTCGTCTAGTGGATCTTTATGCTGCACGAAGTGAAAACATCGGTTTTGCCTTTCCTAAAGATGATGTTTTGGAACGAGAATTTGACGATGCTTTCGAATTTGAATCCACTCCTGATCAATTGCAGGCCACTGCTGAGATTAAAGCCGAAATGGAAAAACCCAAACCAATGGATCACTTGTTAATTGGAGATGTAGGATATGGGAAAACGGAAGTCGCTATGCGCTGTGCCTTTAAAGCCATCTGTGCTGGAAAACAAGTGGCTTTCCTTTGTCCCACAACTATTTTATCTATGCAACACTATCAAACCATTCAAAAGCGGTTTGAGTCTATTGGAACAAAAGTTGCTCTTGTTAACCGCTTTACACCAGCCAAAGAGATGAAACAAATTCAACAAGGGTTAAAGGATGGTTCCATTGAAATTGTTGTCGGCACACATAGGCTTTTTTCAAAATCATTGGAATTCAAAGATCTTGGTTTTTTGATTATTGATGAGGAGCAACGCTTTGGAGTAGGCCATAAGGAAAAGATTAAGGAAATGAAAAATTCTATCGATGTTCTTTCTCTTTCTGCTACACCTATTCCTCGGACCTTACAAATGTCTTTAATTGGAGTCCGTACGATTTCTCAGCTCAACACGCCCCCTGCCCATCGTCATCCCATTCAAACCTATTTAATGGAAGAAAAGGGACCAGTCATTGAAGAAATTATTCAGCGAGAATTATCTCGTTCTGGTCAAGTGTTTTTTCTTCATAATCGCATCGAAGATATCTTCATTACGGCAGCGGAACTGCAACGAAAATTTCCTGATGTGGCCATTGGAGTTGCCCATGGACGGATGTCTCGCACAGAAATCGAAGACGTAATGCTGGATTTTGCCCAAGGAAAGTATCAAATTTTGGTCTGTACCACGATTATCGAAACGGGTCTAGATATTGCCAATGCCAATACCATCATTATTGAAAATGCCGATCGATTTGGCCTAGCCCAACTTTATCAAATTCGAGGACGAGTAGGTCGACGAGAGAAACTCGCTTACTGTTACCTAATGGTACCCGCCCAAAAGCAGCTCTCTGAAGCCTCTTCAAAGCGATTAAAATCCATTAAAGAATTTACGCAGCTTGGATCGGGGTACAAAATTGCGATGCGTGATTTAACCATTCGAGGGGCGGGAGATATGTTAGGTCCCAAACAAGCAGGATTTATTGATTCAGTGGGACTCGATATGTATTTAGATATGTTGTCACAAGCGATTGCCCAAAAACAAGCGCAACCCCTTTCTCAAGAAGAACCGGCTGAAAAAAAATCCTCTTTAAAAACGGCCCGAGTCAAATTGGAAGGGTATATTCCTAAACAATTTACGTCTAACGATGGAGATAAGCTCGACTTATATCAACATATTCGTGCCATCACTTCGCCAAAAGCACTTTTGGATTACGAAAAGAAAACAGCTGACTTATTTGGCCAAATTCCTAAAGAAGTCCAAGCGCTTTTTGATGCCAAATGGCTTGATTTATTTGCTTCTCGTCCCGATATTCAATCCATTGAGGAAACAGATGGAGTGATTTACCTTACGCTCAGTCCCTATTGGGCTAAGCGAGTAGATGGAAGAAAGTTTTTTGAAGGAGCTTCGGCTCTTTTTAGTGGGATAAAATCTCAATTTAAAAATATCAATGGGTTAGTGCAAATTGCTTTTGAAAAGAAGAAAAATTATTTGACACTCTTAAAAAAGTTTGAAAATTTATTGGATGATCCAACCTATTTCAAAAAAGGGAGTTGATTTTTATGCGTCTAGATAAATATTTAAAAACAGCTCGCATTTTAAAGCGAAGAGAAGCCGCTAAAGAACTCGCCTTACAAGAACGAGTCCAAATCAATGGACGGAAGGCGAAGCCTTCTAGTGAGGTCGAGGTAGGGGATGTTTTGCTTTTAGAGTTTGGGAATCGAATTTTAGAAGTAGAAGTCAAAGATACCCCAAAGCAAGCCAACAAAGAGAAGGCTGCCTTAATGTTTGAAGTGTTACGGCAAGAAAAAAAAGTTCTTGAAAATGTTGACTCCTTAAAAGAAAAAAGAAGTGAAGATAATCTTTAATCACTTTTTAGAGCATGTTTTTCTTTCTAAATTAAAATAATTTCAATTCTAAGAGGTAAGACTGAAGAATGATTCTAAAGCTTACCTTTTTTTGTAGAAAATGCGAGAGAAAGAAAGCGGGAAGACGACGAATCGAGGAGGAAAAATCTCGTTTTCATCTTTTCATTGAATTCAAAGTGGTATGTGTTAAACTTTTTTCGCTATGCAAAAACAAGTATGTTTATACGATCTTGTCAACCAGAAAATAGAATTTGATGGTCTAGCTGAAGTGGAATTTTTATCAGATCAATCTTGGATCGTGAGAATGAAAAGTGATGAGATCGAAACAACGTGGAAAATTTTGAAAAAAGGGGTCGTCATAGAAAATTATGGCGAAGTAGATGTTATTGTGACGCTTTATGAAAAGGGAAGTGGAATTGCACGGATCTTTTCACCTTACGGGGAATTGCGTTTACCCCTTAGAGCGACATCCATTGAAAAAAATATCATGGATAATACAGAGGAAATTTGTGTGCGCTACGCCATTGAACAAGCGGATGAGCCATTTGGCTTTACTTTACGGATTGAATCACTCCCCCGCTAAGACGAGCGCTATTTTCTTGTATGCAACTGTCGCAATCGATCAATATTAAGAAAGGGTGACACTCAAATGGGAGCAATTGATCAAACACTCCAAACTGCTCTTATCCAAGCGGCTCATGATGCCTATGATTTGGCCTTAGAGCCTCAAAATGTGTCTATTGAAATCCCAAAGCGCAAAGAACAAGGTGATTATTCGAGCAATTTAGCGATGAAACTTGCCAAAACTTTGCATAAAAAGCCATTCGAAATTGCTAAAGATTTAATTGCTCACTTAAATTGTCCTTTGATAGAGCAGGCTGAAGTGGCCGGTCCTGGCTTTATGAATTTCACGATGAAAAAGGATCAATATGCCCAAATCATTGAAACGATTCTTGAGCAAAAAGAAAACTACGGAAATGGTGCGCCAAAAAATATTAAGGTGAATCTGGAATACGTTTCGGCCAATCCTACAGGAAGTTTGCATTTGGGTCATGCTCGAGGAGCGGCTTGGGGAGATTCAGCGGCTCGTATCTTAAAAAAAGCCGGTTATGATGTAACCCGCGAATATTATGTTAATGATGCAGGAAACCAAATTACCAATTTAGCTCAGTCTCTCTGGGCACGTTATGTTCAAGCTCATGGATTGGAAGCCGAAATTGGCCAAGATGGTTATTTGGGAGAAGACATTAAACAAAAAGGGAAAGAACTCGCTGAGCAATATCCAAATCAATATCTCGAATTGACTTCAGAGGCGATGAATTTTTTCCGTCAAGAAGGAATTGCCTTTGAATTGGCTAAAATTCAAGAAGATTTAGACAAATTCCGAGTTCATTTTGATGTCTGGTCTTCAGAACAATCCTTACGGGATAGTGGTCAAGTTGATTTGGTATTAAATCGTTTAGAAGAAAATGGCTTTACCTATGAAAAAGATGGAGCCTTATGGTTTGCTACGACTCAATTTGGGGATGATAAGGATCGAGTTTTACGCAAACAAGATGGATCTTTAACCTATTTGGTTCCTGATATTGCCTACCATAACAATAAATATGAACGTGGCTATGATTCGCTTGTGGACTTTTTCGGGGCCGATCACCATGGATATATTCCAAGATTAAAAGCGTCTATGGAAGCTTTAGGCCATAATCCCGATAAACTAGATGTCGACATTATTCAAATGGTGCGGCTAGTAAGTGATGGAAAAGAAGTCAAGATGTCTAAACGCCTTGGAAATGCGACAACGATTAATGATCTGATGGATCTTGTTGGCAGTGATGCAGCCCGTTATTTTTTTAGTGCTCGTGCTTTGGATAGTCATTTGGATTTTGATTTAGACTTAGCCGTTTCTAAAACCAATGAGAATCCAGTTTACTATGCCCAATATGCGCATGCTCGTATTTGTTCCATTTTGAAAAATGCCAATTATCCAGCTGCAACTAACTTTGAAGGATTGGTTCATGAAAAAGAAATTGACTTATTAAAAACGCTATCTGAATATCCTTCTGTTGTGGAGCAAACGGCAAGAACACGTCAAGTTCATAAAATTTCGCATTACATTCAAAATCTTGCCTCTAAGTTCCATAGTTTTTATACAGCTTGCAAAGTCAACGATCCAACTAATCCAGAACTCAGTGCGAAGCGCATTGCGCTTTTAAAAGCAGTTCAAATCGTATTGGCGAATGCTTTGAATTTGATTGGGGTAACGGCCCCAGAATCGATGTAACCATCGATTCAAAACCTGTCTTGCCAATTGCTAAGCCTTGTGGCAACACCAAGCGCTTGCTTTCATGCATAACAAGTGCTTTTTGCCAAGATTGTAGAAAGGATTTTTGATTGCCCTCTTCGTGTAAAGGGCATGCGAATCGATGGATTCGCCTATACCTTCTCTCTTGGCTTGAATGAACACCCCTCATAAGAGGGCATGAATTGGAAAGGAGGGTTCAAATACAGTAGATTTACTGTGTTTGAAATCGTATGAAAAAATCGATGATTGATATAGCTTATGGAGTTTTAGCTAGTCAACACAAACCGATGAGCTTCTTGGACTTGTGGAACATTGTTTCAAAAGAAATGGGCTTTAATCAATCCCAAGCAAATGGAAATATCGCTCAATTCTACAGTGACTTATCTATGGATGGTCGCTTTACCGCTTTACCTGGAAATGTCTGGGATTTGCGCAAACGTCAATCTTCGGCACATACTATCGTGGATACAGATTCGTTAAGCGTAGAAGATGAGGATGATTTTCTTCCTGAAGAAGAGGACGATTTGGATTCTTACGATTCCCTTGATGAAGACGAATAATTTAAAAATGGCTAAAAAGGTTAACCTTTTTAGCCATTTTTTCTCTACAGAGAGAAAACACAATTTCTTAGCCTAACTGCTTTTTAGATTTCGAAAGAGATTTCTTTTCTAGTTTACCGCTATCTGTTTGTTAAATTTTTAAGATTTGAAAGAGAGCTTCTTAGAGGTTGGCTCCTTAATTTTTTATTTTGACTGATTCTTTTGAAGAAAAATAAAGTATACATTGGCTGGTTCTAGTTCATGAGAAAAGCTCCATTGGTATTGCCCTCCATTCTTTAAAATGGTTTGAATAGAAGGAAGATTGCTTTGACTGGCTGAAAGCTGTAAATGATCCATTTTAGCTTCTTGAGATTTTTTTACAATTTGTGAAAGCATGTTTGTCGCATATCCTTTTTTCCGTTCGCTTGGACGAACACTATATCCACAATGGCCATAATTTTTTAAAGCTTCATTGAGCTCATAACGTAACTGAATGATTCCAACCATTTTTTGATCACTCGCCCGAATGACTAAAAAGGTAGCGCTTTGAACCAAACCACTTGGAACGGTATCTAGGTTGACCGATTTTTCCACTTGATCAAGCCATTTTTCATAGGAATCAATGGAATCTAGAAACGCACCTCCATGAATAATCGGTTCATTATGATTAAAAAATTCTTGGCGATAATCAAGTACCTTTTCTTTATCCTTTAAAGTAGGAAAAACAAGTTCAAGAGATTCTTTCATTTTAATTCCCTTTCTAAGTGGCTAGAATCTTAATTTTCTCCTTGGAAAAAGCTTAAGCTAAAACAAAAAAGAAGCCAAACAAATTTTTCATTCGTTATAGCTTCTAATGGAACCAAGAAATTAATTTTCGTCTACATAACCATACAGAACGTATTTGTCATCCCCAATGGGTACAGACCGCTCTATTCCACTATAGGAAGTATATTTGATCCAAGTGTATCCATCTTTTTGGTACTTTCCCTCATAGTAGACTTCTAGGCCTGGATAATAGGCTAAGCCACTTTCGGGAGAAGCCAATCCATCGTTTCCAGAACGAATAACGACATTGTTTGCGGTAAATACAAAGGTTCCCGCTTCTGGAACACTAGATACTGGAGCGCCTGCTTTGCCAAAAACAGCAGAAGTTAAAGGTTCGATGGTATTGTTGACATCAAAAACGTATTGGCCATTGGTATCTTTAACCAAGTGACCCGTCAAATAAGCGCTCTTTCCAATCGCATTGGCATCCACTCCTTCAAGAGTAATACTTTGAGAAGTGCTTCCTTGGGGATAGATAACTGTTTTTCCATTCACATTCGCAATAGAACCAGAAAGCGTAATATATTGGTCCAGATAGGGTTCTGGATTGCTGGCTAAGCTTTGAACACTTACTAAGCGTTGACCAGCACTAGCTGAAGTGGTGCTGTTAACAGTTGCTGTTCCACTTGTCGTGTTGGCCCCCTGAGAATTTGAATTGGTAGAAGAATTGGAGATTGGGGAAGTAGTTGTGCCATCATCTAAAGTCGCTTGAGCTTCTTCACTTGCTTGAGCAGCTATGGAGGTTTGAGTAGAGGCTTCACTAGCCGCACTATCTAGTGTGGAAGAGTCCTCTACCGCGATAATGGTCACGACATTGGATTTTACTCCTTCTTTATCCACTGTAATTGTATAGGTTCCAGCTTTATCCGTACTAAATTTAGCTCCATTGGATACAGCCGTAATCGTTCCTCCACTAATGGTAAAATCGCTATCTGACCAAGTTAAATCTGAATCTGCTTTGGCTTCGATGATGACTTCTTCATTCACCAAAACGGAATTGGCTTCTGGAACGAGCTGAACTGCAATAAGTCGAATTTTGGAATCACTCGTAGAAGAACTAGATGTAGTGGAAGAGGCATTGGCTTCACTGGTTTTGCTACTGTTGTTATTGTTGGAACAGCCAGCCAAGAGGAGAAGTGCACTTAAAGCACACGACAATTGTTTTTTATTCATACACGATATATCTGCTACTCAAAATATGGACAAAAATACCCATATTGAGAAAATTCCTCCTTCATCCTGAGGCGTTAATTCCCATATAGCCTACGGTACATACTTTACTTTTTTATACAGTCTGATAAGTCAGACAATCCCTAAGGTTCAGACTTGCATTGAAATCTCTGTTTGATGTATACCCACAGAACAAATATAAATTCTGTGTGTTCAAATCAAATTTTCCCACAGACAGGTTGTGCTTGATGGATAAAATCTGTCAACAAACCGTAGTTCAATACCATATTCCTTGATTCCTTGCGTTTTGCAGTTATCTTTGTTCTAGACTCGAACAATTTCTGCTATGCAATGGCCTTTGAAAGATGTCTATTCCTCTGAGCCGATATTCAGATCTTAAGTCCACGCTGACTTGGTTTTCACCAGTTCTCACCTTATTGATCTGTTCTGATACAGTCAAGTCTGTGATAAAGTTTTTGTACTTTCAGCTTTTGTTTTTGTTTGTCGAGTAGCTTCTCCTTTCTTATTTTTTTTTGTTTTTTTCAGACTTTCTTCCCCGAAAGTTTTCTCTGCTCTCGTTTCAGTCTTTTTTCGAGTTTCCTGATACGATTCGTTTTATTGATATTTTTAAAAGTCCTCCTTAAGATATAGAAAGCAAAAAGGCACAAAAATTTTTCTATGTTCTCATTATCCCAAAAGCGAGCCCTCTCTTTTCCTTTCTTGACTTTTCAACCGGAAGGAACGATCGCTGAAAACATAAAATAAAACTAAAATTAGGCGGCAGAGGGTGCTGGGTCTTCAGAAGAGGCTTGATTCTCTTGGGAACTTATTGAATCATTGGCTGAATCGGTAGGTGCAGACTGAGCACTAAATACTACATCAATCGCATAAGATTCTTGAATTTCGGGAATCATGTTTAAAAGCTGTACGATTGCAGTTCGAGCATCTTTTTGAGCTTGCTCAAACACCCCAGTCGACTGCATTCGTTCAACCGCGAGGGCTTTTTGTTCTGTTTCAAAGCGCAAATAGTCGTCAACGGATACTTGGTTAAAAATGTTGTAGGACTGGTCATACACTTCGACACTTTCGGAGGGAATGGAGTTGGATAAAATTTCAATGGGTGGGCACTTGATCGTAATTTTATTTCCACTCATTCGAACTTCTAAATCGCTTGTTTTAAATCCAAGTTGCGCTTCACCTTGATAAGTGAGGATAAAGTTCTTTTCGGTAAAAGGAATACTCCACCCATTCAGTTCATACGAATTTTCAAATTTTCCAATTTGCGAGTAGTAGTATTTGGTAGTGATCAAATCTGAAGCTTGTTCTAAAGACGATTTAAGCTGAGTTGAGGTAATATTTGTCTTTTCCTCGGTATGAGAAAAAGTAAAGCAGCCTCCAAAGCCAGCCAGCAGAATCAGGATAGCCCCTATTGTAAATCCAATCATAGCTCCCTTAATGGAAGATTTTAGCCGCATTTTTTGTTTTGATTTGGGCATAATTTAAGTTTAGCATGGCCTTTTTATAGCGCCATAAAAGGAATAGAAAAGACTAAAAGAAAAGATTCTAAAGATGTTAAGCTAAGGATTAAATTTTTGCAAAACTTAAAAAAATATTCTTAAAATTAAAAAGAGAAAAATTTTTGATTTTCAGGGTTAAATTAACTTAAATTACCATAAGTAAGGTCCCAATTCCAATCAAAACGCATCCTATAAGGGATTTGGGAGTGAATTTTTCATGAAGAAAAACGAAAGCTAAGATTAAAGTGATGACCACACTCAATTTATCGATAGGAACAACTTTGGAGGCCTCTCCAAGCTGTAAAGCCCGATAGTAACAAAGCCAAGAAGCTCCTGTAGCCAATCCCGATAAAATGAGAAAGAGCCAGCTTTTAGGGTCAATTTGAGAAATTCCTTCTTGGGTATGAGTTAAAAAAACCATTCCCCAAGCCATCACCACTACCACCATAGTACGAATGGCCGTAGCCAAATTGGAGTTAACGTGATCAATACCGATTTTGGCTAAAATAGAGGTCAATGCTGCAAAAAATGCGGAAAATAGGGCACATATAAGCCACATAGTTGAAGATCCTTTTTTGGTTTTCATAAAATGGGGAGTTTTTTCTTTAAAACATCTTTTTGGCTCAAACCAATAAAATTTTTAATCTATTCGTTTTTAAAATGGTTTTAGGATTTATCTTCCAATCGTTGAGCGAGTCCTTCTCTTATTCTAATTGCTTTTTTAAACTGTTTCTCTTCCTTTCTTTTTATCTAAAAATAGCTATTTTAAAATCAGTTTTCCAAAGCCAAATGCTAAAAAAGATTTCATTCTCTTTTCAATTTTCTCTTTTTGATTAAACCTGTTGGGAGATCATCAAATTTTCAAATCTTTCTCTGATAAAAATTGTAAATCACACCGAGGGAAAAGATTCAAAAGTTTTCAAGAACTGCGTGGGGATTTTAAGGCCTAAAAGTTGAATTCCTTTTCCCAGAGCCAATCAAAGAGGAAATCTTTTTTTAAGTCACTTTCTGACCAAGACTTTTCATCACGAAAGCGGAGTATACTTTGATCTATGAACAAAATCACCTTCCAGGAACGCTTAAGTCAAGATGGGCTGATTCCTGATGAAAAACAACTTCACCAATTTGAACAGTATTTAGACTTGCTTCAAGAATGGAACCAAAAAATGAATTTAACCGCTATTACTCAAGAAGAAGAAGTATGGGAAAAGCACTTTTATGATTCCATTGTTCCTTTCTTACATACCGAATTTCAAACGCTTGCGGATGTGGGATCTGGAGCAGGATTCCCGGGCATACCTTTAGCCATTATGTATCCTAAACGGCAATTTACACTCATTGAACCACTTGGAAAGCGATGCCGCTTTTTAGAAGAGGTCAAATCTCAGTTGGGTTTATCCAATGTGACCATTGTAAATGAGCGAGCAGAGGATTTTGCCAAAGCCAATCGCAATGCTTTTGATGTGGTGAGCGCAAGAGCGGTAGCTCGCCTTTCTATTTTATTGGAACTATGTGTTCCTCTTTTGAAGAATGATGGAATTTTCATCGCTTTAAAAGGTGCGGCTGGACTTAAAGAATTGGAACAGGCTCAACCGGCTTTAAAAGCCCTGCACGTAAAAGCAAAATCCATCGATCAATTTGAACTTGGACAAGAAGGAGAACGGACCATTCTTTTCTTCGTTAAAACGGCTTCTACTCCTCTCAAATATCCTCGCAAATATGCCTTGATTAAAAAAAGTCCTTTGGAGAAATCGAATAATGGGTAAAGTGATTGCCATTTCTAATCAAAAAGGCGGAGTAGGAAAAACAACGACAGCTGTCAATTTATCTAGTGCGCTTTCTCGATTAGGAAAGAAAGTTTTACTCATTGATTTTGACTCTCAAGGAAATGCGAGCCAAGGATTAAATGCTTTACAAACTTTTAATCAACCGACGGTCTATCAGGTCATTATGGAAAACGTTCCTATCCAACAAGCAATTGTTCATAGTCAAGCTCCACATATCGATGTTTTACCAAGCAACATGACTTTAGCGGGGGCTGACTTAGAGATGGATCGTATGGAAAGTGGAAAAGAAAGCGTCCTTAAAAAAGCGATTGCACCTATTCGTGACCAGTATGACTTTATTTTTATTGATTGTCCTCCTTCTCTAGGTCTTCTGACCATCAATGCTTTAACTGCTGCAGATACCGTTTTAATTCCAGTACAATGTGAATATTTTGCTTTAGAAGGTGTCACTCAACTGCTTTTTACCATTCGTTTGGTACAAAAGACTAGCAATCCGGATTTAGTGATCGAAGGAGTGTTGATGACTATGTTCGATTATCGTACACGCATTTCTGTGGATATAAGCCAAGAAGTCCGTAAGACTTTTCGCCGTTTAGTCTACCAAAACTCTATTCCACGAAATGTGAAACTTTCCGAAGCCCCAAGTCGTGGAGTTTCTATTTTTGAATACGATCCTAAATCCAAAGGAGCTAAAGCCTATGGGCGCCTTTCCAAAGAGATGCTCCATCTTGGTGAAGACGATGACTTGGAAGAAGAGGGACTTCTATGAATGTTGGAAAGGGCCTATCGTCCATCTTTGGGGCCGATGTAAGCCAAATGTTAGAGGATATTCAAAGTGGAGTTCATAGCGATCATAAACCCATCGAGATTCCTTTATCTCAAATCTGGCCTAACCGCTATCAACCAAGACGCACTTTTGACGAAGTAGCCCTTCAAGAATTGGCCAATTCTATTCGGGAACATGGAGTTTTTACACCGATTTTAGTCAAAAAAAGCAATCAAGGCTATGAATTGATTGCGGGAGAACGGCGAGTTCGAGCTTCTCGCTTGGCTGATCTTACAAAAATTCCCGCTATTATAGTGGACTTTGACGATCAACAAATGATGGAAATTTCACTTCTTGAAAACATTCAGCGAGAAGATTTAAATGTCATTGAAGAAGCTAAAGCGTATGAGCAACTGATTAAAACATTTCATTATACGCAAGAACAATTGGCCACTCGAGTAAGCAAAAGCCGAGAACATATCGCCAATTTATTGCGCCTTTTAAAGCTTCCAGATGATGTGAGCCAAATGGTCGTAGATAAAAAGCTTTCTATGGGGCATGTTCGCGCTTTATTGGCTTTAAAAGATGCTTCGAGTATGCAGCGTTTAGCTCGTTTGGCCTATGAGCAAGGGTGGAGTGTTCGAATGATGGAACAAAAAGTACGGGAATGTCCAGAAAAAAAGAAATCCAGCGAAAAAGCCACGCAAACAGAATTGGTGAAAGGTGCAGTTAAACAATTGGAAGACTTTTTTCAAGCCCCAGTGCGCATTCGCCCTACTTCTATTTCTATTCACTATGAAACACCAGAAGATTTAAACCGTATTTTAGAACGTCTCATCCATGAAAATGAGTTTCATTATAGATAAGAACTCTTAGGAAAGATATAAAAAGCTCGTTCCATTGAGAACGAGCTTTTTATATGGACACATCTTTGGACAATCGATATTCTTTTAAAAGAGTGCGAATCTTCTTAATCGTTTTCTCTAAACCGTATTCTTTCATATAGCTGAGTAAATAACGAATTTGGCGATCGGTCTTAGGATGAATCATGATTCCTTTGCGATGGTCCATATAGTATTTATAGGGATCGTCCTGACGAAACTGATCTTTACGATAGGTCATTCCTGCAGCCACCCGATCACAAAACATTTCTACTACATACGGAAACTCCATAGGAATGGGGTGAGGCCCATTGGGGCCATTGTCAATCCAAAATTCCCAATGATGGGGATTGTGCCCTTTGTGATGCAACCAAGAAAAGGAATATCCTTCTGCTTCTTTCTGGGCATCAATTGGAGAACGATAGCCTTGAAAGTACTTGAAGCCTGTTTTGAGTTCAAGAGGAGAATATTTCGATAAATCATGGAAGAGTCCTTGTTTATACAATCCACACTGAAAACAAAGCTCCATTACTTTTGCTTTATGCTCATTAATGGTCGATAAATGCCCTTTGATTTTTTCAAATTGGTTCATGTCTTTATAATACATATTTCTTGAGTAGATTTAAGCTAGAACTTTTAAAGAAAAGTCTCGATAAAGGTCCAAAAAAATTTGAAAAAAGATGAGAAATGGAATGAAATAAGGGTTGCTCTTGAAAGAAAGACTTGTTATACTGTTTGGCGCACTTACTTTAGATTAGCCTATGATCTAAGGCGGAAGGAGACATGGACATGAAAAAGGGAATTCATCCTAATTATCATACCGTGACTGTTGTATGTTCTTCTTGCGGTAACACGTTCGAGAGCGGCTCTACTATTAAAGGCGATACATTACGTGTCGATACTTGCAATAACTGCCATCCTTTCTACACGGGCCGTCAACGCTTTGCTGCTGCGCAAGGACGTATTGAAAAATTCAACAGAAAATACGGAAGAAATAACGACGAAAAAAAATAAATTGAAAATTTCCGCCATTTTGGCGGTTTTTTTTTATTCTCTCTTAAAACAAACTATGACTGATTATGGCTCTTTTTTTCAAAAGTTCACGCAGGGAATTCATTCTCAAACTCCTCTTTTCAATCCTTCAAATTCCTTTTCTAAAGATTCTTATTGCTTACGCTGTCACAATGAAGATCCAAGTCTTTTTTTCCTGAGTCAAGGGGAATGGTGCTGTCGAAAATGTTTAGATTTTGGAAGACTTCCTTTAGGCCAGAAGCCTTTAAAACCCTCTTTGTCTCAAAAAACGTTTCATGTGACTCCAACTTTAGAATTTGAACTGATGCCTTTCCAAAAAGAAGTTTCTTCTCAAGTTCTATCTATCTTAAAAAAGGGAAAGGATGTCTTGCTTTATGCAGCGGCAGGATGTGGAAAGACAGAAATCGCTTTAGAAAGCATTTGTTGGTATTTAGCCCAAGGTAAAAAAGTATGTTTTGCGATTAGCCGTCGTCAAGTCGTCATGGAGATTGCTCAACGGCTCTCTAAAAATTTTCCAACTCTTCAAGTAATTGCTGTATGTGAAGGGCATACCGATCACACAGATGCAGATTTAATCGTCTGCACCACGCATCAGCTCTATCGTTATCCTTTTTGTTTTGACCTGTTGATTTTAGATGAATTGGATGCTTTTCCTTATGCCGGCAATGAAGTATTAGAAGCGATTGCCGCTCAAAGTTGCCTTGGACAAAAACTTCTTCTTTCCGCTACTCCTGATCAAAAAAGTCTTCAAGCCATTGAAGATGGGCATATGGAAATGGTCAATCTCTTTCGGCGGCCTCATCAAAAACCTCTTTGTGTGCCTAAGGTTATCACCACTTCAAAATGGGGAATGGTTTGGAGAATTCTGTATCAAATTCAAGGATATAAAAAGCAAGGAAAGCAAGTTCTTTTGTTTGTTCCACGCATTATAGATACGCAATGGTTAATATGGTGTCTAAAGCCTTTTTTTAAAACAGAAGTTATTCATTCTAAAAGTCAAAATAAAGATGAAATTATGGCTCGCTTTCACGCCAAAAAATCAGAAGTGTTATTGTGTACAACACTTCTTGAACGAGGCATTACCGTTCCTAGCGTTCAAGTCATCGTATATCGAGCCGATCATCTAGTTTTTACTACAGCGAGTCTTATTCAAATTTTCGGACGGGTGGGTCGTAGCTTCAAGGACCCTTTTGGTCAAGCCACGGCCTATATTGAAAAACCCTCTTTAGCTCTCAATATATGCCTTCAACAACTGAACCATATGAACGCTGTCTCTGGTGTGGTACCAAGCAAAGCGGATGTGAGCGATTATCCGAACTTTTTCAAGGACCGCATCTTTTGTGCCAAGCGTGTGAAGACCAATTAAAACCATGCTCCATTCAAAAAAGAAAGTGGTTAAATAAACCAATCTATACTTTGTTTGAATCCTCTCAACAGATCAATCGACTTTTGATTCGTCTTTTCTATTTTCAGGATGTGACGCCTGCTCCATTATTTTTGGCTTATTCTCCTCTATCTTCTCGGTTATTTCAAAAATGGCCTTTACGCCTCGTCGGCTTTGATGAAAGGGATCCTGCCATTCAAGCCTTGTTTCAAAATAGATCGGTCACTTTCTTAAAGCCACAGAAACTAGAAGCGGGTCGAACTGTTTTATATTTGGCTTTTAGTCCTTTTTCACTTACTCAAAAAGAAATAGAGAATATATTAAGTGATTGGGCCTGTCAGGGTCTATGCATTCTGACTCAAAATGAAGAAGAATTAAAATTTACAGAAGATAAAGAAATATCCTCTTTTCTCGTTCATCTTTTTTTAACTTTCTTTTTCAAAAAACACCTCTAGAAATAGAGGTGTTTTTCTCTTTGTCCCTTATCTAAGATGGAGAAAAAGAAATCGAAGAATCAAGATAAATATTCATAGCGCTTTCATCATGATTTGAGTTTGACAAATAGAAAAAAGATGCTTCACAATGCTTTATCTATTCATGGAATCCTTTTATGAGACGAACTGATTTAAAGTAAAAACCCATTGACTTCAATCCGAAAAAAAGAAAAACTTTACTTTTGCTTCAATAAATTTTTCTTGGTAGCTAAGCCTAGTCAATGCGAAAATATTGTAAGAGCGTTTTTCTTAAATAAAGAACGAAACTCTAAAAATTGGTGAAATTTTTTATTTTAGGAATTTGAAATGAATAGATTTAAGAGCTGTCTTTTCAATCCTGTTGAAAAAGTCTAGAAAAGCCTTTTTCCATACGGTTTTCATAAAAACATAAAAAAATGGAAAGGAGGGTAAGCCAAAGCCATTAGGAAGGCGGTTTTGGCTCGTATAATGTGCAAAAACGATCAAAATGATAGTTATCTTGACTCTCTTGTGGATTCCTATGCCGCTTCTCAAGATACGGTAGAAAAAAAATTAGAGACATTTGCTCAATCACGCCAGATTTCCCAGCGTATCGCAAGAGCGCGCCTCAATGAAGTTGATTTTAACAATAAATATCATCGCTCGAAAAAAGGAGAGATTGAGGAAGAAGAGCCATTAATTACAATCGTCAATTTTGATGAACCCGAAGAAACAGAGGATCGAGTAGAAAATTCTCTTCATGAAAGAGAAGAAGAGAATCAAAAAGCGATTAAAATTAATCAGCGACAGCCAGACTTTATAGGAACTTCAACGAGTGATACACTCACGAAATCTCTGAGCAATTTAAATGATCTTAAAGTAGAGTCTGATTCCTCTTTACCTCTAGCCAATACAAAGCCTTTACTTCCCGAAGAAGACCTTAAAGAAGAAAAAGAGGAAAGCTTGACTATAGAGTTTAACCCTACCAATTCTTCTCCTTCTAATCCTACCAAGGGATATGCTTCTAAGTCTGTAAGCTCTGAAGTAAATCCTCAAACGGAAAGTACTAAAGCCATTCCAACTCCTCTATATGATAAAGGAAGCTATAGTCAACTCAATCAAGGCTACAGCGGGTCCAATCCCACCCCTAGAAATGAAGGACAATCAACTCGAGTGTTTAACACTCCCAACGAAACCCCTAATCCATCGAGTCATAATATAGGACAAACGATTTCTATGACTCCAGGATCTATTCCGCAATCGGTCCAATCTCCAAATTTGGATAGGGCAGAAGGAGTAAAATTAAAACGCCAATATGTAAATTCTGAAGGAAAAGACGTGCGCTCAGAGGAAGAGCGGCGGCCGCATCATGCTAGTACTAGTCGCATATATTTAACCATCGCAGCCATTACGGCTTCATTAGTTTTATTAATTGTAGGAGGAATATTTGTAAAAAATTACATTGAAGATACCTTTCATGTGACGCAAAATTCTTCTGCTTATGATGAACTAATGGCTTGGGCTCTAGATTATCCTACCTATACCGAAAAGCAACAAAAAACCATTACTCAATGGCGTGTAACTTTTGAAAAATGTACTACAGAACAAAAAGATAAAATCAATGATGTGTTGGTATCGGGCACTGGTAAAACTTTTGATGAGCTCTTAGCTACAGCCGTGGCTAGTCAAAATAAGGAAACTTCTATTAGCAATGAAAATGTAGCCAAAGCGGAAAAGAAAGCGAAGCTGAAAGATGAGATTTCTGTAGTTCAAGGAGAAATTAATAATTTACAAAATCAGCTCAATGGTATAAATGGGCGAATTATGGCTGCTGAAGCAAACTATAATAACAAAAATGCTGCCTATATGGCAGCCCAAAATAAAGTCCAATCTTGTCAAAATGCGCTGGATACTCTTAACATTCAACTCAATTCTTTACCCAATGAGGCTTCGCTTCAAAGCCAGCTGAGTGCTTTGAAAGCCCAATTGAGTACAATGAATCCCACCATTGTTGTAGGAGGAAATAGTGATTCCCAAGACGATGAATCCCTCGCTTCTCCTCCTATAGGAGTTCCTGGAACACCCAATGGGACCAATTCAAATAGTGGAAGCAATAATTCCACCAGTATGTCGCCCAATGAAGACTTGATTCTAAATCATCCCGTTGGCCTAGCCAGTGATGAAGAACTCAATTATGGGCGTCATCATGAAACATCGGGTACCATAGTTCCCAATCCAGACTATCAGGCCCTACAACAGGAAATTTCTGATTTGGAAGACCAAATTCAAACGGCTTCCTCTGAGCGATTCTCCTTGCAAGTCCAAATTAGCGAAGCTGAAACAGCTTTATCAGAAGCTCAGGAAGCTGTTCCAGAAGCGAAAAGTGAAGCCGATGCAGCTTATGGGGCTTGGCAGGCCTTAAAGAATGAAGCGGATCCTATTCAGAAACAAATCGATGAAAAGAATATGCAATTGGCCCAACTTCAAGATGAACTCAATTCTATTCAATAATTTCTCTTAGGAATATAGAGAAGAGAAATACAATATTAAAACTAAAAAGGATTGAGAAGATAGGCTTTCTAGAGTGATCTAGCTTTGAAAGGAATGGAGTTTTGGGAAGGATTTTAAAACGAGAAAACAAATCTAAATTCAAAAAGACGGTCAAGGAGAATTCCACAACCGTCTTTTTCTTTTCTTTAAGAGAAAAAGAAAAAAGTTCAAAAATTTTTCTTTTTTTTACCACTCTATAAATTTATATGCTAGAATGAACGCCACCTCTTAAACGTGTTTATAAAATTAAAAAAGCAGTAAAAGTATTCTAATGCGTTTAGGTGGACTCTGTAAGGTGGCAAAAACAAGTTCTTTATAGCTCAAGTTACTTGTTTGGCTTAGGGGCCTTCTTCTTGCTTTTGTTTCTTACAGGGAATCTTATCCATCGCCCTCGCCTACCCACAGTGTGGTAAAATGTTGGCGGAAGGTGGTTCTAAGATGCAAAGAAATGCCATAATTCTGGCTGCAGGAAAAGGCACACGGATGAAATCCGAAAAAAATAAAGTGATGCACGAACTTATCGATCAGCCTATTTTAGCCTATGTACTCGATGTTCTCAAACAAGTGAATACAGATCGCATTGTGATTGTCGCTGGCTATAAAGCAGACTCTTTAAAAGAGGCTTTTCCTCAGGAAGAATTTGCCTTTCAAGCGCAACAGCTTGGCACGGGACATGCGGTCATGCAATGTACAGCTTTAGAAAATGAGCCAGGGTTGACCTTGATCATCAATGGAGATGTTCCTGGTTTAAGCCAACAAACTCTTGAAGATTTGTATGAGCAAGCGAAAGATCACTCCTTAGTCCTTCTCAGCGCTATTTTTGATGAGGGAGGAAACTATGGACGTATTGTTCGAGATGAAAATGGGCAAGTTTTAGAAATCGTAGAAGCCAAAGATTGTACTCCAGCCCAAAGAGAGATTCGAGAAATTAATGCCGGAGTCTATTGTTTTAATAACCAAGACTTGTTTGAGTCCCTTTCATTGCTTACGACCAACAATGCTCAACATGAGTATTATTTGACAGATTTGGTCAAAATCCTCAACCAGAAAGGCAAAAGCGTTAGAGCCTTACCGGCCCAAAATCCTCAGGAAATGGCAGGTATAAATACAGTGAGTGAGCTCTACGAGATTTATCGTTGGCTTACAAGTCAAATCAATCAACACTGGATGGATAAAGGAGTTCAAATTGTGGATCCTGCTCGCACTATGATTGGTCCACATGTCCAAATTGGTCATGATGTGATCATTTATCCGGATGTTGAACTGCTTGGTCATACCATTCTGGATGACTATTGTGAAATTTATCCCCATACTTGGATCAAAAATTCCAAAATTGGCTCCAATAGCTTGGTACAAAGCAGTGTTTTAGAATCTTGTGTAATACCTGAAGGGTCTCGAGTAATTGGCCAATGCATCAAACAGGAAGGAAAAGGAAGCAAAATCGAATGAACTTTAGTCAAGAGAAAAAAGATTTAACTGTCGTGTTTGGCCTTTCATCATGTAATCAATTAACCGATGAAATTTGTGAAATTTTAGATATTCCACGTGGAAAATGCGAGGTTCTCCACTTTGCTGATGGTGAAATTCTTATTGAACTTGGAGAATCCGTACGTGGTAAAGATGTCTTTTTTGTACAAAGTACAAACAAACCAGTCAATGACCGCTTAATGGAACTTCTCATTGCGATTGATGCTTGCAAACGCGCTTCGGCCCACTCCATTAATTGCATCATCCCTTATTTTGGATATGCTAGACAAGACCGTAAAGCCAAACCAAGACAACCGATTTCTTCCAAATTGGTTGCTTCCATGCTTGAACGAGCAGGAGCTACACGTGTTATTACCATTGATTTACATGCGGCTCAAATTCAAGGATTTTTTGACATTCCTGCTGACGATTTAAATGCCTTGATTTTAATCAGCGAATATTTAAAAGAAAAATACCTCTATGAAGGTTCTCCTTTAAAACCAACCGATCTGGTCATTGTTTCCCCTGACCATGGTGGAACCGTTCGAGCTCGGCGTTTAGCGGACATCATGGATACCCAAGTGGCCATTATTGATAAACGCCGACCCCAACCCAATGTGGCCATCGCCTTAAACATTTTAGGAGAAGTAAAAGATAAGATCGCTATCATCATTGACGATATGGTTGATACGGCTGGAACCTTAACGAGTGGTGTCAATATGCTCTATGGCAAAGGCGCCAAAGAAGTCATCGCAGCTTGCACGCATGGGGTGCTTTCTGATAAGGCCTTTGAAAATTTAAATGGGTCTAAATTAACCGAATTTATTGTGACCAATACGATTGACCAAACAGAAAACAAAGAAAAATACGATAAGATGACAGTTCTCTCGGTGGCACCTTTAGCGGCTGCTTGCATCCAAGCCATCGAAATGAACGAATCGCTTTCTGATGTTTTACAATCTTCTATTGCTCTTGATGAAGATCGTCGTCGTCAACCCATTTAACGGACTATCCTGAACCTTTTAGTTCAGGATTTTTATTTTTAAAAGAACACAGAAATTCTAAACATTTTTTTTAAAAGACCAAGAAAAATAGAGATAGAAGAAAAAATAACAATAAAAAAGCCTTGTCGACAAGGCTTTTTTAAGGAAAATAAGAAAAAACCTATTTATTCCTGAAGAAAAAAAGAAATGGCATTTTGCGTTAGGCAGGAAATAAAGACAAGAAGTTTTGGCGAATCTGGTTGGCGATTTCTTCTTGAGAAATTCCTTTAATTTGAGCTATTTTGTCTACGGTAAAGGAAACGTAAGCTGGTTCATTGCGTTTTCCTCGTTTTGGTACAGGAGAAAGATAAGGCGCATCGGTTTCCGATAATAAGCGATCAAGAGGACATGCTCCTACATTGATCGGTCCTTGTTTGTTATTTTTATACGTAATGGGTCCAGCAAAAGAAATAAAAGAATTCAATTTTAAGGCTTCTTGCATAATGGGTAAAGATCCCGAAAAGCAATGAAAAATAATGGGAGTTTTAGCAAGACGTAAAAGCTCTAAGGTATCTTGGCTTGCTTCACGCATATGAATGGAAATAGGCAAATTGGCCTCATTGGCAATCTCAATTTGGGCTTTAAACAGGGCCTTTTGTTCTTCTTTAAAGCTTTTGTCCCAATAATAGTCAAGACCAATTTCTCCTAGAACATCCATGCGTTTGGAGAGGGCTTCTTGGCGTAAGTAGTCTAAATTTTCTTGGGTAATTTCTTTGGCATCTCCTGGAAACCATCCAAAAGCGACTTTGATGCGATTGGGATATTTTTCTTTAAGTTTTAGAGCGCGTAAATACTCTTCTTTATTAGTGGCCATAACCATCATCAAGTCGACATTTTCTTGATCGGCTCTATCGAGAAGTTCTTCACAGCGATCATACAATTCATCACAGGTTAAATGGCAATGTGTATCCGTGAACATGATTTTACGGCTACTCAGAATTTAGAAAGTGAACTTTGTTGGCGAATTTCCTTAAGAAAACTTCTTCTTTGATTCTGCCAAGAGAAAACTCGGACCAGGCCTTGCAGGTTTTCAGACTTTCCCTAAATTTTTCATCTGCTCTTTCTGAGTAGCCTACTCCTTTTCTTGTCATTTTGGTGAAGAAGTTTTCTTAGAACTCTTTTGGGAAAGATCGCTTGATCTTTATTCTTCTCTTAAGAGAAAAAAACTTTTTATTTATCTCGAAGTACAATAGTTTGAGCCAATTTTGGAGTGGGATCTGCCACTTTTCGATATCCTAAAGATTCAATGATTTCTTCCATAGTTTGTTGGGTATCGGGACGATTGAGTGCAAATTCTACTTGGGCTTGTAAGAAGCCTTTGCGATCTCCCACATCGTAACGATCTCCTACAAACTGACAGGCATATACGGTATCTTCTTTAGCTAGACGGTCAATCGCATCGGTTAATTGAATTTCGTTTCCTTTTCCAAAAGCTTGGGTTTCCAGTTTTTCAAAAATATTTGGAGTTAAAATATAGCGTCCAAGAATCGCAATATTGCTTGGCGCTTCTTCTATCGGTGGTTTTTCTATAAAAGAAGAAACTTTCATTAAGCCATTCTCCAATTGTTTAGCAGGGTCTACAATTCCATATTTGGGAATATTTTCCGTGCGAATAGGTTGGGTTCCTACAACGCTTTTTCCGGTTTGATTATAAATATTCATCAATTGTTGAATCGCTCCAGGCCCTTTAGAATTGATCACGATGTCATCGCCCAGCAATACCGCAAATGGCTCATTTCCCACAAAGCTTTTGGCACATAAAATGGCATGACCAAGACCCTTAGGCGTTTTTTGGCGAATGGAAACCACATTGACCATGTCAGTGATTTCTTCAACCATTTTAAGATGGTCTTCATCGTGGCTGGCTTTCAATTTTTCTTCTAGTTCAAAGGAACGATCAAAGTGATTTTCAATGCTTTGTTTGTAAGAATTGGTGACAAGACAAATTTCTTCAATTCCTGCCTTGACGGCTTCTTCAATAATGTATTGAATAGTAGGAATATCTACGATAGGAAGCATTTCTTTTGGAATCGCTTTGGTAGCAGGCAAAAAACGAGTTCCAAATCCAGCGGCTGGAATAATCGCTTTACGAATTTTTGGGGGCATAAATACATCAATGGGCGAAGTAAAAAAGGCCCAATGTCTCCTTTCTACGCTAAAGAGGCTAAAAGGTATGGAAAGAGAAAACAACTCTTTTTCAAAAAAAATCTTGCCAAGGTAAAAAATGAACTCCAACCTTTTTCATGAGTTCAAAAAACTATACGATTTCTAAAGTTATAATAAACAAAAGACAGGAATCCTATTTTTTTCCTTGTTCTCTTACGAACTCAAAAAGGATAAAAGGTCGGTTGGGACTTGCTTTATTAAAAGACTAAAAAATCGAGATAAAATTAAAAAGGATTGAAGATTCTTCAAATTTTTCTTGGAAAAAATTTAATGCTTATTCCATATTACGGATTTTTTTCTCCAGAAGTAAAAACAAACCTTTGGAAAGCTTTTGAAATTGTTTTTTCAAATGAAGAAATCAAAAATTTTATATACAAATACAAATAGATAAGAAAGGATGATCGACAATGGCAAAAATGGAAGATCGTTTAGATGGAATGGCTCAACGCCTTGAGGAAATAAATGAAAAAATGATGGATCCAAACGTAGTAAGCGATCGTCGCCAAATGTCAAAACTTGGGCGGGAAGCCAATGAATTGACACCCATTATTGATGTGTATAACGAATACAAAACCGCAAAACAAGAACTATCGGATGCTCGCCAACTCGAACAAGAAGAGGATAAAGAAATTCGAGAAATGGCTCAACTCGAGATCGAAGAACTTGAACCCCGCATTGAAGCATATATTAAACAGCTCGAATTGCTCTTAGTGCCTACCGATCCAAATGATTCCCATAATGCTTTTATGGAAATTCGTGGGGCCGCTGGTGGAGATGAAGCTAACATTTTTGCAGGAGATTTATATCGAATGTACTCTAAATATGCGGATTCAAAAGGATGGAAAGTGGAAGTCACCGATGCTGAAGATTCGGAAGCGGGCGGCTATTCTTTGATTTGTTTTAAAATCAGTGGGCCAAAAGCCTATGGAACTCTCAAATATGAAAGTGGCTCTCATCGAGTTCAACGAGTCCCCAAAACAGAATCTCAAGGGCGCATTCAAACTTCGACCGCTACAGTTCTTTGTTATCCAGAAATCGATGAAGAAGATTTTGACATCGATATAAATGATTTGGAGTTTGACACCATGCGGGCTTCTGGAGCAGGTGGTCAGCATGTCAATAAAACAGACTCAGCTGTTCGAGTCATTCATAAGCCCACAGGAATTGTAGTGAAGTGCCAAGATGGTCGTTCACAACACGAAAATCGAGCGACTGCTTTAGCAACCATTGCAGCGCGGGTCAAGGAAGAACGTCAACGTGAAATTGATGAAAAAAACGATGCAGAACGGAAAACAAAAATCGGTACGGGCGATCGAGCAGAAAAAATTCGCACCTATAACTATCCCCAAAATCGTGTAACGGATCATCGCATTGGATATTCAGTGAATCAATTGGATCGGATTATTGATGGTCGTTTAGAAGACTTGATGAACGCTTTACAAGAAGCAGACCAAAGAGCCAAATTGGCTGGAGAAGCCCTATAATGACTACTTGGCATACTCTTTTGCGCGAAGGCAAAGACCGCTTATATCAAGCGGGAAATTCGGACCAAGCTGCTTTGTTGCTTCTCAATGAATTGTGTCGTAAGAAAAACATTAATTTATACATGGTTATGGATGAAGAAGCGGATTTTGAGATTGCTACGGATTATCTTGAAGGCATTCACCGTCTAGAACAAGGGGAACCTTTAGGGTATGTGTTAGGCTATGAAAATTTTTATGGATATGATTTTATCGTCAATGAAAACGTTCTAATCCCTAGACCAGAAACAGAAGAACTGACGGGTCAAGTGCTCATGTTGAGTGATCTTCTTTTTGAAAACAAAGAGGAACCAGTCGTTTTCGATGTCGCCACTGGAAGTGGAGCCATCGGCATTACCCTTAGCTTAGAAGCACCTGAATTAAAAATATATGCTTCAGATATTTCCAAAGAAGCCTTAGAGGTAGCCAAAATCAACAATGAGAAGCTCAAAGGAAACGTCCAATTTCTTCAAGGAGATATGTTAGACCCTTTTATTCAACGTGGGCTTTATTGCGATATATTGGTTTGTAATCCACCTTATATTCCTTCTCAAGAAGAAATGGACCATGGAGTAGTCGATTACGAACCCAATGTGGCTTTATTTGGCGGGGAAGATGGTTTGTTCTTCTATCGAAAATTATTGGAAAAAGCAGACCAAGTATTAAATCCAAGTGGGATAATGGCTTTTGAGATGGGCTACAATCAAGCCGACAGCTTATTAGGACTCGTTCATCACTATTTCCCACAGGCCAAAGCAGAAGTCATTCAAGACATAAGCGGAAAAGACCGCATTTTAGTAGTAAAGTCCTAATCGAACAAGCTAAGCTCTAAAAGGAGATGTCAGTAGTTTCAATAAATGGAGAAAAATTTTCTTTCTTTTTTTCTATGTTTTAGGTGCCCTTTTAAAATTGATAGGTTCTTCTATATTTAGAAACTTAAACCTTATATTGGAAGATGGAGTAAACATGAAAGCACGTAAATTTACTGTTGTGGCACAGCTACATGATGAACAAAATCACGATCTAATTGAATATTTTGATTCATGTTTTGCCATATACAGTAAAGCCAAACGTAAGACGTTTCATATTATGAAACGAGACCCAAATTTCAAAAAATCGGCATTTAACACTTATCTACAAACCAAATTTAATATTTTAAAGCGTACCGCTAACTCTATCATTTCTGACGCTCAAGGTACGTTAAATTCCTTGATTGAGTTGAAGCAATATGAAAGATCTCAACTTGAACGCAAAATTCAAGCCTTGGAGTCTATGATTGCTACGCTATAATTAAAAGTTTGTGATAATAAAATATTATTACGATCAAATGATAAATATGTATCTCTTGTTCAACATTGTAATCTCAAACGGAAATTAGTCTCCAAAAAAAATCAACTTAACTATAAAAAAGCAAAAACTGAATAATATAAACTACTAAATTGAACATGGCATTTACAAGTTATGTTTTGGAACCAAATATCTTTTAAAACGTGATTATGATGAGTTTGTAGCTAAACGAGATAGCCAGTTATCTTTTGTCGGAACGAAGACAGAGACATCTGGTAATCAAATTTTACAATTGTCTTTCGATAACAAAACGAATCAATTTAAGATCAAATTACGCAAGGATATTGGTGGTTTTAAGAGCTAACGTAGTGAATAGGCTTATGGTAAAGTTCATTTTGATCATCATAAGCAAAAACTAATTTTTATCCTCCAAAATCATAATAGCCCGTTATCTTACAAGGTAATCAAGAGAAATAGGAGATATTATTTATATTGTACCTTTGAAATTCAATGTGATCCTGCTGATTTTATTACTTGTTCATCTCGTGGGGTTATTGGAATTGATTTCAACAAAGGTTTTGTTGCATTGACGGAAACAAACGAATTTGGACATCTGATTGATACCGATTTAATTCGATATAGATACAAGCAAGGGAATGCCACCCAATCGGATTTAGAACAAATAGCGACAATTATTAAGACTAGAGCCTTATCAACAGGCAAAGATGTTGTGATTGAAAACCTGGATTTTAAAACAACAAAAGCCAAAACGATTAATAAAAGAGGTAAGAAGTACAACGATATGTTGCACTCCCTTGCTTATCGCCAATTTGTAGACATTATGGATACCGTTTGTTATCGAAACAGAATTTGGTTAAAAAAAGTCAATCCAGCCTGGTTGGATTGCGAAACAAAAATATTGTCTAATCATGAAATTAAATATTCATACAGGTGCAAGTTTTGTTATCGCTAGACGTGGTCAAGGTTATATAGACACGGTAAACTAAATAGCATTTTTTTGTCGTAAAAAGATGTATAAACGCAAGACAGTTTAGCATTTCCCTTTACGGCATTGCATAAGTTTAGAAACTTAAACAACAAGATGTATGGTTAATAATCGAATTGTGTTTAAGCGGAATAGGTTAACCGTATGACCTTTGGTTGAAAAACCATAAAAATAATCTTTAAATAGTGATTTCTGACGCTATTTTGAGTTATGGTTTAGCTTGTTTTCAATAGAAAAGAAAGGAAAATTACATTATGAATCGAAATGATCCATGTTGGTGTGGAAGCGGCAAGAAATACAAAAAGTGTCATGAAGCCTTTGATCGTGAAATGCATGCTTTACAGACCAAAGGAGAACACGTTCCCCCTCGTTCCCTTATCAAAACGGAAGAAGATTTAAAATGGATTCGTGAAGCCGGAAAAATTAATACAGCTGTTTTAGATTTAGTGGGGGAGAAAATCCATGCGGGGATGACCACCAACGAAATTGATCAGCTCGTCTATGATTATACGATTGCTCAGGGAGCCACTCCAGCTCCATTAGGCTATGAAGGATTTCCCAAAAGCTGCTGTACTTCCATTAATGATCAAATTTGTCATGGAATTCCTGATGATACCATCTTAAAAGAGGGCGATATTGTCAATGTCGATTGTACGACGATTTACCATGGTCACTATGCCGACGCTTCTCGAATGTATTGCATTGGAAAAGTGAGCCCTAAAGCCCAAAAACTTGTAGACGTAACCAAAGAGTGTCTCAATGCGGGCCTTGCAGCGGTAAAACCATGGGGACATTTTGGAGATATTGGGGAAGCCATCCAAACGATTGCCTATAAAAATGGCTTTAGCGTGGTAACCGATTATTGCGGACATGGAGTAGGAAATGAATTTCATGAAGAACCGTATGTGCACCATGTTGGAAAAGCGGGAACTGGAATGATTGTCGCTCCAGGCATGGTCTTTACCATCGAACCCATGATCAATGAAGGAGTTTCTACTTTATTTATCGATGCTGATAACGATTGGACTTCCTATACTGATGATGGCAAGCTTTCCGCCCAATGGGAACATACTGTGCTTGTCACAGAAGATGGAGTCGAAATTTTAACGCATTAACTCAATTTGCTGCGTTTGGTTTAAACTAAACGCCTTTTTATGAAAAGATAGATAAAATTTGTGGAATAGAGTAGAGTAAATGAGCCGATTAAAAAGTTGAGAATTGGTTTATAAAGCTCTTTACTTGGGTATTGCCTGTTCGTTATTTCACTAATAAATATTTATCGCTTTTATAAATTGAATCGCTTTACCATACCTCATTGTATTCCATGAAAAAGCTTTGAACTGGCTGTTTCTACATGGCAAGGCCGTTTTAAAAGCGTTTTTCTGAGTAAAAACGAGATGAGCCGAGTCAATGGTAGAGTGAGTAGAAATGGAATGAGCCTCTTTGAAGTAAAATCTCTTTTCTTAACGCTTTGAAGTCTCCAAGAAAGTAAGAGAAAAGTGGATGAATCACTTTAAACCTTAAGATGTTAAAAGAGCTCAAGGTGTCTTTGAGGAAAGTATAATGATGGGAAGTCACATCTTAAAAGAAGGAGCGAAGCGTTGTGATAGCCAAAAAGGAAAAAAGTGACTCGAAAGCTCTATCTCAATTTTTGAAGAGATAGAGCTTTTTAAAAGCGAAAAATTCTTTTCCCTTTCTTCTATTGGGATAAAATCCTAAGTTATAAAACTGAAAACAACTTTAGAATTGGTTGACTCTTAGAGAAGGTCTTATATTATTTTGAGTGTATGTCGGAAACAAAAAAAAGAAAAAAGCGAAGAAAACAGCGGTATCATCGGACACGTCTATTGATTTTACTCAGCTTGGTTTTGGTACTTGGATGTTCTATGAGCCTAGGAGCCATTAAAATGGTTCGTTTTATTTTTAATAAAACGCCCGCTCATACCTCTTCCATAACAAGTTTAGAGAGTTCTAGTCCATCGGATTCCACATTTTCTTCTGAACAATCAGAAGATAGAGCTTCATCTCAAGCGTCTATTCGAGTGGTGCCAGAAAGCAACGATCCAAAAGTGGCAGAGCTGGTGAATTTGAAAAATGCGATTGATAATAGGCCTCAAGAAAATTCTTTGTATGATCTCAAAGAACAAATTACAGCTTATTTAACAGCACATAACTATGATCCCAATAAGGTTTCTTGGTCCGTTCAAGACTTAATTACCCAAGAAATTATTCAATCAAGCAATGCGAAGCAAAATTTTACCGCCGCTTCTACTTATAAACTCCCTCTTTGTGTGTATTACTATGAAGAAATCGCACGTGGGCATATTAGTCCTTCCGATACGCTAGAATACACAGAAAAAATGCGGGAAGAAGAAGATGACGAAAATCTAAATCAGCCCATTCATCGCAAATATAAAGTGGGCGACAAAATTCAAATCGATGAGCTTCTTGAAGCCGCGTTATTGTATTCCGATAACATCGCGGGTCATATGTTATATGAACACATTGGAGGATATGACAAATTTAAAGAAATTGTGGCTCAGTATACGGATCAACCTCAAACGGAAGATTTTTTCTCTGAACAAAGCAATGTCATTAACGCGGATTATATGATGCGCTTGTTAAATTATGTCTATAATACTCCTTCCATTTTTAATGATTTAAAGTTTTGGTTGCAATATACGGCCTATGATACCTTCTTAAACCGCGAGGTACCGGGTACTTATATTCAAAAAATTGGAAATATTGATGAAGTGCGCAATGCGGTGGGGATTTCCAATGGCTTAGCTCCTTTTACTCTTTCTATTTATTCTTGTATTTCCAAAACGGATGGAATGAATTTATTAGCCGATATTGGCAAACTTTGTCTTGAGTATTTTGAAAACCGCTATAACTCCAATTATTATGCAGGTCAGGATTTAACCCACTATATGAATCTAAATGGTCAAATGTCTAATCCACCGGATGTCATTGAAGATCGAGCTGGCTTAGATGGACAGACTTTGCCAGAATTGACAGAAGAAGAAAAGAAGAAAATGGAAGAACAAAACAACCAAGAACTCGGAGATTCGTCTTCTTCTGAGAATTCTTCGGCTTAACAAGCCATGAGAAAATCAAAAATTTTTAAGTTCTTCTTTAGAAATAAGGAGAGAATGATGGAAGAGAGATTTCATCACATTAAACCTTATTTAAAAATAAAGGCGATCTCCTAGAATATTTTGTGTGGTTTATCCTATTTCGTAACTATAAATATATGAAAAATCGTTGGACAAAAATCTTAATAGTAGGGCTTTTCTTAATAGCTGGCATTGGACTGAGTCTTTATACGTTTCATCATGTGGCCTTTAATCCCATTCATAAAGTGGATGCTACAGATAAAAATCGTGAACAATCGTCTTTTTCGGCTTCTTTAAATCTTGCTTCGAGTGAATCGAGTGAAGAACCAACCGTCCAAAAAGCGACTTTGACTGATTTTTTGCGTCATGCTTTAGAGCCAAAAGATCAAGTTTTATATGTCTGGGGTGGTGGATGGAATGAGGAAGATACAGGGGGAAATGAAGATTCAATGACCCTTGGACTTGTTTCGTCTTGGAAAGAGTTTTATGAAGCCAATCGATATGGTTATGTAGCAGAAGACCATATTTATGAAATCCATAACGGACTTGATTGCTCGGGATACGTGGGTTGGGTATTGTATAATACCTTGCCAGAAAAACGTGACTATGTCTCTCTTTCGGAAACATATGGGGAATTTCTGAGCAATCTTGGCTATGGGACCTATAAAAGCGCGGATGAAGTGACCGAAATTTTGCCTGGAGATTTGATGATGACAGATCAAGGGCATATTTATATTGCCTTAGGGCAATTCGAAGATGGCAGTGTATTGCTTCTCCACAGCAGTCCGCCTGGTGTCAGAATGTCTGGAACGCCAGGAATTGCCTATCAGACAGCTTTGCTTTATCAAGATAATGGCTGGAATCCTTTAGTGGATAATGGGTATCTCTATTATGATCAGTTTCGCTTCAATGAGGAAACCTTAGCGGATCCTGATCATCTGCGTGAAATGCCAGTTGCACGAATTGTAGATTTTATTTATGGAGATCCTTCGGCTTTGGATGAAAGCAATTATTAAATTTCTTAATCGTCAATGTTCAAACATTGACGATTTTTTACTTTATTTTTTTTATTTTTAAATTCTCCAAAATCTTTTCCTCTCCAAATTCTAGGCTCCTCAAAAAGTAGAGTGTTAAAGAGATATGATCTCGAATTTTAACGAAAAAACACATATTCAACTGTAAAAGTGAATATGTGTTTTTAAGAAAAAGCTTAGTCTTTTCCTTGATAATTGGGATTGAATATATCTGTAAATGTGAATGTTTGGGTTTGGGAATCAAACTCAAAGAATAATAAAGCAGCATTGTAAATTCGATCCGGAATGAGATGCTTATCATTTGGACACCAATATTTTTGGAAATTACGAATGGCTCCCCCATGAGAAACAACCAATACGTTTTGATGATCCTCATGATTCATAATTTCTAAAAGCGTTTGATTGATTCGCGTGGTAAGCTCTTTTCGCGTTTCGCCTCCATGCGCACTAAAAAAAGCTGAGTACTCTTCAAGAGGTGGATTGAGGTATTCTGGCTCTCCTTCGTAAAAACCAAAATTCCACTCCTTTAAGCCTTTTAAACGTTTATAGGGAAGAGTGGTAACGAGTTCTAAAGTATCACAAGCTCGTTCGGAAGTAGAACTATACGCATGATCAAATTGAAGACTAAGCTTTTTTAGATGTTGGGCTGAATAGGTTGCTTGTTCAATTCCTAAAGGAGTAAGTGGAGCATCACACAATCCCTGAATCCGCTTTTTCTTATTAAAAAGGGTAAGCAACTGCATAACATAACTAACTCAATTAACTAAATGAAGTAAAATAGTACTATGCGATAAGCAGGATATATTGAAGTAAAGAATATTTTACTACACGAGAGACGGCCAAATTAGTAGGTCTAAAAGAAAAATAGTCATAAGAAATGAGAAGAATCGAGAGAAAGGAGTAGTCGCTTATGGATAAGATTCCTTGGCAAGGATACTTAGAATTTACACAAACCTCGTATACCGCAACTACTTCTTTAGTCCTCGATAAGAAAAATGATTGGACAGAGTATCCCAATGTAACGGATTTTCTAGAAGACTATATTGAAATTTATAGTCGGGTCTATCATATTGCCCTATCAGAGTTAAACAAACACACAAGTTTAAAAGAAGTAAAAAGAAGATTGTGTAAAGAATTAAAGATAAAATCTTGAGTCGCAGATAGTGCTATAAATGAAGCGCAAGCTAAACTCAGGGCTAGAAAAGAACAATTAAAAACTAAGAAGCAAGAATTAACCTATAAATTAAAGAAAATAAAATCAGAACTAAAAAGAGAAGAAGAGGAATACAAAACATTTAGAAAGAAAAATAAAAACTGGAGTAAGCCTAGAAAAGGCATGGTTATAAAAAATAAGGAATATAGAAAAAGAATCTATTT
>CAYTMK010000001.1:80923-82806 GCA_964438885.1 uncultured Erysipelotrichaceae bacterium | reverse complement strand
TATAGCCAATTGTGTTTTCTGGAACTTTTCCTGTCATCGTACTATCTACTGGGGCTTCTCCCACTAATCCGTCTTTGGTCTGATAGGTTACTTTTCTAGGAACTTTATATCCCCCACCCGTTACGGCATCAAACGTACTAAGGCCTCTTCCACCTAAGTTATAACCGCCTTCATGTTGATTGGCTGCAGTCGCTCCACCCCATAAAAAATCTTCTTTAAATGCCATCTTTTGTCCCTCTTTCTTTGATGGTTTTATTATAAAAATTCTCTCTACTTATATCGAATACATATAGAGTATTTTTATTCATACTTAAAAAGTATATTTTAAGTTAAACTTTAAGAAGATAACTTCTCACGCGAAAAAGTTAAGGATAAAAAATATCCTCTATAGGAGAATTTCGAATGGACATTCGTGTATTGCAGTATTTCCTTGCGGTAGCCCGAGAAGAGAGTATCACGAAAGCAGCCGAGTCCCTTCATATGACGCAGCCTCCTCTTTCGCGGCAGCTCAAAGAGTTAGAAGAAGAACTTGGCAAACAGCTCTTTATTCGTGGTGGAAAAAAAGTAACCTTAACGGAAGAGGGGATTCTTTTACGTAAGCGAGCAGAAGAACTCTTGGATTTAATGGAAAAAACAAAAGCGGAAATCACTTGTTCTAATGAGACCATTGTTGGAGAGATCCGTATCGGAAGTGGAGAAACGGATGCTATTTCACTTTTAGCCCAGACAGCTAAAAATTTACAACATCAATATCCACTGATCCGCTATCGAATTTATAGTGGTGATGCCGAGCGGGTAACGGAGAAGCTCAATAAAGGGCTCATAGATTTTGGGCTTTTAATCGGTCCTGTCGATGTAATGAAATATGAGTATAAGCGTCTTCCTATTATGGATACGTGGGGAATACTGATGAGAAAAGATAGTCCACTCTCCAAAAGGGAAAAAATTAGTTCTAAAGATATAAAAGATCAACCGCTTATTTTATCCCATCAGGCCTCCGAGAGCAGTGAAATATCTTCTTGGTTAAAATCCGATTTTTCCAAGTTAAACATCGTTGCAACGTACGATTTGATCTATAACGCTTCTCATTTGGTGAAAGTTGGAATTGGATATGCGGTGGTTCTTGATGGATTGATCAATACCACGGGAGAAAGCGAATTATGCTTTCGACCTTTTGATCCTCCTTTAGAAGCGGAATTGTATATTGTTTGGAAAAAGCATCAAGTATTTTCCAAAGCCTCGTCTAAATTTTTGGAACAACTTCAATCCGATTTGAATATGCAATGATTTTCTAAAAACAAAACAGCCAAAAAACTCTCAAGGAGATGTTCTGGCTGTTTTGTTTTTAAGATACTTGATTAACGATCTTCGGGAAAATGAATTCCGGCTGATTGACGAGCTTTGGTTTGAATTTCCATAGCAATAAAGAAACTTTATTCATTTGATTCGCTAAGGTCGTATCGTGCTCTTGGATAATGCGCTCAAGGGCTTCAAATTCAGGAATCATTCGATGGTCTTTCAGATTCAAATTGCTCATATGTTCCACATCTTTTAAGTGAATGATTCCAGACTTTCCGCCAGATGGAATATAAGAAAATGCATTGAGGCTGTTGGAAGTATCGGCCATGAGAATGCTCCCTTTTTCGGCTTGAATAGTAGATAGTAGCGGTGCTTTACAATCTTTAGCTCCAATGCAGACGGCTTGAAAGCCAGGATATTCGAGAATTAATACCCCAGACGTATCGATTCCTCGAGAAACGTTGGCATAGTAATGGACTTCCTTAGGCTTTCCAAACAAGAAAGCACAAAGATTAATATTATAAATATTGAGATCCATGAGCGCTCCCCCTGCTTTAGCTGGATCAAAAGCGGGTAGAAATTCT
>CAYTMK010000001.1:14082-80823 GCA_964438885.1 uncultured Erysipelotrichaceae bacterium | reverse complement strand
GAGATCCATGAGCGCTCCCCCTGCTTTAGCTGGATCAAAAGCGGGTAGAAATTCTTCTTGTAAAAATCGATCGTATCGTGAGGAATACTGCGAATAATTCAAATTTAAAAGGCGCACTTGCCTGATTTCAGATGGTCATCGGCTTTTCAACAATAACGTTTTTTCCAGCTTCTCACGCGCGTTTGGCTTGTGAATAGTGCAAGCTATTGGGCGTAGCAATTCAAATCGTATCGATTTTTGAATCTTCGAGAATCAGTTTTTCTTGAGTAAAGACCGTTTTAATTCCATAGGTTTTGGCCAGAGACTCTGCTTGCGTGAGTGAACGAGGAGTGGAGAGAATCGCTTGCAAATGGATTCTAGCAATTTGGTGCAGACTGAGTAGAAATTTTTGTATGATCATTCCAACTCCATAAATTCCAAGATTCATACATTCTCCTTTGTTTCTCTGTTTTCTTCAATTTTAATACCAATCATGCTTTTCATTTCGATCCAATTGATTGATTCGATTCATTTCCTCTTCAGTCAAAGAGAAATGATACAGCTCTGTGTTCTCTTTGATATGGTCAGGGTTACTCGATCCAGGAATAACGATGACATTCTTTTGTAGATTCCAGCGTAAAATGACTTGAGCGGAAGACACATTATGAGTTTGAGCAATCTCACAGATCACAGGATCATTTAAAAGCGCACGCGTATGGCCTCTTCCGCCAAGTGGATACCAGCCTTGAACGACAATATCTTTTTCTTGAATAAAGGGAATGACCTCATTTTCTTGGTAATAAGGATGAATTTCATTTTGAATGAGGGCTGGGACGATATCTACTTGGGGAAGAAATTCCGTCAATTCTTCGATATACCAATTTGACAACCCAAGAGAATGAATTTTTCCCTCTGCTACAAATTTTTCCATCGCTTTATAGGCTTTTACATCATTCGCATCTGGATGATGCAAAAGCATCATATCCACATAACCAATATTGAGTTTATCCAAACAGGATTGAATCGATTTCTCTGGATTTCTCATTTCTTCACCAGGATAAATTTTGGTGATCACAAAGAGGTCTTCTCTTTTAATTACATTATCTTCGATCGCTTCTCGAATTGCTTCGCCAATCTCTTCTTGGTTACCATAAGCAGAAGCGGTATCAAGAAGTCGAACGCCATTTTCAATAGCCGTTCGTACAGCGTTTTTACATTCCTCTCCATGCAAGCTGTAAGTACCAAGTCCATGAATGGGCATATTATATCCGTTATTTAGTTGTACTTTTTTGGTGCCAAAATTGAATGTTCCAACTTCTGGATCCATGCCCATTTCGTCAAGCCAATGGGAAAGCTCTTCTTTTGTGGTGTTGGCTGAAAAGCGTTGGCCTTGAAGCCAGTTGGCATTGGGTACAAGAGCGTGAAGAGAGGTATCACTTGAACCGATACCACTGCTATGAGAGGTACAGAAGGGCAAAATTGTTTTTCCAGAAAAATCATAAGTTTCTAAAAAGGTATTGATGATTCTTGGAGCCTGCCCATGCCAAATGGGATAGCCTAGTAAAATGGTATCGTATTGCCCCATATTTTCGACTTGTCCAGAAATAGCTGGACGAACCGATGGATCTCTTTGTTCTCGATCAGCTCGACTGTTGGTATAATAGGCCAAATCTTCAGCCGTGTAAGGAATCTCTGGAACAATTTCATAAACTTCGGCATTTAAAATCTCTGAAGCGAAGTCAACTAAGTGTTTGGTCGTTTGGGTAGCAGAAAAATAAGCAATTAAAATTTTATTCTTTTTTTCATCCATCATTGGATCCTCTTCTCTTTCTTTTAAGACCATATTTTCATTATCTGTAGATAGTTCTCTTTTATTGGATGTGGTTTTACTCCAAGCTGTACTAAATAAAAATACAAAGAGGAGTAAAAATAAGACTCTATTTTTCATCATGCGCTTCCTTTTATTTTTCTTAGGATCCAGATCATATTTTGGGCAAGATTATCCATATTCGCTAAAGCTTCTTTATCCTTGAAAGCTTCTTTATAGGCCATATTCCAGTAAGTACTTCCTACAACAACCATTTCATGATTAAGAAAAAAATGATTGAGCGCATCAAAAGCATTTAAAGCCCCACCTCGTCTTGCGCTCACCACCGAGACTCCCACTTTATATTTCATTAATCCCTCATTCAGGTCGCAAATTACGGCAGATCGCTCTAAGAGCGCTTGCATATTGGCAGATATATTCGCGGAATAAACGGGGGAGCCAAGAATAAGCCCGTCGGCCTGCTTCATTTTTTCAAAGATTTCTCTAAAGCGATCCGTATGAAAAACACAATTTCCTTTCCCCGTACACAAAAAACAAGCTTTACAGGGTTGAATTGATGCTTCACAAAGATTTATCACTTCGGTTTTAATTCCAGCTTGATCTAGTTTTTCTAAAATGCGTTGGATCAGAATGGATGTATTGCCATTCTTTCTTGCGCTGCCATTTAGGGCTAAGACTTTCACTTTTATCTCCTTCTTCCAAACTCTTTGATCTTTATTGGAAACTTTAAATTTTCAGAAATTTTAAATCGGTCTTCTGCCATTTTTCTTTGGATAAAAGAGCCAATGGTCCGTACACCCTAATTTTAGGATTGAAAAAATAGAATATCTAATACATATAAAGAAATAAGCTTCATACTTTTTGAGTATAGGAAATCTTTTTTCACAATAAAAAAGACTGTCCGTGTCTAGGACAGTCTTACAAGAGTAGGGAAAAAGAAATGTTATTCTTTTACAGTATTTTGGTTTTTAAGATAATCTAACGTTTTACGTTGAGTGATTTGCGCTGCAACGGTTTGAGGAGGAATGATGAGTTTGAGTTGTTCTGGAGCAAAGTTATACATGGTAGAGATCAACTCATATTCTTTTTGAAGCTCTTCATCATTGGCTTTGATTTGTTGTTCTTGAGCAATCGCATCTAAAACCAGAGCCGCACGAAGTTCTTCTGTCGCTTCAGGAACGATCTTTTCTTTGAACTGTTCAAGCGTTTGATGAGAAGTTTGTAAGAATTGATCAAGAGTCATGCCCAACTGTTGAAGTTGACCTTCATATTGTTGAATATGTTGGTTAACTTGGCTTTCAATCATGGCTTGAGGAATGTCCATTTGAGCGCCTTCGGCAATGCGATGGAGAATATCATAAGCCAAACGGTTTTCAATTTCTTCTTCCTTTAACGCCATTAAATCGGCTTGCGCACGAGCACGAAGTTCATCAACGGTTTTTACTCCATCCAACTTCATTTCTGCAACGAATGCATCTGTCAGTTCTGGTACGATAGGTTTTTGAATTTGGTTAACCACAACGCGGAAAATAACAGGTTGTCCAGCTAAAGATTTTTCAAAATAATCTTCTGGGAAAGATACATTGACTTGGACATGTTCACCTTGAACTGCACCGATCAATTGATCTTCAAATCCAGGAATAAATTGACCACTACCTAAAACGAGTGGGAAGTTTTCTGCAGATCCACCTGGGAAAGGAACCCCATCTTTTTCTCCGACGAAATCGATGATTACTTGATCACCTTTTTCGGCAGGGGTACCGACTGGAACATCTTTCCAAGCGCGATGAGAGAAAATGCGTTGTTGAACATCGTGTAAGATTTCTTCTTCACTTACGGTAGCAGGTTCTTTTTTAAAGTTTAAACCTGTATAGGCTGGTAAAGTCACACTAGGAACAAGAGGGATAGTAATCGTAACGATGACAGACCCATCATCTTGTCCTTCGGAAACCAAAGAAGGTTCCGCCGCTACTTTAAGGTTATTGGCTTGGGCTGCCTCAGCTAAAACTTGACCTGCGGCATTGGCAATCGCATATTCATGAATTTGCTTTTGATCGTCGGACTTTGTGGCTTCTTGAGCGGCTTTTAAATCCGCTTCAAAGGTATCTTTATCAATCGTAAACGTTAAAACCGCAAGATTTTTTTCAGGATATTCAAGAGTATAATTCATATTCATTCACCACTTTCTACTTATATTTTACCTGTTTTCAAAAGTGGAGGTCTTCCTATGCTTGTTAAATCTTTTAAGATGAGGAAAACGTCTTTTTTAGACAGGATCGAGAAGCGTTAATGGGTTGAGAGGCAAACTCTCTACTCAATCCATGAATAAGCTTATAAGTTTTTTTTGTAAACGCGAGAAAGATGCCCGTGCATATCTTCCATTTCCTTTAAAAAGGAATACCCATAGTGTTCATAGAGTCCTTCATAGCCCGTGGAAATATAGATGGCCTGGTAGCCTTGTTCTTGGGCTTGCTTTTCGCAATGACTTAAAACTTTTTGAGCTAATTTTTGACCTCGAAAAGGAGGATAGGTATAAACATAGCCAATCCAAGGGGTTAAATCGGTTTCTTGAATATCATCTTTTTGAGCGAGAATAGCATAGGCCATTAATTCTTGTTGATCATTGATGAGAAGATAAAGTTTTGGGTCTTCTTTTGTTTTAGAAATTAAATCGTGGGTTTGAATGCGACGACATAGAGATTTACCTGCTTCCCAATCGGCTTCTTCAAGTTTATTCATCCAGAGTTTTTGTTGGTCTTGAGGTAAGGCAAAGTATTCAATAATTTTCATAAATATCTCCTTTTTATGAAATGCGTTAGAGCTTTTTTCGTGGTGAAATGGTCCTTCTTTTTTTAGGGAAGAAAGTCCTAAAAGAAAAGATCTCAAGTAAGAATAATTAATTATAAGAATAAATAATTGATAGAAAGAAATTCCTCTTTATAAGAGATCAAAGCGACTTTAAAAGAAGAGAGAATTAAAGAAAATAAGTCCTTTTAGAGTTTAGAAAAAAATTAAGCGTAAAATGATTTAGACGAAAAAGAAGCTGATTTAAACTAAAAAGAAGCCTTCTTTCTAGTCTTTTCCCATTTCGGTCGTACAAAATGATAAAGTCAATCCAAAGGTTTTTTGGCTGAAAAAGAAGTCTTCAGTCAAACAGAAAGGAGTCTACCATCATGAATTTAAAAGATATAAAGATGAATAGAGAAGATGCTCGGAAAGTCACAATGACAGCGACTCTTGAGGGTCCAGAATGGAAAGCTGCTCAGAATAAAGCAGTAAAAGAAGGAAATAAATTTTTACCTTCTAAAGGATTTCGCGCTGGCCGCATTCCCGCGGCAGTAGTGCGTAAGATGCTTGGAGCGAAAAACTTTTATGATTTAGCTTTTAATTTCTGTCTTGAAGATGTATTTGAAGAATTGATGGCGAACAGCGATCTCAATCCTGTGGGATCCATCAATCATTCCATTGATGAAGCAAATGATTCAGCCATTACAGTGACTTATGAAATTACAGTAGAACCTGAAGTGGTTTTAGGTGATTGGAAAAACCTTGGTCTTACTCCCGCTGAGGCGATAGTAGAAGAGGCGCAGGTGGATGAAATTATCCAAAGACTTCTTGAAGAAAATGCAGAGTATGTTTTAGCTGAAGAGGGAGAAGAAGCCCAAGAAAAAGATACAGCGGATTTAGCCTATACGGTAAAGGTTCAAGGAGAAGTAGTGGATGAAGGGTCTATGAGTGATCAGGAGATCAATTTGTCCTTGGATTCTACGGTTCCTAGCTTTATGGAAAACCTTCAAGGAATGAAATCCAATGAAACAAAGACCTATACTGTAACTCTTCCGGCCGACTACGTGAAGCCAGAGTATGCCAACCAAGAAGCAGAAGTACAAATCACTCTCAATGATTTGTATAAACCAACTTTGCCTGAACTCAATGATGCGTTTATTGCGGAAAAAATCGAAATTGAAGGCATTGATACCGTTGATCAATTTAAAGATCTCGTTCATCAAAGACTTTTAAGAGAAGCCAAAAATGAAGTATATTCCAACTTTGTCGGTGAGTTGTTCGAGAAAGTAAAAGAGAATGTACAAGAACCAGTAGAAATTCATCCTGCGCGTGTCGAAGAACGCATCCATGATTCCTTAGAACAAATGGTATATCAATGGATGGATCCAAGTAATCCACAATCGATGGAAGTTTTCCAAAAACTCTTCAAAGACCAAAAAGCGATTCAACAATATGTAGAGAATATGGCTTCGCAACTTTCTGAAGAAGATCGCTTAGGCTATGAAAATCAATTGCGTGAAGAAGCCTTAGCGATGGCCATCGCCAAAGCGGCTGGCATTACTCTAAGCAAGGAAACGCTCGATCGTTTGTTGCAAAAGGCTTCTTATGAAGTCGGACAATCTGTCGATCGTTTACGTCACAACTACCGTCTCGTTCAGGATTTAAAAAATAGCTATTTGATTCAAGAAGGCATTAAAGCTTTACTCTCTGAAAACGGTTGGACCAACGACGAGGTCGTAGAAGCAGTAGAAACAAGCGAAGCGGCAGAAGAAAACTAAGTAGATCCAATTTAAGATGCTTTAAGCGAGAAACAAAAAAGACGCTCTTTTAGCGTCTTTTTTGCCAAATGCCTAAAAGTGTGATAAATTCAGGCCCTTACCTGTTTTCGTATGCTTTTAAATGTTCCTAGAATATAGCTTCTAGGAATAGGAAAGGAGGGTCGGCCCTCTCACGGTGGTATCCGTGAGTCTTGCGCCGCATTTTTCATGAATACACAAACCTATCCGATGATTTGTACCCGTGGGGTGATTGTATTTCCAGGCCAAGATTTAGTCATTGATGTTGGCAGAACCAATAGCCTCAAAGCGATCGAAAATGCCCAAGACAATTACAACGATCGTATTTGTATGTTTGCTCAAGAAAATCAAGAGTCGGAAAACCCTGGCCTTGATGATATTTATAAAGTAGGCGTATTGTGCGAAATTCGTCACATTCGCCGTTTTGATAAGTTTTTACGCGTAAAATTTCGGGGAATCGAACGCGTTCGTTTGAAATCATTTGAAGAAGGCAATCTTTCCGAACTTGTCGAAGTGGAAATGATGCCTTCTGAATCCCAAAATCAAGCCGAACAAGTCGCTTTAATGCGTCTGGTTTCGGCCGCATTTGAAAAAATGCGTCCAGGGGAAAAGTTTATGTCTCGGGATATTCTAAGTGATTTATCCAAAGGAATTTCTCCAAGTACCTTAAGTGATAAAGCCGCTCAAATTTTCCCGATGACTCCTGAACGCAAACAGGAGTATTTAGAAACCATAGGAATCAACGATCGCTTGATGATGCTTCTTGAAGACATCGAAAAGGAAAAAGAGCTTACGGAAGTTGAAAAGCGGATCAACGAAACGGTCAAGGAGCGCATTGATCAAAACCAAAAAGATTTCTATTTGCGAGAAAAAATCAGTGCCTTGCAAGATCAGCTCACCGATGGATCAGCTCCAGGTAAAGAGGGCGATCAAATTCGTAAGCGCCTAAAAGAAAATCCCTATCCAGAAGCGATTAAAAAGAAAGTTTTAGAAGAGTTGGTGCGCTATGAAAATTTGCCCATGGCAAGTGGCGAAACGGGCACCATCAAAACCTATATTGACTGGTTATTGGATGTGCCTTGGTGGCAACAAACAACCGACAACGAAGATTTAGAAAACGTTGAAAGCATTTTGGAAGAAGACCATTTCGGCTTAAAAAAGGTAAAAGAGCGTATTTTGGAATATCTAGCCGTAAAACAAAATACCAACTCTCTTAAAGCGCCTATTATTTGTTTAGCAGGTCCTCCTGGGGTAGGAAAAACCTCTTTAGCTAAATCCATTGCTCGTGCTTTGGATCGTCATTTCGTCAAAATGTCTCTTGGTGGCGTGCGTGATGAGGCCGAAATTCGTGGGCATCGTCGAACCTATCTTGGGGCCTTGCCTGGTCGCATTATTCAAGGAATGAAAAAGGCGCAAGTCATTAATCCCGTCTTCTTAATCGATGAAATTGATAAAATGGCTTCTGACTACAAGGGAGATCCCTCTTCAGCGATGTTAGAAGTCCTTGATCCTGAACAAAATGCCTTCTTCTCTGATCACTATTTGGAAGAAGCCTATGATTTATCCAAAGTTTTGTTTATTGCCACCGCAAACTACTTGGAAAATATTCCACCTGCTTTAAAAGACCGCTTGGAAGTCATCGAACTTTCTTCTTATACCGATGTGGAAAAAGTTCATATTGCCCAAGACCATTTAATTCCTCGTCAATTGGCTGAAAATGGATTGAAGAAAGATCAATTGATCATTCCTGAGGATATGATTTTATATTTGATTCGCTACTATACCCGTGAAGCAGGCGTACGGCAGCTCGAACGCACCATTGCCTCTTTAGCCCGTAAGACCGTCTTGGCTATTTTAAAAGATGGTCAAAAACAAGTGGTCATTGATAAAGATCGGATTCAAGAATGGCTTGGTCATGAAAAAGTGGATTACGGTAAAAAAGAAACGGAAGACCAAGTTGGTACTGTGACAGGTCTAGCTTATACCTCTTTTGGAGGCGATATTTTACAAATTGAAGCCAACAAATTTGATGGAAAAGGCGGCTTGATTTTAACGGGTCAACTTGGGGATGTCATGAAAGAATCCGCTACCATTGCCTTAGACTTCATCCATGCCAATGCCAATCGCTATGGCATTTCGAAAAAAGTCTTTGGTAAAAATGACATTCACTTACACGTTCCTGAAGGAGCCGTTCCTAAAGATGGTCCTTCAGCGGGAATTACCATTTCGACTGCTCTTACTTCGCTTCTAACCGGAATTCCCGTCAAGAGCAATTTAGCCATGACAGGGGAAGTCACGTTGCGTGGCAATGTTTTGCCCATCGGAGGCTTAAAGGAAAAATCCTTGGCGGCTTATCGAGCTGGGATTACGACCATCTTGATCCCGCAAGGAAATGTCAAAGATTTGGATGAGATTCCTCAAGAAGTCAAAGATGCAGTGGATTTTATCCCTGTATCTACCGTGGATGAAGTACTGAGCCATGCTCTTGTTCATCCTGTAACCCCTATTGAAGAACCTGATGAAGAAAAGCCAGCAGTCGTTTGTCCTTTAAATCAGAAGCCAACTGTTTCTTCTGAGGGCCAAGCATGATCCCACTTCAAAGTACCTTCATGGTCTCTTCTTCTGGCAAAGATTCTTGGCCAAGCCATGAACTTCCAGAAGTGGTCGTCGTAGGGCGCTCCAATGTGGGAAAAAGCTCTTTCATTAATGCTTTAACCAATCGCAAGAAGCTTGCTTATGTGGGAAATACTCCAGGGAAAACCCAACTTCTCAATTTTTTTGATATCGATGGGAAATGGGTCTTAGTCGATGTTCCTGGATATGGCTATGCCAAACTTTCCAAAGCCCAACTTCAAAAGCTAGGCAAGATGATGGATGAGTATTTTAATGAACGCGAAAACATTGCTTGTGTAGTGGCTCTTGTCGATGCCCGTCATGCACCAAGTCAAGATGACTTAGACATGATCGATTATTTCAAGCAAACAGGTCGTCGAGTCTTAATTGCCGCTACCAAAGTGGATAAAGTCCCCAAGACCAAGCGTCCAAAAGCGCTTAAAACCATCTCCCAAGCTTTACAAATTCCTGTTCAATCCATTTTTCCTGTTTCTTCGACAGAAAAAACAGGATTTGATGCGATTTATGAAGCCATTCAAGAGACTTTGAAACAGGATCAAGAAGAACAAGCCAAGTAGGCTCCCTTTTAATCTTTAAAACCTTATCTATCTTAGATAAGGTTTTTTCTTTTAGAACTCTAAAAACGATCACTTCAAGCTTAAATAAGGACTCTTCTTAAAGAGATAAGATTTTCTTAGATGCAAAGAGGAGGGAGAGCCTCTCTAATCTTTTTCGTATTCTAAGAAACTTTTTTATAAAAAGCGAAGAGCGGTTTGGCCCTTCGCTTTTCTTAATTCCTATTGATAGTGATCACATCGCTTCTAAAATACTTCTCTTGAAAATAGGTTTGTTTTATTATTTCCTTTTTTGAAAAGGGACAATCTTCTTTGGCGACTACCCACTTTTCTTCGATATCATCTAAGCGATGAATAATTGCAATAACCGTCCCCTGAAATTCAGCAATCGGAGAATCGACTCCAAGAACGTAGCAATCCTGTTCTTCTCCATCTCCTCCTAATACTCCTGGAACGTATCCATAGTTTAAAGGATAGATGAGACTAGGATAGTTAGGATGAACACTTCCCTTTGGTCGATCGATTACTACATGGACTTTTTTTCCTAAAATTTTTGAATATGGAGCTTCATTTTTTTCTTTCATTACATCCTCTTTTTCTATGATTAAGATAAAACCTATTGAAATCTTATCGGGTCCATTTCAAAGCTTAAAACAAGAAGGAGATTTTCTTTTCAAAAACTCTCTAGAAAATTTAAATAAAATTTAGGATTTTGGTCGAGAACTATGCTATAAGTAAAGAGGATCATTAGTCTTTTCCCCGCATACGCGGGGATGATCCCGGTACGGTCAGCATATGCGTCGCTATACGCCTCTTTTCCCCGCATACGCGGGGATGATCCTCCATTCACCTATGCAAGTACATCGGGGTACTGCTTTTCCCCGCATACGCAGGGATGATCCTCTTTTTCGCTGAGTACTTAAAAGGACAATCTCCTTTTCTCCGCATACCCAGGGATGATCCCCATCGCTTCTAGACTAGGATTTGACTTAAAAACTTTTCCCCGCATATTTCCAGTTTTCGACTATTGATCCTATTTTGTGTATTTAAAAAAGCGAAGAGTGAGATAGCTCTTCGCTTTTACTTTATGAATTTTCGCGCTTTTCGATTTCTTGAATTTCTCGCATCCAAATGGCTTTAGAGGCATCACTTGGCATACGCCAATCCCCTCGGGGTGAGAAATTGATGGAACCAACCTTAACTCCGTCGGGCATGACATTGCGCTTAAATTGCTGGGAGAAAAAGCGCGTATAAAATGTCGTTAAGGCTTTTAAAATGGTTTGACGATCCACTTGAGGAAAGGCATGACAAGCCAAGTCAAAAATCTTTTGTGGTCCTTCATGATAACGCAACATATGGTATAAGAAAAAGTCATGTAAATCATAGCTGCCGAGCACTTCTTCGGTCTTTTGCGCAATTTTTCCACTTGCATCGGGAGGCAATAGCTCAGGAGAAACAGGGGTGTCACAAATATCCATCAATACGGTACAAAGCGCTTGATTGCCCTGTTCTTTGGCTAAAAGTGCATCGCTTTCTACAATATAGCGCACAAGCGTTTTAGGAACGGAGAGATTGACTCCATACATCGACATATGATCGCCATTGTACGTACACCAGCCAAGGGCTAACTCTGAAAGATCTCCTGTACCGATGACTAAGGCATTTTCTTTATTGGCTAGATCCATTAAAATTTGCGTCCGTTCTCTGGCTTGGGCATTTTCATACGTAATATCATGGATAGACTCATCTTGCCCGATGTCTTTGAAGTGTTGGAGTACGGCGGGAACAATCGAAATTTCCATCGGAGTGACACCAAGAAGTTCCATCAACGTTTTGGCATTGGCGTTGGTTCGCTTGGTGGTTCCAAAGCCTGGCATGGTAACAGCTAAGATTCCTTTGGGATCTAAATTCAACATCTTAAACGCTTTGGAACAAACCAAAAGAGCCAAAGTCGAATCCAATCCCCCTGAAATTCCAATGACAACTTTGGAAGCCTGAATCTTGGAAAGACGAGTAGCCAATCCTCGCGCTTGAATAGCCAAAATATTTTGGCAGCGTTCAATGCGCTTTTTTTCGTCTTTGGGTACAAAAGGATAAGCCTCGATAGGACGAGTTAAAGCAATCGACTTTGGAACTGGTTTAGAAGCAAAGGGAATCCGTAAGTAGTCTTGTTCTAAAGATTCAAAGGTCGTTTTGTAGCGAAGGCGCTCATTTTTTAAAATTTCCAAATCGATTTGCGCAGTAATGAATGGTTTGGGATCTAAAAGCGAAGAGGAAGCTAAGACTTTTCCATTTTCAGCAATCACGGCTTGGCCTCCAAACACTAAATCACTAGAGCTTTCATCTGGGCCAGCGGAAGAGTAGATGTAAGCACTAAAGTTTCGAGCACATTGTTCACGAATAATGGCTATACGATAATCGGCTTTGGCAATCACTTCATTGGAGGCGGATAAATTACAAAGCACATTGGCCCCCGCTGCGGCATGGTGGGAGCTTACGGGAATGGAAACCCAAAGATCTTCACAAATTTCAGCCCCAATGATGGCTCCGGTGGTGTAATCTTCAAATAAAATCTTCTCACTCACAGGAACCACTTTCCCGCGAAAGTGAACATGGGCTTGATCGGGCAAATAAATCGAAGGCGCAAACCAGCGCTGTTCATAGTATTCGTTATAGTTTGGCAAATATGTCTTGGCATAAAAGCCTTTGACTTCTTGATTGGCAATAAAAGCTGCGACATTATACAAGTGATTGCCCACTTGCAAGGGAAGGCCAACCAAAACAGCTTGTTGAGAGGGCAAATGATCGCATAAATACTCTAAGGCTTTCAAGGCTTCTCTTTGAAGCAGGCTTTCGTAAAATAAATCTTGGCAAGTATAACCGGTCAACGACAACTCAGGCGTTACCACCAAGCGAACCGTTTTTGGTAACCGTTGACAAAGATCACAAATCGCTTTGGCATTGCTCAAAGGATCGGCAATGGCTACGGGAGGGGTTAAGGCTGCTACTTCATAATAGGAATAAGGATTCATCTTTTTTTCCTTTCGTTTGCATAGCGCTTCCTTCATAGTACCTGAAAAGTCAAAAAGCAATCAAAAAAAAGAAGCCTAGAAGCAGGCTTCTTACAGATTAAATCTTTTTATTAGGAAATTTGATAAACCGTGAGAGTTTGACAAACTTTGCGGCCAATTCAAATTCTGGTTCCGAAATACAAAGGACATAGCCAGGATGCTCTTTAAGTTCTCGAAAGTGGGCTTCGTCTTTTTCATCGATGCGTTTGAGGTATTCACTGCAAAATTCTAGACGAATACGAATCTCTTCACAATCCAATTCTGGAATAGAGCGCTGAATGGTGGAATACACGTTTTCCATATCCCGAATCACTGCGGTGCGATAGTAGCGGTTGTAGTGACGGCGAAAGCGCAACCACTTCGTTTCCTTTTTGGCTTGTGGTAATCCTGTAGTATTGGAATGATGAATGCGGTAATCAAAAAGCGGCAAGTCAAGATACCACAAATCATCGCTCACGGAAGCCAAAAGAGCTAAAAACCAGTCATGGGGCAGATGAAAGTCATGACGGCGATCATAGTCTTCTCCAAGTTCTTTGCGAATCATCATCGCACACCCTTGAAAATAGTTATGGAGCAACATTTGTTCTTTGGTAACTTTATTTAAGCCACCAGGATTTTCCACCTTCCAAGGAATGAGGTTTTGATTGGACCATCCCTCGTTTAAAGGCAAATGATACACTTCTCCTTCCTGGTTCATAAATTCAAAGGAAGAAGCAATGAGTTTGGCACTGGGGACTTCTTTGGAAGCAGCCAGCATTTTTTCCACTTTGTCCACATGCCAGCGATCGTCTTGATCACACAGGAAAATCCAATCTCCACTCGCTTGGATTAACAACTCGGCAAAGTTTCCAATATAACCTAGGTTTTGATCCCCTACAATTAAACGCACAGGAAAATCAGGATGATTCTCGATCCATTTTTCCACGACTTTCACAGTATCATCTTTCGAACCATCATCCCGAATGAGCAATTCAGTGACGGGATAGGTTTGATTCAAAATAGAATCGAGCTGTTCTTCGATAAAAGGAGCCCCATTATAAGCCGCGATGACCACACTGATCTTTGGTTTTTCTTCTTGAGTTCTCACTTCTTCGTCTTCTACTTCAACTTTATTTTGAAGGCTCTCTTCTCGCTTTTCTTTTAAACCCTTTTGTTCTTCTTGCCCTAGAAAAACTGCTTCAACCTCTCTAGAGCTTTCTTTTTGGTCTGCCACAAGTCGATCTTGGACAGCCTGGTTTTCGTTCACATCATATTGAGAAGATCTATTTTGATCTGACATTTTTCCACCTATCCTTTCTCTTCCTGTATGAGCTGATCGATATGATTATCAAGCTTAATGCGAATCATCTTTTCATCCAACATTTTCCCCGTCTTCCCATCTCGGACAAAGACTTCAATTTTATTGGGACCTTCTTTGAGTTCTTCGGGAGGAATGATGGCTTCGAAGCCTAGCGTTTCCATATGCAATTCTTTTTGGGGAAATTCGCGTTTATAGGCCGCATGAACATCTGGACGAGGAACCCGTTCGCATTCGACGGGCTGGCCATTTAATAATACTTCAAAGTCTTCTTCTTCGTCTGGACGATTGGATACGCCCCAACCGACCATCTTTAAAGGTTCGCTTAAGGGCAATACATCAAAGGATTGAGGCGTATCGATAAAGACGGCTCCACGAGGAGATTGTTCTTTTTCATCGTCATCGTCGTCTTCGATTTCATCCCCCGTATCGAGAGCAGATTGTTCAATGTATTGAGAGATCACGTAAATAGGATCCCCATCTAGACGAACACGACCTTTATAAAGCCATACCGCACGGGTGCATAAAACTTTAATCATGTCTAAAGCATGGGACACGATCACAATGGTGGTATCCGAATCGCGCAATTCAACGAGTTTATCGTAGCATTTGTTTTGAAAGTGCTGATCGCCTACCGCTAAAATTTCATCAATCAATAAGATATCGGCATCGACATTAATGGCGACAGAAAAGGCCAAACGCATATACATTCCCGAAGAATAAGTTCGCACTGGTTCATCGATAAAATCACCAAGCTCCGAAAATTCAATGATGTCCTCCACCCGACGATCGATTTCTTCTCGCGTTAAGCCAAAGACAGCTGCATTGAAATAGATGTTTTCTCGTCCTGTAAAATCAGGATGAAATCCAGCCCCTAGCTCTAAAAGACTGGTCACTTTTCCAAAGGTTTGGACGGTGCCTTTATTGGGATAGAGGATTTGAGTCATGATTTTTAACAGGGTAGATTTTCCAGAGCCATTGGTTCCAATTAAAGCGACGGTTTCTCCCCGTTTGATATCCAAAGACACATCATCGAGAACCACATTTTCCGAAACGCCACCATTGTTATGGCGAATAAAGCGTTCTTTTAAAGTTTTAGGTTTATCTTTATAAATCCGAAAGGTTTTGGTCATATTTCGGATTTCAATGGCATTGCCTTGATCGGATTGCTCCAAAGGAATTCCTCCTTTCGGTTTTAAGATTTCATTTTCTTTTCTAAAGTGTCAAGTTGGGCCTGAGTCGGTTTGGGTGGTCGAATGCTTCCCGCTGTGTAATAAGCCTCGCCTAAAAAGACTGGATTGATATAGGGATTGATTTCTTCAGGCTTGCGCAATTGGTAGGTGATGCCAGAAATATCCAAGTTTAGATTATAAAAAGGATCTGGCGTTCTTAATACATCTGGCCACAAGGCATACATTTTGCGCACATCGTTTTCAAAGCGAGCCTTTTTTTCAGGCGTCGTTTCATATCCACGACTTCTCGACTCGTAGTGATACATCAAAGCAAAGGGATTTTGCACAATCCAATAGCCATGTTGGCGAATGCGCAAGCATAAATCCACATCGTTATAGGCCACAGGCAAATTTTCGTTAAATCCTCCGACTTCTTTAAAGACTTTTTTAGGCACCATCATACAAGCTCCCGTGACGGCACTGACATTGTGCACCGTGCGCACGCGATAGTTCAAATTGGCATCGCTTTGTCCACTTAAAGCAAGACCGGCTACGCCCGAATGGCCGATGATGATTCCATTGTGCTGGAAGGTACCATCTTCATAGTACAATTTGGCTCCTACTGCACCCACATTGGGCTGCATGACTTGGCCAAGCATTTCTTCAATCAAATACGGATCGAGCGCTTCGGTATCGTTGTTGAGAAATAGGAGATACTCTCCTTTTGCTTTGCGCACGCCAAAATTATTGATGGCCGAATAGTTAAAAGGTTTACGCCACATAACGACACGGACATTGGGATAGCGCCGACGCAATTCCTTGTATTTATAGAAGGTCGTTTTCTTTTCTGAGTTGTTTTCCACAATGATCACTTCATAGTTGGAATAGCTTGAATAATTTTCAAGCGATTGTAAGCAAAATTCCAAATCCTCAATGTGATCTTTATTGGGAATGATGATAGAAACCAGAGGCTTTTCAGACATTTCAAAGCGGAGATGATAATGCCCTGGAATCTCGGTTTTCATAATTTGACCCTGATTTTGATGACGAGCAATCCAAGCTTTTAAAGCCTTTTCTCCCGCATCATAGGCCCATGTTTTGTTATCGGCATCAAGAGCTGTCGAGCCATCGTGCATACGCCAATGGTACAAAATTTTAGGGATATGTTTAATTTTGTCAGGAGTCGTGGAATCCATTAAGCGCAACACCAAGTCAAAGTCTTGTGCCCCATCAAATTCAGAATAGAGTTTCCCGCCGGCTCGATCGTAGGCTTCACGTTTGATGGCTAGAAAGTGGCAGATGTAGTTGGTCGACTGTAAAAGTGCTGGAGAAAAATCGGGTTTAAAATTGGGTCCAACATAGCGCTCTGTTGAATCTTCGTACTTGTCTTCATCGGTGTAGACCACATCGTAATCCCCTTCGTTAAAGGCTTTAATCACCTCGTAGAGGGCATCTGGTTCTAAAAAGTCATCGTGATCATATAAAGCAATAATCTCTCCAGTGGCTAAATCAGCCGCCGCATTCATGTTGTCACTGATGCCTAAGTTTTTAGAAAGCTTTGTCCACGAAATTTTGGGATCAGGATTGGCCGCAAGGTAATCAGAAACCGCATTGTTCGTACTGCCATCGGCAATACATAGCTGCCAATTGTCATAGGTTTGAGCCCGCACGGAATCGATCATCTTTTCTAAAAGATCGATTGGCGTATTATAAGCCGCCACAATCAGGGAAACTTTAGGATGCTTTTTAAAGTGAAAGCGTCGTTGTTTGGCTAATACTTCTTCTTTGGTTCGATTTTCCAAAAACCAGCGATGATACTGGTCATTGAAATCCTCTTCCACTTCTTCTACACTTGGTGCTCCCTTTTCTTGCTTAGTTTGTTCAGAAAAAGGAATCGTTTCTAAAAGCAAGTCTTGGCGTTCGGGAGGAGTGGGTCCTGGATAGAGAGGATCGGGTTCGGGATTTAAGGGAATTCCTTCTCGAATCATGCGCTCTTTAGTAATGCGCTCATTATGGGCTTCCAAGCGCTCTTTTTGTCCATCGATTGTGGCTTTTACCCGTCGTTTTACTCCACGAGCGATGCTTAAAGGAGTGCGCTGAGGTGGAATGGGGGGAGCCAAAGGCGTACTTGGCTCTTCCTCAATGGGCAAGTCTTGCGTTTCTAAGGGGGGAAGGTTTGATTCTTCCGTCTTTGCTTTTGCTTCAGAATCTTTTAAATCATCCTGTTCTACCTGTCCTAAAGAAGAAGAGTCTTCTTCTAAAGGCTCTGTTTGAACCACTTCTTCTGGAAGGGGTGCTGGATCAGGAACTGTGGGGATAATCCATTCCTGTCCAGTTTTCGGGGCAGTTAAACGCAACGAAACGGGCATCGCAATTTGATCTGCATTTTTAATGGATGCGTGATAACCAAAGAGATGCTCATTTTGCACAAAATAAAAGCGACGCACGTCGAAGCGATTACTCAGCGTAATGTTGGCCTTTAAAACTTCTCCATTGGCATCGAGCACTTCAAGCTGAACATCTTCCATGCTGACGACCCAGCCGCCAAGCAACAGTTTGTTTTTACGGACATCGACCATATCGACGGTACAAACTAGGCCGCGTTGATTGATAGAGGCCATTAAAAAGGGCTTTTCAAAGCGTTTTACTTCTTTATGGTTGTAGGCCAAATCGAGCGTTTCAAGCTGTTCTGGCCCGATTTCTAAATTAGCGGGAATGTCAGCGCGAATGATATAGCCCGGACGCGCTCCCGGTCTTGGATCAATAGCTAGATTTTCCAAACGCCGTACCCGCAAAGGGATTCGATAATCGTTAATCGCCATCTCAAAGACATCGTCTTCGGCTTCGCTATCCATAGCGGACCCCCATATTAAGATATAGGACGAGCCATCTTTAGGATGGGTAAAGATTTCAATGCGGTCAGCATCAAAACGATAATACGACATACGCTTTCTCCAATCGTTCACAATTTGAAAAAGACCAGGGGAAAACCCCTGGTGTTACAGTTCTTCGGCAAAGCCTTTTTCTAGTTTGTTGAATACCCAGTTTCCAATCACAATCAGCACAATGGAAATCAAAAAGACGATTCCAATTCCATACCAATACGGATCCAAATCATACATAAAGATATTGCGATAAGCCGTGACGATTTTAGTCATGGGGTTATTTTGAATGAGTGGATACACTGGTGTATCCGGTCCAAACATATCAACGCTGTAAATGATTGGAGTGGCATAGAAAAGCAAGTTTAAGAAAAATTGTACCAGGCTTTCGACATCTTGAGCGTAGACGTTAATGGCCGATAAAATCAAGCCTAGACCATAACACAAACACCCTTCCACAATCGCAATCACGGGCAACCACACCAAATGCCAAGTTAAAGGAATTCCAAAGATTACCACAAATAACAAAATGATGGGAACCGAGAAAAAGAAGTTGATCATGTTGGAGATCACTTGGGACAACACTAGAATTTTTCGCGGGAAATACACCTTCTTGACCACCCCCGCATTCCCCTTGATGCAGCCTGTAGCGCCAACGACACTCGACATAAAGAAGTTCCAAGGAAACATTGCGGTGATCAAATACACAACGAAATTTGGCATCGCATCGCGCATTAAATAAGGGAAGACTAAATAATACACGAATACTTGCAATAAGGGGTTGATGAAGGTCCAAAGCATGCCAAGAAAAGTGCCTTTGTAGCGGCCGCGGATGTCCTTACGGACGTTTGTTTTGAGCAGTTCACGGTATTCGTAAAACTCCCGCAGCGTATGCATCAGTTGATACACCTCCAAACCGAAAACAAAGGAGGCTTAGGTTCAAGTACCATTTGATCTTTGAATGAAAAACCAAACAAACCTTTAGCCTTCCTATGTCCCAAAACATTATACAAGAAGCATTATATGGGAAAAGGAAAGCAAAACCAAATCCTCCTTTATCGCCTTTCAAGACAAGTGCCCACAAAAAAAACGAAAATCCAAATGGAAAGTCATAAAAAAACTCAAGGTTAAACTTCACCTTGAGCCATTTAAGATCTTAATCAGTTTCACTTGGGGCATCATACATATGCGCAATGGTATGAACTTCTTCGGAGTAAGCTGATTCATCGGCCAGTTTCAACATATCTTCATTGGCATATTTTTTAACTTGCGCTGAAGCTTTCGAAATGGGTGCTAAAGTCCCTGCTCCCGCTACACATCCACCAGGACAGGCCATACCCTCTAACAGGTATCCATTCAAACGTCCGGCTTTGGCCATCATCAACATCGTCCGGCAATTCTTTAAGCCTTCGGCCGCTTGCACTTTCACTTCCCGCTCGGGATGATTTTTTTGAATCAACGTCTTCACGGCTTTGGCTACACCACCCGATACCGCAAACTCACGACCGGCCGAAGTGCCTTCTTTAAAGGCCGTTTCATCCGCTACGGCTTGAGGTAGATTAATGCCTTTGCCTTCAAACATTCCCATCACTTCTTCGAAGGTTAAAACGAAATCGACATCCGAACGAACCGATCGACGACTTGCCTCTAATTTTTTGGCCGCACAAGGACCAATGAAGCAAACCTTCGCATTGGGGTGTTCTTTTTTAATCAAACGAGCGGTTAAAACCATCGGTGTCAAGGCCATAGAAATGTAATCTTTGAATTGAGGGAATTCTTTTTTCGCCATCACCGACCAAGCTGGGCAACAAGAAGTCGCCATGAACGGTTGTTTTTCTGGTACTTTATCTAAGAAGTCCTCTGCTTCTTCAATGGTGCAAAGATCGGCGCCCACCGCCACTTCTACCACATCAGTAAAGCCGAGTTCTTTTAGAGCGCCCGCTACTTTTTCAGGGGTAACGCCTGCTCCAAATTGACCCACAAAGGCAGGGGCTACAGCCGCATACACTTCATCGCCCTGACGAATAGAGTGAATGGTTTGGAAGATCTGACCTTTATCTACAATCGCACCAAAAGGACAGTTCACCAAGCATTGTCCACAGGATACGCAGCGATCGTAATCAATTTTTGCTTTGCCATCTTCATCGGAAGAAATGGCATTCATGCCACAACTCGCTGCACAAGGCCGTTCAATTTTAATGATGGCATGATAAGGACAAGCCTCGATGCATTTACCACATTTGATACATTTATCCTGATCAATTTCTGAACGACCATCGACAATATGCACAGCCTGTTTTGGACATACTTCCACACATTGATGGGAGAGGCAGCCTTGGCAGGCGTTGGTAACCATCACTTTCTTTTCCGGACAAGCATGACAAGCAAAGGAAACAATGTTAATTAAAGGTTGATCGTAAAATTTTTCCGCAATAATGCTTTCTTCTACCCCATCGCTAATGGCTGCAGCTTGAGTAATATCGCGCACTGGAAGCCCCATCCCTAAACGCAACCGTTCCCCAACAATCGCTCTCTCTAAAAAAACGGAGTCGCGATATCGCGCTTGTTTGCCAGGCACGATTTCATAGGGAATGGCTTCCAATCGCTCTTTGTAGTTTACATTGTCGTCATACGCCATTTTCGCAATCGCTGCAAACACTTGACGACGAATATGGGTAACTGGATTAAAAACACCTCTCATAATATATGTTGGATCAAAACACAAAAGACTCTTTCGGTTTTGATTGCTCCTTTCTAAGTAAAAATACAGAAAAACTCCATGGTTTTTCATCGATCAATTATAGTAACCAAGATCCAAAGAAAATACGTTTCAAACTAAAATGGAAGTGGATTTCTAAAAACTTAGACTTGGACTTTTTAAACGTTTACTCTCCTTTATCTCTTAAAAATCCTTGTTTAAAGTATTTGGATAAAGAGTCCTCCTTATCATACGCAATGTGTCAAGAAAGGAAAACGTTAACTTGTCAATTATTTCACAAGTAAACTTTGAGACATCCTTTTTCATTGTAATGAAAGCGACTACACTTGAAAAGCATTGTTTCCAAAGGCTTGTTATTCTTAAACCATCTCTTCATTTCTCTAGGTAAGCTTTTTCCTTTTGGACAAAGGAGGTCTTCTCATGGAAGAAATCGTGATTCAAAAAAATGATGCCAATCAACGCCTGGATAAATTTTTAGGCAAAGCCTATCCCAACTTAAAAAAGTCTGCGATGCATAAAGCCATTCGCAATAAAAAAATCAAAGTCAATCGCAAACGAGCATCCTTTGATCAAATGTTAAATGAAGGGGATCATCTTTTATTGTTTTTACCCCCTGATTTCTTAAAAAAACCTCAAAAAACACTTTCGACTCTTCCTGCTCCTGACATTGTCTTTGAAGATGATCAATTGCTGGCTATGAATAAACCCGTCGGCCTTTTATCTATGAAAGATAGTGCGCAAAATCAAGATACGCTCAACGATCGCTTATTATTTTATTTAAAACAAAGCGGTCAATATGATCCCAACCTTGAACAGTCCTTTACGCCTTCTATTGCTCATCGCTTGGATCGAAACACCTCTGGGTTGGTCTTAGCTGGAAAAACAGCTGCGGCGACTCGAAAGCTCGCCCAAGCTATTGCCGATCACACCATTCATAAATACTACTTAGCCATTACCGATCAAAAGCCTGTTCAAGGAAAAGTCAGTCTCTATCTCAAAAAAGAGGGCTTAAAAGCCCTTGTTTCAAACGCTCCTTTACCAAATTATGATTTAGCCCAAATGGACATCCAAACTCTAGCCCATCGTGATGGTTTCTATCTTTCCCAAATTGAGCTCTATACAGGACGCTTTCATCAGATTCGAGCCTGCCTAGCCTTTTTAGGGACCCCTTTAGTAGGAGATGTCAAATACGGAGGTCATCCCCATTCCAAGGGGTATAGACTCCAAGCTTATAAAATCGATCTCAGTCAAGCGGGCTTTAAAGGCATTCAGACCATTGAATTGCCCCAAGATCAACAGCTCCATCTTTAATATCTCGTCTTTTTTGGAAAAGTCACCTTTTTTAAGTAGGCTAAAAGCATGGTAAATTTACTCTTTTTCAAGTTGCTTTTCCTTCTTGCTCTTTGGGTAGGAGAGTTGAAAATTTGGCAGCTTTTGAAGCCTTGGACCTTCATTTTTTGGACTCTTCCCGTTTTTTTCTGCGTAGCGTATGCGCCGACGCACTTGACTTGGTATACCTTCTTTGGGTTTAATATTGGCTTCATGGTTTTCTGCCAAGATTTAAAAACGCGCTATTTTAGTCGTATTTGGCTTTTTGCTGCTTTTTGGATTTTAATACAAGGGAGCTTTTTCCTGCTCCCTTTTTGGCAGCGTATAGTTGGCTTAGCCGTGGGTCTTTTGAGTCTTCTTTTGGTCCACCAAAAAAGTCTTGGGCTTGCGGATGCGATTGGACTTGGGTGCATTGGATTTTCTTTAGGTCTTGAAGGACTAGGAAACGTTGTGATGTTGGCCTGTTTGAGCTGTTTAATCTACGGATTTTTAAGCCAAGAGCGCTTACTGCCCTTCTTGAGCTTTTTGGCTTGGGCCTATTGCTTGATCGCGTATTGGTATCCTTAGGCTTTAAACTCAAACTGGATAAAACAAGGAGGATTCATGAAAAATTGGTTTTTTGAAGATCAAGAAGCATACAGTGGCTTGGTGCTTGGTGGAGGGGGAGCAAGAGGATGTTATGAAATCGGTGTCTGGAAAGCGCTCGATGAACACCAGTTATTCTTCGATTGCACCGCAGGTACCTCGATTGGCGCTTTAGTCAGTGCGATGTATGTACAGGGATCCTTAGAGGAAATGATCGCATTTGTTCAAAATATGAAACCGTCTACAATCGTTTCCGATTTATTTGCGTTTCCAGATACGCTCGGTTCCCTCGTTTCCAATCGAAAAGAGATTGGTTCTTTTTTACAAAAATACATTTTAGATGGCAAAGGCGTAGATATCTCCCCTTTAAAACAGGAGCTTGAAAAGATGTTTCATTGGAAGGCATTTGAAGCTTCTTCCATTAATTATGCCTGTATGACCTTTAATGTCACCAAGCGGACTCCCCAAGCCTATTTCAAAGCGGAAATGAATGAAGAAAATGCCCAAGATATCATCTTAGCTTCGGCTTCGTGTTTCCCCGCTTTTCCGATGTTAAAAATGGATGGAGATGACTACATCGATGGTGGCTATTGGGACAATGTGCCCATTGACTTAGCCGAACAAATGGGGGCAACAAAAATTTTAGCGGTGGATGTACAAGGCCCTGGAATTGTCTTACCGATCAACCGAGAACAAATCAATGTATTTGAAATGAAGCCCTTGCTCCCCCTTGGAAACTTCTTAGACTTCAATGCGCTGGTGGCTACACGCAATTTATGGGCAGGCTATTTGGAAGCCTCAAAAGCGATGCATACCCTGGCGGGTTTTTTCTATACTTTTGAATGTATAGAGGAAGAAAACATTGCCTTTTGGTCTGGCTATTTGAATTTTTTCTTTTCCTTGTACCGCATTGTTTTTAAGTCCAAGGAAAGCATCGCGCGTTGGGTCTTTGGCTATTCTCCTTCGGATTTATCTAAAACTCTAGCTCAAGGCAAAGGCGCATGGCTTTTCATTGAGGCTTTAGCCTATGTAGCCGGTCTTGATCCCTATCATATTTGGAATGTATCGACCTTTTTGCACACATTACATCAAAAATTGGAAGCTTTTGAGGCCAAAGTGGATGATTTAAATGATTTATCCACTTTATCCAAGTTGTGGGGACAAAAGGATTTAGACAAAATTAGTATAATCACTCTTTTTTATCGAGTTCTTTTGCATTCTAAAACGGAAACCATTCAAAAATTGGCACCCTTTGGTTCGCTCTATCCTGGAGAAATCGCATTGGCTTGGACTTGGTATTTTTTGGAGGTTGGGTATGGAAGAACAAAAGCGTAAATCCGTTCAATATGTTCCAGATTTCAAAAGCCCAAGCGATCGCTATGGCTTAGTGCTTGGAGGTGGAGGGGCGAAGGGATGTTATCACGTGGGCGTGTGGCAAGCGCTCAATGAAGAAGGGATTTTCTTTGATGGAGTAACCGGCACTTCTATTGGCGCATTAGTGGGCATTTTTTATCCAGGAAATAACATCGAACCCGTCACCGATTTTGTGATGAACATGCAACCCAACCACATTGCGGCAGACTTACCCCAATTGCCAGTGACTTTAAAAGAAAAGATTTTAGGCTCACGCACTATTTTACAATTTGTGATCAAATATTTTGATTCCCGTATGGACATTCGCCCCTTGCGAGAACACTTTCGTAAAATGTTTCGCTATGAATCCTTTAAAGATTCCCCCGTTAAATACGCTTGTATGACCTTTAACGATACCAAAAAGGAGGGACGAGCCTTTTTTAAAGGAGAAATTACAGCGGAAAATGCAGAAGAAATCGTGATGGCTTCGGCGGCTTGTTATCCAGCTTTTCCAAAAGTCCATTTTCAAGGCGAAGAGTATATGGATGGAATGTATGCCGACAATGTCCCCATCAGTCTTTTAGAAGCGATTCTTCCCGAAGCCACTTGGACGATGGTGGTGGATTTGCATGAGCCAGGAGAAGCTTTGCCTCCTGCTTTAAAACCCGAGATGTTTTATATCCAGCCCTTGCTTCAGCTTGGAAATCCCTTAGACTTTTCGACTACCCATGCCCAACGTCTATACGCCCAAGGGTATTTAGAGACCAAAAAATATTTGGGAAAATATCTAGGCTATATCTACACTTTTCCTTTGGCCGATAAACCGCTTATGGACATTGTGGAGAATTATTTAGCCCATCAAATTGCTCAGATGCAAATCGTCTTTCCGAAAGCAGCTCAAAGTCAAAACTTCTTATATCGTGGATTGCTTGGCTATTACCCCGCTGATTTGCCTAATGGAAAACTCAAGGATTACGATTTAGGTCGCTTAGTGGAAGCTTTAGCGCTCTTTGCGAAAATCGATCCAATTGCTTTATATGATTATCGAACTTTTTTAGAGAATATCGTGCATAATTTGCGAACGCTTAAACTCACGGCTCATGTCAATCCTGAAGAATTTGCGCTTGTAGATGTATTTGGTCATGTCAAACGGGACGAACTTCCCAATCAACTCTTCAAAATGCTCAAACAAAATGGTGGCCATTTTTCAGAACGCATCGAAAATTTCAAAGATCGCTTTCCGGTAAGCTATGTTTTAGCCGTCATTCGCTATTGTTTAGAACTTTTGCTTGATCAGCTTGAAATCCCAAAATCGGAAACCCAAGAAGAGCCAAAAACGTCCACAAAAGCCATTGCTTTAAAGGCTTCTCTTTTTCCTTTAAAAGAGGAAGTGAGCTCACTTCCTCTTTCAACTCAAGAAGACTAAAAGAGTGTTTTTGATCCTTTCTCTCAACAAAAAACAGCGAAGAATCTTCGCTGTTTACGCTTTGGCTAGTTCTGGATCGAACCATTTAAAGCGGGTGTCCATGTCGAGTTCTAGGTCAATGGGTTTATGGGTAAAGGGTTGTAAAAAAGAAAGTTTATAGGCTTGAAGCATCAATCCTTTATTGTTACGCACCATCCCATAAAGGGAATCATTCATAATTGGATATCCAATATTTGAAAGATGAACGCGAATTTGGTGTTTCCGACCAGTAGAAATGTCGGCACGAACGAGTGATTTATCCTGAATTTTTGTTTCCCCAAGAGCGCTAATCTTGGAGTGCCTAAGGCATCTTACACTTTCATGCAAGCACAGACTATATCTTCACCTTTATTTAGGGCTGCCCACTTCGGGATCGCTTGATCCCTACTTCCTAAGGAATAGTCGTTGAACCTTCTTCTCTTCAAAGCTTGGCTGCTGATTGCCCGTTTTCTAGCTCTTAGGCTTACGCCATAAGCCATCCAACTGCTTTTTTCTACTTTCGTGGCCTTCACACTCGCCTATTTCAAGACCATGTTGTGGCGCAATTGGCTTTGGGGGATTCCAGCAATTCGAGCAGGAGTAGCTCTACACGTTTCCATGTAGACTGACTGTTGATCAATCAAAAAGTTTTAAGCGTTGAATATGGGTATGGGCCGGTTTTCCTTTTTTGTAGACCATCATTTTTTCAGCTTCATGACGATTGCGAGCAATCGGATTGTTGATATCGATCTCTCGATTGGCTACTCGTCCATCCACTACAGCTAAATACTGTTTTTTAGCCAAGCCCTCTTCAAACTGGCGATCCAAATACGCTTTCCCAAGCGGATGTTTGGAGAAAAGAACCAGCCCCGAAGCCTCATAATCAATACGGTTAACGGGTTGCGCAAAAAAGCGAGCTCCATTTTGTTGAAGATAGGCATTGACACGCGCTGTAAGCGTATCTTCGCTTTGTCCATCGCCATGGACCAATAAAAACGGTTTTTTATTGACCACTACACACCAATCGTCTTCATAGACGACAGGAACACCTCCATAAAATACGGGGGTATCCTCTTTAAAGTCATAGGTGTCGTCGATAAAAATCGTCAATTTATCGCTTGGCAAAATCTCCTCTTGAGGATTGACAATCGGATCTTTTCCCTTGAGAAGTTGTATATGTTTTTTCTTTTCTTTGGAAATATCCAAATCATTCCATACCTCTTGAAGAGTCGTTGGTGTATCTGTTTTGATTTGAAGATTTCCACTTGGAAGAAGTTGAATCTCCATCCTTATCCTTCCTTTCTATGCGCCTTGCCCTTTCATCTTAGCGCGAAGCCTGCCAATTCCTAGCTTCAACGAATCGAAGGCTTGACTTCAATTCCTCTAGGTCTTTTAACTGTCTGTTTCTTTTGTGGATGGTAAAATGGAAAAAACAAAGAGGAGGAGATTATTGTATGAAATTGTATAAAGGTGCAAATGGGGAAGTCGTAGAAGTCATTCTTCCCGTAGATCAAGAAATGGATCTCACCATCAATGGACAACCCGCTACTCTTTTGGTTCCTGGTTCTACCGATGCTGCGGTTGAAAAGCATGTTCCCGATGTAAAAGTAGAAGATGGAAAAGTAAAAGTACAAGTGGGTTCTACCGCTCATCCCATGCTTCCTGCCCACTGGATCACCAATATTTGGATGGAATACCCAGATGGAAGTGTCGAAAAAGCCACTTTATTGCCTGGTGAAGAACCTGTAGCAGAATTTGAAGTAAAAGGTGGTAATGGAACCGCTACTGTTTACGAATATTGCAATCTGCATGGTCTTTGGAAAAAAGAGATCGACCTCTAAAAAGCAGCTCTAGCTGCTTTTTTTGATTTTTCCTTTCAGGCTTTCTAAAGGCTTTTTGGAATCAATCTAGGCATAATAGAGAAAAAGAAAGTTGAGGGTCAAAGTGTATGGAAGAAAATAAAGCCCCAATCGAAGAAACGAAAGAGTCCACTGCATCAGATGAGAAATTAGCTGGTCCAGCTAAAAGTCCGATCAAAGAAGCCGAAGAGGCGATTTCGAAAGTGGAAACGCAAGCGAAAGAACGTGAAGCCAAATTCAAAGAAGAAATGGATGCGAAGTTTAAGTCCTTAAGCGAAAAAGTGGAAGCTGATCAAGAAAAAGTTGCGGAAAAGATTCATAAAGAGCTTCAAATCGATCGTACCAACATTGAAAAATTGCAAGACCAAATCAATGCTAAAGCCAAAGAAGCACAAGAAAATTTTGATCGCACTTCTCGCCGCACCGGTCAAGAATTAGAACAAGCGGCAAGCAAAGTGAATGCTGAAGCCGAAAAATTTGGGGACAAGCTAGCTAGTAATCATAACGAATTTTCACAAAAAGCGAGTGCGGCTTATAACAATCTGCGTGAAAATGCCTATACGCAAGTAGACGATTTTGCCTTAGAAATGCAAAACGATCCCACTAAAGCCTTTACAGAAGTTGTAAAAGTCATCTTGATGTGCATTGGCGTTATCGCTATTCTTAGAGAGATTTTCCGTCATTAAGTGTTTAAACGTCTTAGAGAGATCTAGGACGTTTTTTTTCTTTTCTAAAAGCGAAAAAAAGTGGGGAAAAGAAGAGCGGCTTTCTTCTCTTTTCAAACGAGTCTAGGAAACGAATTTGACCGAATTCGGTTGTCTTAGCATAATTGAAAAGAACTTCTATCTGCATTTCTTCCTCATAAAGAAATGCTGCAAGGAGTTATAAAATAGAAAAACATGAATAAAAGTATTTAAAGGTGATATTACATACTCATGAGAAAGTGAGCTTATGAGTAAAACCTAAAGAATTTGCTGAAAAGCGTTTCAGTTAAATCGCACACCAAAAGGTAGAAGATACAGATAAACATTGAGTATATTAGGAAAACAAGCACAAAAATTTGGAAAGACTCTATACCAGAGGATCAAGCAATAGAGAGTTGACAGGTTTCTGAAGCAACAAAAAGAATGTTGATGAAGTTCTTGAAGGGAAGCGGACTTACAACAGAACAGTTGACAGATGTCTCAATTGCGAATCTGTCATAATACAGACTTATTCGTTTCGGTTTGAAAGGTTTTTGCAGTCTAAGGATACCGTTGTCAACAACGAAAAAATGTCACCTAGGAACTTTCTTCATCAGTTGTTGTGGACTGAGAAAAAAGCAAGGAGGACGAATGCTCAAAAGTTATAAGACAGAAATTTTTCCGACTCCTGAACAGAAAAAGATTATTCATAGAACAATTGGTATATGCAGATTCGTCTATAATTTTTATCTGGCACATAATAAAGAAATCTATGAAAAAGAGAAAAGATTTGTTTCTGGATATGAATTCTCAAAGTGGTTAAGAGTATCTTCCGAAAAATCCTGAAATTTCATGGATTAAAGAAGTCAGCAGTAATCAAGCCAAGCCTTATGAATGCCGACAGAGCTTTCAGAAATTTTTTTAATCATAAAGCAAACGAAATGGAAGAAAAAATCAAACTCTGATGTAAAAATGTATTTCGTTAGAAATGGAGTAAAACAACCTATTTTGTGTGAACGCCACAGAATCAGAATACCCACGCTTGGTTGGGTACGTCTTAAAGAAAAAGGCTATGTCCCGACAAATCTGGAAACGCATATCATAAAAAGCGGTTCTGTTTCTATGAAGGCAGGCAGATGTTTCTGTTTTAGTGGAAGAAGCAGAAACTCAAAAGCCTGTTTTGAATGATTTTGGAATTGGCATTGACTTAGGCCTAAAAGATTTTGCAGTCTGTTCGGACGGCAGGACTTTTGAAAATATCAATAAAACGAATCGTATCAGAAAACTCGAAAAAAGACTGAAACGAGAGCAGAAAAAACTTTCGAGGAAGAAAGTCTGAAAAAAACAACAAATAACTCGAAAGGAAAAGCTACTCGACAAACAAAAACAAAAGCTGAAAGTACAGAAACTTTATTACAAACTAGACTGTATCAAAACGGATCAACAAGGTGATTTCAGAGCTGGTGAAAACCAAGCCAGCATGAATAACCCTTGAAGATCTGAACATCAGAGGAATGATGAAGAATAGACATCTTTCAAAGGCTATTGCACAACAGAAAATGTTTGAGTTCAGAACAAAGATAACTGCAAAATGTAAAGAATATGGTATTGAACTATGGCTTGTTGACAGATTTTATCCATCAAGCAAAACGTGTCTGTGGCTGTATCAAGCCTGATTTGAAGTTATCAGAGCGAACCTATTCTTCAATGCGGATACACAATAGACAGAGATTTCAATGCGAGTCTGAATCTTAGAGATTGTCTTATCTATCATACTGCCTAAGAAAGAAAATTATGTACCGTAGGGTATACGGGAATTAACGCCTGTGGACTGTATAAGAACTTGTGAGTAGGTTGTTATAATCCAAAGCATACAGGAAGAAGCAGGAATTTTCTCAATATGGGTATTCTTGTCCATATTTAGGAGCAGGCGCAATGCCTAAAATGAAGCGAAGTGTCTTTAAAAGACGCAAGAAAAAAAAGTCCGTTTCTTCCTTGCCTAGGCAGGAAGATCCGATTCAAGAAAGGAAAACCATGGCCAGTCTATCTGATGTGAAAGCTTGGAAAGAGATTCTTAATGAACTCAAATCAAGCAGCGAACAAAATGAAGTTGTAATTAGTGAAATTAAAGAGGAGATCGCTTTACAAGAACAACGCAATAAGCAAGAAGTCCAAAAACAATATGAGCAATTACGCGATCAAACCCAAGCGCTTGAAAACTTGCTTCAAACGCTTAAAACCGGGACCTTGTTTTCTCTTCCCTCTGACCAGGATACCTTAAGCTCTTTCGAACAGACTCTCAATGAACGTCTTGAATTGTCCCGCCAATTGATGGAAGATGCCAAAACACTTCTTGATAGCCAAACTACTGCAGCGGAAACTCTTGAAAAATTGCGCAGTGGCAGTCGTCGTGAGCGCAATCGCAGCATGCTTCGAAATCCCACAAGTAAGGAGCAACTTTCTAAGGAAGATCGTGAAGCAAGAGAAGCGCAAAGCTTAACTGCTATTGCCAATATTTCAACTACCGGATTTCCAAGTTTAAATGAAGAAAATGAATCCGAGGAACAAACGACTCCTTCATCTTTGAGCAACAAAGAGGCTAAAGCCATACGTCGTAACAATCGCACTTCTCAAACGAAAGAACAAAAGGCACTTCCAGTTCGTACCAACAATAAAGCGACGAAGACCTCTTGGGACAATCGCTTAAGCAATACCTCAAGTGATCAAGAATTATCGGTGCGCGCTAAATTCCCGCGGCAAGCTCTACTTGGAAATTGGATCCACTATTTCAGTAAAGATATGTTCACTTGTCAATGTTTCTGGGATGATAGTGAATTTAAAGAATATGACTTTAAAAACAATGAGCTGGTTGAAGAGCGTAGCGGAAAATTTCATGTCAAGGATGGAAAAGTGTATATGGATTATGATGAAGGCCGACAAGCCATCTATACTGTAACTGGCTATTCCAACGATTGTCTGGATTATCTCATCAATCGTACGCCCATCCGTTTTGACTATATGCCTGAGGAACTCTTAAATAACTTGTTGGAAAATACTTCCCATTATCCCTATGCGAATTAAAGAGAATCCCAACTTTTCTCCAAAATATATCGAATTTTTAAGCCCTCTTTGTGTCATTATGAGAGATGATTTTGACTTTTTCCCATCTTAGGAGCGGATTGTTTGGCGAGATTTCAAAATACTGCTATAGTAACCGTGTACAAAAAATGAAGGAGGGATACCTCATGGCTGATTTTATTAAAAAAGTTGAAGATAAAATTCTTGAAGCCGAAGTTCGTCACGACGAACGCGTCATCGAAAAGAAACGTGAAGAGATGAATGAACATGCAGTTGAAGAAGGTTACGATAAAACTGGCATGATGAAAGATCTTCGCAAAGACGAAATGGCTCACGATGAAAAAGTGATCGAACGCAAAGAAGCACACGTTGCAAAACACGACGAAAAAATTAAATCCAATGAACAAGCAATCTGCGGTTGCGGATCGGATAAGAAATAAATCTTTGTTTTTTGGAAAATAAGCCGCCTACTCAGGCGGTTTTTTTTCGTGGTTTTCTAAAAGTTTTCTTTAAACTCTACCCTAATTTATCCCAAATAATTTCAGAGTTATGGGCAATTGTGTAAAATTAGAACGCATTGTTTTTCACTTTCTTTTAGAGACTTTCAATGTTTTTTCAATTCACAACGCCGAGTCAGTCTCTCGGCTGATTGCATTGTGCTTCACTTTGCAGGAAAAATTCAAAGAAAGGAACGCTCGCAATGGCCTGCAAAGTGGTTAGGCTTTTGATTTTCTCTTGAAAAAAACGGTGGCACCGTTTTTTTAGAAAGTCTCTTTGAAGAGAAGACCAAAACGCTTACTTCTCTTTTTGAGTTTTTGAGCAAAATTGCGAGTTTATTGTGGTTCATGAAATTGATGCATTCGTTTTCAACAGCACTACTTGGAGGAGCCTTATTGATGGCAGGTTGTTCTTCAAGTACGAGCACTTCTTCGGTTAAAAGTGAGGCGAACATAAGTGATGCAAGTGATGTTACAATTGGTATTTTACAATATGTCGAACATCCTGCTTTAGATGCCGCTACAGAAGGATTTGAAGATTATTTAAAGGACAATGGCTATGCCGATGCAAAAATCGACTTTAAATCCGCTCAAGGAGAAATTGCCAATTGTACTTCTATCGCCCAAAAATTTGTGAATGACGATGTAAGTTTAATTTTTGCCGTGGCGACTCCAGCTGCCCAAGCTGCAGCCAATGAAACAAAAGATATTCCGATCGTCCTTTCTGCCGTGACGGATCCAGCCGATTCTGGATTGGTAAAATCCAATGAAGAGCCAGGTGGAAATGTCACAGGTAGTTCCGATTTAACGCCTGTTGAAGCCCAATTTGACTTATTACAAGAAATTTTACCCGATGCCAAAACGATCGGTCTTCTTTACTGTAATGCGGAAGCCAACTCCGTATTCCAAATCAATTTGGCCAAGGAACAGTGTGAGCAACGTGGCTTAGAGTATAGAGAAGCGAGTGTGACCGACTCCAATCAAATTCAGCAAGTCGTAGAATCTCTCAATGGCAAAGTGGATGCTATTTATGTTCCAACCGATAATATGATGGCTGAAAGCATGGCTACGGTTTCTCAAGCTGCTTCTCAATACGGTATTCCTTGCATCGTTGGAGAAGAGGGAATGGTTGAAAATGGTGGTTTAGCTACTTATGGTATTGACTACTACGAACTAGGTCAACTTGCCGGTGCTCAAGCTGTCGCCATTTTGAAGGATGGCGATAAACCCGCCGATATGGCCATTGCGTATTTGCCAGCTGATCAATGTACTTTAAGTGTCAATAAAAAGACTGCCGAAACGTTAAAACTTGATCTTCCACAATCCGTTTTAGATCGTGCTACCGTAATAGGGGAAGAGTAATGTCCATTCTCTTCTCTTTAGAAGGCGCCATTGGGCAAGGGATTCTTTGGGGAATCATGGCTCTAGGTGTCTACATTACGTTTCGTCTTTTAGATTTTGCAGATTTAACCGTCGATGGCTCGTTTGCCACAGGAGGGGCCGTAGCTGCTGTTTTAGTGGTTATGGGCATGAATTCCTATTTGGCTGTTTTAATCGCTACACTTTGTGGTTTTGCGGCCGGAGCGGTTACAGGTTTTTTCAACACAGTTTGTAAAATTCCTCCTATTTTAGCCGGAATTTTATCTCAAATTGGTCTCTATTCCATCAATTTGATGATTATGGGGCAATCCAATATTCCTCTTTTGAATTACCCCAATATGTTCAATCAGTTAGCCCGTACAATTCCTTCCCTTGGTTGGATTACCCCGCAAACACTTTCCATCATTGCGGTAGGTCTTTTATTTGTCGTCATTACCATTGCCTTGCTCTATTGGTTTTTTGGAACTGAATTGGGAATGTCTATTCGTGCCACTGGGAACAATCCTCATATGGTGCGAGCCAATGGCGTTTCTACCAACTGGACCACAATGGTGGCTTTGATGCTTTCCAATGGCTTAATTGCGATGTCTGGAGCCTTAGTTTGTCAACAACAAGGCTATGCGGATGTCAAAATGGGAATTGGAGCAATTGTTATGGCCCTAGCTTCGATTGTCATTGGAGAAACAATCTTTGGTCGTCAAGGTGGATTTTTGCGCCGTTTGATTTCCATTGTGATTGGTAGTGTGCTCTATCGTATTATCGTTTCTATCGTTCTACAAATGGGCTTAAATCCGGACAATTTGAAGCTTTTTACCGCTTTACTTGTAGCTGTAGCTCTCAGTATTCCGGTGATTTTAGAATCACGCGCCCAAACAGCTGCCTATAAACGGTTGACTGCTGCGGTAGAAGATGTGGAGGACAAATTTTAATGCTTGAAATCAAACATGTGTCCAAAACCTTCAATCCGGGGACTGTAACAGAGAAAAAAGCGATTCGCGATTTAAACTTAGTCATTGAAGATGGACAATTTGTAACGGTTATAGGAGGAAATGGGGCGGGAAAATCCACTCTTTTAAACCTCATTGCAGGTGTATATCCTCCTGATTGCGGGAAAATCATTTTGGATAATAAAGACATTTCTTTGCTTCCCGAGCATAAGCGAGCGGCGTATATTGGCCGTGTCTTTCAAGATCCTTTACGAGGAACCGCAGCGGATATGGAAATCAGTGAAAACTTAGCCTTTGCGACGCGTCGTGGGAAAGTCCGCACTCTACGTTGGGGACAAAGCAAAGATGAGCAACAACGCTATCATGATTTGTTGGCTCCTCTTGGTTTAGGCTTAGAAGATCGGCTTCATACAAAAATGGGCTTACTTTCTGGTGGACAGCGGCAAGCTTTAACTCTTTTAATGGCTTCACTCAAAAAACCGGAACTCTTGTTATTGGATGAACATACCGCTGCTCTTGATCCTCTGACTGCGAAAAAGGTTTTAGATTTAACAAAACGAATTGTTGAAAAAGACAATTTAACGACTTTAATGATTACTCATAATATGAAAGATGCGATTCGTTTAGGAAATCGGTTGATCATGATGTATGATGGGAAAATCATTTTTGACGTATCAGGCCAAGAAAAAGCTGCTTTAACGGTTGAAGATTTACATCAGAAATTTAAAGAGGCTGCGGGGCAAGAATTTTCCGATGATCGCGCTGTGTTAATCTAAATTTTTCACTCTGAACAAAGAGATTTGTTCAGAGTTTTTTTTTAAAGAAGAGCAAGAGTAAAAACAAGCGTAAAAAAGAGAAGGACAACTTAGCATTAAAAATTTTGTGAGTTCTAGATCATGAAAAAAGACACAGGAAAAAAAGAAAACTATTCTATTGATGAAGGAGAGGTACCTAAAGAAAAAAAGCCCCTCTATAGTTTAGAAAATGAAATTTCACAGAGAAAATGAAGATAAATTGTAGGGAAACGGCTTTCACTTTTAAATAAAGCCGACAATTTCCAAAAAATCGGCTAAAGTAATAGAGAAGGAATAGATAAATCCGAATTTGACAAAACGAAAGAGTGATTTTAAAAGCTCTAAATGTAAGTGCTATAATCACAGTTGAAATTCAGGAGGAAAACTAATGGAAAACAACAATATGCTCGCCATGATTTTGGCTGGCGGGCGTGGCACTCGTTTGTATGACCTGACAAACAAGACTGCCAAACCTGCTGTCTATTTTGGCGGCAAGTATCGCATCATCGATTTTCCCCTCAGCAACTGCGCAAACTCCAATATCAATGTTGTTGGTGTTTTAACGCAGTACGAACCCGTTCAGCTCAACGCTTATGCCGGAGCTGGCCAACGTTGGGGCTTAGATACCCGTGGTAGTGGTGTTTACGTTTTACCCCCAAGTGAAAAAGATGGTACAAACTTTGGGGTCTATAAAGGGACAGCTGATGCGATTTATCAAAATATCGACTTTATCGATGAATTTGATCCAGAATACGTTTTAATTCTTTCTGGCGACCACATTTATAAAATGGATTATGACAAAATGTTGGCCGATCATCGCAAAAACAATGCTGATTTAACCGTTGCAGTGCGTCCTGTACCTTGGGAAGAAGCTCCTCGATTTGGAATTATGAATACCGATATGACCAATCGTATTCTTGAATTCCAAGAAAAACCGGCCGAACCCAAATCCAATTTAGCTTCTATGGGTATTTATATCTTCGATTGGCCTTTGCTTCGTCAATCTCTCGTTGAAGATGCTAAACAAGATACAGACCATGATTTTGGTAAAAATATCATTCCAAACCTTTTGAACGAAAATAAACGTTTGTTTGCTTACAACTTCAATGGGTATTGGAAAGATGTTGGAACAATCGATTCTCTTTGGGAAGCCAACATGGATTTGATCAATCACAATGATCAACTCGATTTGGGGGACAAAGAGTGGAAAATTTATACCGCTGATATTCCTGTTTTGCCACAATACGTTTCCAAAACAGGTAAAGTGGAACACTGCTACATCAACCAAGGCGCTGTAATTCGTGGCTATGTAAAAGATAGCGTACTGTTCAATGGCGTAACGATTGATGAAGGGGCAGAAGTATACGAATCTGTATTAATGCCAGGTGTAGTTATTGAAAAAGGTGCAAAAGTTTACCGCGCAATCGTTGCCGATAAAGTTGTGATTGGCGAAAATTGCGTAGTTGGTTCTCCTGATTCTGAGAAAATCGATCTGGTTGCGGCAGATGTGAAAGGAGCGCAATAAAATGCCAAACGTAAACGCTCTAGGTATTATTTCCTTTACTGGCCCTTCGATTTTTGTTAAAGGCATTTCAAACTATCGTCCTATGGCCGCTTTCTCCTATGTAGGACGGTATCGTTTAGTGGACATTCCAATTTCCAATATGACCAATTCTGGGTTGCAAAATATTGAAGTGTATACCAATGGAAATCCAAAGGTTTTATTTGATCACATTGGTAGCGCAAGACACTACAACATCAACAACAAACATGGTCATATTTCCATCATTCCAGTTATGGCCACAGGACGGGAAGCGGAATATGTTTCGGACTTAGCTGCTTACTACAACAATCTTCACGAAATCACTGATAACACCAATGATTATGTGATCATTGCTCCTGTAAACTGGGTTTATAAAGCCAACTACAGTGATTTGCTGGCTCAACACATTGACTCTAAAGCGGATGTTTCCGTTTTAAGCAAACACTTTGATAGCACCGAAACCCCAATGTATTTACTCAATGCCAATTTGTTGACCCATAAAGAGGGTAAATTAACAGGTATTACTCCCTATATCGGTCAAAGCGATGCGGTTCTTGACGTTTCTTTAGATACTTACATTATGTCTAAAGAAAAATTCGTTGAACTTCTCAACATGGCTCATGATTATTCCCCCTTATTCACCATGACTGAGATGCTGACTTGTCTCCTTGGTCAAGACAAGATCAAAATTAACGAAATTCCCTATACTTATCCTGTCTTCCCAATTTTGGATATCAATAGTTATTTCAATTCCAATATGGAAATGTTGCAAGAACGCAATATGGCTTTCTTCAACGACCCAAATTGGCCAATCTATACCCGTACCAATGATTCTCCTCCTACGATTTACCTTGGTAACGGCACGGCTGAAAGCGCTTTAATCTCCAACGGTTGCGAAATTAGTGGTACGGTTACAGACTCTATCCTTGGCCGTGGTGTCAAAGTAGGAGCTGGTGCGATTGTAACCAATTGCCTCATTTTGCCAGGCGTTGAAGTCGGCGAGAATGTCATGTTGACAAATTTAATTGTTGATAAAGACGCTAAATTAATTCACAAGACGGAAATCTCTGGCTATGAAGGTGAACCTCTCTACATTGGTAGAAGGGAGATCATATAATGGCATCCATCCTAATGGCTGCAGCGGAAGGGTTACCTTTCGTTAAAACGGGTGGATTAGCGGATGTTATCGGATCTTTGCCTCAGGCTCTAGCAGAAATGGGTCATGAAGTGAAAGTCGTTTTGCCTCTTTATAAGAAGATCGCCGAAAATAACTTCAAAGACTTAACTTGGTGTGCTAGCTATTCGGTGAACATCAACTATCGTGAAGTCCCCGTTACAATTTATTCGCAAACCATCGGTAAAGTGGCCTACTTCTTTGTTCAACATCAAGGGTATTTTGAACGGGATGCGCTTTATGGCTATCAAGACGATGGAGAACGTTTTGCTTACTTCCAAAAGGCTGCTATTGAGATGTTAAATCAGCTCAATTATTGGCCGAATATCATCCATTGCCACGATTGGCAAACGGGTATGATTCCTTGTATGGTGAAAGAAACGCATTCTAGCGATTCGCGTTATTCTTCCATTAAGTTTGTGTACACCATTCACAACTTATTATTCCAAGGTAACTTTGGTCCTGAAATGACCGATTCTTGTCTTGGCCTTCCTTACTATTTGCTGGATAACGGAAACATTCGTTTTGATGGCGGCGTTTCCTTTATGAAGTCTGGCATTTTATATGCGGATAAAATCACAACTGTATCCCCTACTTATTCGCAGGAAATTTTGACTCCCCAATATGGCGAACATATGGAAGGTGTATTGAATATGCGCCGCTATGATCTTTGGGGTATCGTCAATGGTATCGATATCGACAACTGGAATCCAAACACCGATCCCGCCCTTCCTTCTCACTACAATAAAATCACGATGTCTCGTGGAAAAGCTGAAGATAAAGCTGCTTTACAAAGAGAACTCGGTTTAGAAGTGAATCCAAATGTCATGCTTGTCGGTGTAGTTTCCCGATTAACGTATCAAAAAGGCTTTTACTTAATGCTTGAAAAGTTCAACGAATTGGCCAATGCACCTATTCAGTTGGCGATTTTAGGCACTGGGGAAGCGGATATTCAAAATGCTTTCCGGAATATGGAAAACGAACACAAGGGAAAAGTTTGCTTCTATCAAGGCTACAATGAAAATTTAGCGCACCGCATTTATGCGGGGTCTGACTTATTCTTGATGCCTTCTTTGTTTGAACCTTGTGGATTGTCTCAACTTTGTTCTTTACGCTATGGAACCTTGCCTCTTGTTCGAGAAACCGGTGGTTTAAAGGATACAGTTACCCCTTATAACCAGTACGACAAGTCGGGAGATGGATTTAGCTTTGCCAATTACAGTTCAGACGAAATGATGAACACTCTCAATACAGCTATTGATGTGTACTACAATCGGCCTGAAGACTGGAAGATTTTGCAGATGAATGCGATGAACAAGGATGTATCTTGGCAAAATTCTGCTGAAATCTATAACCGCATGTACAGCACTTTGATGTAGAAAGGGCTTTTTGAACATTGCGGTAAGTGCTTGCCTTTTAGGTAAGCCATGTCGATACAACGCTACGGGTTGTTATAAAAAACAAGTAGCGGCTTTACAAGAGCACCATACGCTTGTGCCCGTCTGTCCGGAAGTCTTAGGTGGATTGTCGACACCTCGGGCACCAAGCGAGATCTCGAAAGGAAAAGTGATCAACACCCTTGGTCAGGATGTAAGTGAAGCTTTCGAACAAGGGGCTAAAAAAGCACTTGCTCTTTTAGAAGAACAAGGGTGTCAAGTCGCAATTTTGCAAGAGCGCTCACCAAGTTGTGGATGTGGCAAAATTTACGATGGAACGTTTTCATCTACACTCATCGAGGGAGATGGCGTTTTTACCAAATTACTTAAATCAAAGGGAATTTCTGTATTTTCTTCAGAGACCTTTACGGCCGATCCAGCTATAGTGGAAAAAGGTAAGAAATAAATATCCAAGATGAATAATTATGAAAGTCCTTACTTTTCTTTTCAAAGGAAGTACTTCAGAGTTGTAAAATCAAAAGAATGCACTAAAATTAGAGTGTAAAAAGATTCGGAGGAAACTTATTATGAAACAAGCTACAGTTAAAGTTATCGATCCAGTAGGACTCCACGCTCGTCCAGCAACCGTTGCTGTAAACGCAGCCAACAAATGCAAATCTGACGTGAACGTTGCTTTCAAAGGTCGCGAAGTGAACATGAAATCCATCATGGGTGTTATGTCCCTTGGTATCCCTACACAAGCTGAAATCGTAATCTCCGCTACTGGTGATGACGAAGAACAAGCAATCCAAGCTATCGTTGACGCTCTTCGCGCTCAAAAAGTTATTGAATAATAACTCAAAAACTCCGTTTAAAAAGCCCTGAAAATCAGGGCTTTTTCTATACCCTGAATGAATAGAATCTAGATTTATAAATTTTTGGCTTAAGTCTAGGCCAATGGCTATTTTTCCTTTCCTACTCCTTGCAATCCTTTTTCGACTCAATTTGGATAAAGCAAAGATAGAGGAAGCCCTTACAGAAAGGTGCTATAATTTCTTCGACTATGGAGGGTGAATTTATGTCGATTGTAGACGAGCGCTACGAAAAGTGGATCAACAGCCCCAATCTCGATTCACGTTATACCGAAACATTGGAGAGTATGTCTCCCGAAGAAAAAAATGATGCATTCTATACTACCATTCAATTTGGAACGGCTGGTATGAGAGGGTTGCTTGGTCCTGGTACCAACCGCATCAACATTCATACCATTCGTAAAGCCACTCAAGGTTTTGCGGATTACATTAAAGAAAATGGCCCCAAAGCTTGTGAAGAAGGAATCGCCATTTCTTATGACAACCGTCATATGTCCAAAGAGCTTGCCTTTGATTGTGCAGACTTATTGGCCAAAAACGGTATCAAAGCTTATGTATTTGAAAGCCTCCGTCCTACTCCTGAATTAAGCTTTGCGGTTCGTCATCTTGGTTGCTTTGGTGGAATCATGATTACCGCTAGCCATAACCCGAAACAATACAATGGTTACAAACTTTATGATTCTAAAGGTTGCCAGCTTATTCCAAGCTTAGCCGAAAAAGTCATCGAAAAAGTCAATGCTATTGACGACGAATTGGCAATCTCTTCTGAAATTCCAGATGATGTGCGTGAAGAACTTGTTACAGTCATTGGCGAAGACGTTGATCGCCCTTACTATGAAGCAGTTAAAGGCATCCAACTGAATCCAGAAATTGAAAAGAACATCAGCATCGTATTCTCTCCAGAACACGGTACCGCAAATGTTCCTGTACGGACCATCTATGAAGAAACGGGTTATGAATGCATTCCTGTTTTAGAGCAATGTACTCCAGATCCTGAATTCTCCAATACGCCTACTCCAAACCCAGAACAATCTGGTGCTTATGAATTGGCTTTGGATTATGCTAAGAAAAACGATGCGGACATCATCTTAGTTTGCGATCCTGATGCAGACCGTATGGGGGTTGGAGTAAAACACAATGGCGAATACGTCGTCATGACTGGAAACCAATCCGGTGCAGTTTTACTTGAATACATTCTAGATCAGATGGAAAAGAAAGGCATTATGCCTGAAAACCCTGTTATGTTTAACACGGTTGTTACCTCGGATTTAGGAGAAAAAGTAGCTGAATCCCATGGAGTTGAAACTGAAAAAACATTGACCGGTTTCAAATTCATCGGCGAAAAAGTAGCGAAGTATGAACAAAATCATCAGAAAAACTATGTATTTGGCTATGAAGAATCCTATGGATCTTTGATTAAACCTTTCGTTCGCGATAAAGATGCTCCTCAAGCTTGCTTAATGCTTGCCGAAGCTGCAGCTTACTACAAAGATCAAGGAAAAGACTTAGTGGATGTCTTAGAAGAGCTTTATGAAAAACATGGCACTTATGAAGAAAGTCAAGTGGCTGTGGAACTTGAAGGTGAAGCGGGTGCTAAGAGAATTCAAAAGATTTTAACGGATCTTCGTCAAGATGAACTCAAAGAGATTGCGGGTGTACCTGTTATTCGCTTTGAGGACTTCAATGAAGCTGTCATCAAAGAAAATGGTGAAACCAAACCTCTTGAAGGTTTCGTAAAATCTGACGTTTTAAAATACTTCTTGGAAGATGGTAGCTGGATTGCGGTTCGTCCTTCTGGAACCGAACCAAAATGCAAGTTCTATTATTGCGTACGTGGCACCGATCATGAGGATGCCAAAGAAAAAACAGCCATTTACCAAAAAGCGATGGCAGAAATTACGGGTGTTTAATCGCACTGAAAGCAGGATGGATCTCTTCCCTCCTGCTTTTTTATTGTGACCAAATGAGAAAAGATTCTAACTTTTCAGTAAAATCAAGATAAAAAAGTAGCTTAAAATTATAAAAAAGATGTTGACTTTCCATTTTTATCCTGTTAAGCTATCTAAGCTTGTGAAAATATATATTTTTTACACAAGAATAGATGATTTTTATAGCTTCATGCAACTTATTTTTTCTTTTGTAGACGCATGAAAAATCGTCTTCGAAGGAGCCCAGACAAATTCATAATTGTCAGGTTCTGGATCAAATTAGAAGGAATAGAAGATAAAAAGAATAAATATAAAGAGATTTGGTTGAGCCAATCTCTGAGATTTCAGCCTGACCTCCCTTTTGGCTTCCAAAAGAAGAAAGGTTGCGAAAAATGAACTGTATAATCAAGAGGAAGACCATTCAAAGGAAAGCCTAATTGATCAAACCATAATATTTCCAAAGAATCATAGGTTCTTATTGAATGTCATATTGAACTCTTTTATCTGGGAAGACTAAGGTCTTCCTTTTTTTTGCTTTTTTAGAGATAGAAAAATTGTTTGGGACTGGAGTTGTATTCAGCCTAAGCTTAAAAGTTTAGGCCCAAGTTTTTCTCACTTTTTATAAGACCACTTTTTTCAAGACGAAAGAGTGGCTTTTCAACAAAAATTCATTTTAAACTTTCAGAAAAAAATGAAACTTTTTCCCCTACTTTAAAAATGATTGCGAACTTTTTGAAAGCGAGTTTTTAGGCTTTATTGACCCCTTCTCTTTTGGTTTGCTAAGATTTTGTTGCAATTTTGTGACAATTTGTTTAAACGATGGTCTAGCGTTGAGGCAATTTTAGCGAAGGACCATCCAAAAAGAGATAAGGAGAAAACTATGAAATTAAAACATCTTGCCCTCCCATTTTTGGGTGCAGCTCTTTTGATGACCACTGGATGCTCAAAAGATTCAACGAGCTCTACCACAAGTACAAGCACGACGACTAGCACAAGTGGAGAACGAACAACTTTTATCGTAGGCTTTGATGCAGAGTTCCCTCCATATGGCTATAAGGATGAAAACGGGGAATATACAGGATTTGATTTGGAAATGGCTCAGGCCGTAGCGGATTTAGAAGGTTGGACCTTGGTAAAACAACCAATCGACTGGGATGCTAAAGATATGGAACTTTCAAGTGGTACCATTGATTGCATTTGGAATGGCTTTACAATGACCGGTCGTGAAGATCAATATACTTTTACCACGCCCTATATTGATAACTCTCAGGTATTTGTAGTGCGGGCCGATTCTGATATCAATTCACCAGAAGACTTAGCGGGCAAAAATGTTGGCGTTCAAAAAGAATCCTCTGCTTTAGCTGCTCTTGAAGAGGAAGAAAACGCTGCCCTTACCGAAAGTTTTGCAGAACTTCGCCAATATGGAGATTACAATACCGCTTTTATGGACTTAGAGGCAGGAGGAATTGATGCGATTGCTTTAGACCTTGGAGTGGCTCAATATAATTTAGCCAATCGCCCTGATCTCTTTAAAAAATTGGATCAAACCTTATCCACCGAACAATACGCTGTAGGCTTTTTATTAGGAAATACGGATTTAAAGGATGAAGTCCAAGAAGATATCTACATTTTGTATAAAAACGGAACAGTCGCCGAATTAGCCGAAAAATATAAAGACTATAATTTAGCCGATTCTTTGATCATTGATCAATATGCTGAGTAATCGAATATGGACTTAAAAAATTTCTTAGATTTAGCCCAAGGTTTAATTACTTCTCTTGAAATTTTTGGCTTAACGTTGTTGTTTTCGATGCCTATGGGAATGGTGATCGCATTCGGGCGAATGTCTAAAAATAAGATTCTCAGTTCTCTTACGAGTTTCTATATTTCGGTCATGCGTGGAACACCTTTAATGTTGCAATTGATTATTGTGTATTTTGGCCCTTATTACTTATTTCGTATTCGAGTGGGTTCAAGCTATCGCTTTATTGCAGTAATCATTGCCTTTTCTTTAAACTATGCTGCTTACTTTGCAGAAATTTATCGCAGTGGCTTACAAGCCATGCCCAAAGGCCAATATGAAGCGGCAAAAGTCCTTGGCTATTCTAAAGGCCAAACTTTTTTTCACATCATTTTGCCGCAGCTTTTAAAACAAGTTTTGCCTTCCATTACCAACGAAATCATAACTCTAGTGAAAGATACCTCATTAGCCTTTGCGATTGCGGTAACCGAAATGTTTACGGTGGCTAAGCAACTTGCCGCTGCCCAGGCGACGATCGTTCCCCTTTTAATGGCGGGGCTTTACTATTATGTCTTCAACTTGTTGGTCAGCGTGGTTATGGATCGCATTGAAAAACATTATTCCTATTATCGCGCTTAGAGAGGAGGCAACTTAAAATGGAAAATGATACATTGTTGCAAATTTCTCATATGCGCAAAGCCTTTGGGGATAACCAAGTCTTGAAAGATGTTTCTTTAGAAGTAAAACGAGGCGAAATTGTTTCCATCATTGGTCCTTCTGGGTCTGGCAAATCGACTTTGCTTCGCTGTGCCACCTTACTTGAAACTATGGATGGGGGATCTTTAGTCTATTGCGATGAATATGCTTGTCAGGCAAAGGATGGAGCCAATGGAGATTCAATATATGGTTCTGCGGCTCAACTTCAAAAAGTCCATCGCTATTTTGGCCTTGTCTTTCAAAACTTCAACCTCTTTCCCCATTATTCGGTGCTGAAAAATGTGATTGATGCGCCTATTCGGGTTCAAAAAGTCGATAAAATCCAAGCCGTTGAAAATGCTCGAAAGCTGCTTGCTCAATTTGGCTTAGCCGATAAAGAAAAGGCGTATCCTTGTGAACTTTCTGGAGGACAACAGCAGCGGGTAAGTGTAGCCAGAGCTTTGGCTCTACGGCCAGAAATCCTCTTCTTGGATGAGCCGACTTCGGCTCTTGATCCAGAGCTTACTGCCGATGTATTGAAAGTTTTGAAACAACTTGCTGATGAACACATGACCATGGTGATTGTTACCCATGAATTAGACTTTGCCAAAGAAGTATCGGATCGTATCATCTTCATTGAACATGGTGAAATTGTCGATCAGGGAACTCCAGAAGAGTTGTTTGCTTCTCCTAAGTTGCGCGTTCAAGAATTTATTGGAAAGCTTTCCAATCGTTAAGATCAAAGAAGTAAGGTCTTCTCTAAAAGAAGCCTTACTTTTTTTTATGAAAACATAAGAATTCTTCTTTTTGTGACTTACACTTATGTCATAAAGTCTGGGTTTCTCTTTGTTTCAAATGAATCCGATCAAGGCATAATGATAACAACAAAGTTTTTATTTTCCTCTAGAAAGAAAGATTAATGTGGATCACAATGACCAATTTAATTAAAAATGGAACCAATAAAGTCAAATATCATATACAGACTTTTATTGATAACAATCTCCTTGCTCAGCTTGTCTTCCGTTACTTTCACGATAGTGTGGGAGTACGTGGTGCTGCTTTAGCCTACTATCTGTTATTTTCTGTCTTTCCATTAGTTATTTTGTTATCAACTATTATTTCTAAAATGAACATTGATATGGATACAGTGTTCGATACTCTATCTCGCTTTTTACCCAAGAGTATGAGCGAACTCATCATGAGTTACTTGCATTACATTCAAGCGGATTTCAATCAAAGCATCATGAATTTTGCCATTGTGTTTTCTATTTATTTTCCTTGGCGAGCCATTAAAGGATTAATGCATGATATTCGCAAAGCTTTTCGCCAAGATCACCTTAAAAAGCCCTATACATTTTTATTGAGAGAACTTTTTTGTACCATTACTATCCCTTTATCGATTTTAGTTTCTCTTTTTTCTATCATTATTGGACGGACAGTGATTCTCGATATCATTGGATTGTTCCCACCCGATACTTTTCATTTTTCAAATGTCGTACTTTGGATTTGGAACTATGCCCGTTTTGTGTTAGCCGCTTTTATTATGACCATTGCTTTAGCAACAATTTATCGGTTGTCCTTAAATCATGGAGTCCATTTTAAACAATTGCTTCCTGGAACTTTTGCGGCAGTCATTATTTGGGTGCTTGCCGGTATGGCTTTTTCCTTTTATAGTGAGCATTATGCGTCCTATTCCGTGGTGTATGGGACGCTTGGAGCCGTTATTGTCCTTTTATTGTGGCTTTATCTTACTGGAGTCGTTTTCATTATGGGAGCTGAATTCAATGCGGTGCTTTTGGAATTCCAACAACGAAAAGCCAAAGCGAAGGAATTTGAACAATCTCTTCAAACTATTCCAAGAGAAAATCAAGATTCTAAAGAGAAAAATTCTATCATTCCAAATAACGATCCTTCTTTAACTCTAAATGCTTTAGAAGATTCTTGGGAAGAAATTCCCCCTCTTCCCCCTACCTTAGCTGACTCTACTCAAGGTCTTTCTCTTGAAGAGAATTCTTCAGAGGACTCTAAAAGTTCTGCTAATCTCAGTAATCTTAAAATGTCTTTACCCATTCCTTCCGACTTTAGTACCGCAAAAAAATGAAAGAATACATCCAAAAATTTAAGAAAAGACTAAAAAAGCCAAAAGAAGTGATTCCTTCTTTTGGCTTTTTTAAAACCATCGATGGCCAAGTGCTTTTTCCATTTGTTTGGCATCTTGCGGTAAAAGATAAATAGAACAACAGCCGCCTAGACAATCAAAGGTTCCTACTCCTTTTTCATCCAAGGAAACCATTTGATTGGATCGTGTGATGTCTACAAACGAGCATCCAGCATATTGGGGAAACCGAATGGTACGCGTTTTCGGTCCACCAATGGTAAAGAGAACTAAAACAGGATGAGGCCCAAGCATCATCCAACAGCACTTTTGGGGATCTTGATCGCATAAATTGGCATAAGGACCTTCTAATAAGTGCTTTCGAATCCATACCATTTCCTCTAGTAAGGGAACGGGTGGATTTTTAGTCTTTGAAATCCCTTGGAGATCGCCTAAAAAGACGCAGGGAACTTGGCATTCTCCAAGCAAGATCAGGGCATAAGCTGAGGTTTTAAACCAATCCATTACCCAAGATTCCAGGGCTTGAGTGGGTTGGGTATCATGATTGTCCACAAACGCTACGGCATAATCAGGCATCGCTTGAGAGAGCGTTCCATTCAATAGATTGCGCACATCGTAATTTCCCGAAGAACGAGAGGCATTGTGTAAATTATAGTGAAGAGGCACATCAAAAAGACGCATACAATAATTACAATCAGCTAGGTATTCTTTAAGATCCTCTAATGAAGCACTCCAATATTCGCCTACGGAAAACGGTCCGGCAGTCGTCTTAGAATGCATGGTAGCAAGCCAACTCGTAAAAAAGGTCGCATCAATGGATTTAATGGCATCTAAGCGATAGCCATCTATACTAAAACGATTGGTATACCAAATTCCCCAAGTCTCTAAGGCTTCTTTTACCTTTGGATCCAAGGTATCCACATCCAATCCCATAATATAGTCAAAGTTTCCTTGTTCTTGAGAAACCTTTGTATCCCACTTTTTTCCTTCAAAGAGCATAATTTGATACTGATTTTTAGAGTTACGATCCGTCGCTTTAAAAAAAGAAGCATCCCAGATTAAAGAAGAGTACTTTCCTTTACGATTGGGGAATAAAAAGCGCGTATAAATTTTTGTGGCATAAGGAGCTGTTAAGAAGGCCGTACGATTTTGTGGATCTACATTCCGTACCAAAACGATTTCTTCTTCATCGGCTCCCATTCGATGATTAAAGACAATATCCGCAATGACTTGAATAGAAGCTTTATGACAGGATTCAATGGCGGCTTTGTATTGTTTAACCGTACCATATTTTGTTCTTACTGATCCCTTTTGGTTAAATTCTCCAATGTCGTAAAGATCATAAGGTGCATATCCATTGTCTTTTTTTCCTCCTGCTCCTTTATAGGCAGGCGGTAGCCAAATCATGGTATAGCCCATCCGTCCAAGTTTAGGGGCCAATCGGCGCAATCTAGTGTATTGAAATCCATCCGCACGCGTATACCATTGAAAAAATTGCAACATTGTTTCCTTCATATTCTTCTCCAATTCTTCTTTTTCACATTGTACAAAGAGTCTTTAAAATCTTTGGGATCAACTTTCTTTTTTCTTGCTCAATCTTTCAAGTGAAGGCCTCAAAACGATCTTCATGACCCAAAGAGAACTGCTACAATGAACCTAACAAAAGAAGGTATAAAAAACTCTAAGAAAAGCGAAGGAAAAATAAAATGGACAATCAAGAAGTGCTTAAGGAAAAAGAAGAGCCAAACGAAAGCGAAGTCCTCATTCAAGCCGAAGAAGAGATCTTACAAGGAGCTGCTCAAGAGACCTTTGATTTTCGAGAATGGATTTTAAAGCAACAAGATCGAGGATATACACTCAACCAAAAAAATCCTGATTTTTTCCTCCTCGAGACACCTTATGGACGCACAGAGATTAAATTTTACTTAGGCAATATTGCTGAAATGTCGATTATCCGCAAGCGAGATGATGAATTGCGCTATTACTTACATTTTCAAGTCCTGGACAAGGAGCATGCGGTGAGTCTCTATCGAGAAATGGAAGAGATTTTGCTTTCCTTAAAGGATGAACATACTCTTCATATTTTACTTTCCTGCACCTCGGGAGCTACTACCGGATTTTTAGCCGAGAAACTCAATCAGGCGGCTCAATTGATGGGACTAGATTATGAATTTGATGCCACTTCCTATTTTTTATTGTATGAAAAAGCACAAAAGGCTGACATGATTCTCATCGCTCCTCAAATTCGGTATCTACAAAAAAAATTGGAAATTGCTATTCCCAATAAACCAATTATTCCCATACCCACTAAAATGTTTACGTCCAACAATGTAGCCGAACTTCTTGATTTTATTACCCATACTCTTAAAGAGCGTCAAAAAGAAAAACTGAATGAAGAAGAAAAACAAGCCAGTTCTCTTCAAAATTATCCCTCTTGTCCCTCTCTTGAAGACTATGTCATCTTACAAATTATGATGTTATTTGATTACAATCAAATCAAAATGCGAATGCGTTTACGGGATCATGGCCAACTTATTTTAGATGAAATCTCCTTGCATCCTAATCTTACGATGACGGGTTTACGGGGAGAGATCGAATACTGCCTTTCTGGAGTAGCCCATTGTGATCTCATCTCGATTGCGATGCCTGGTGAAATTTCAGGAGATAAGGTTGAATTTGGAAAACATTCTAAGCTTCGCTTAAAAGGCAAACAGTTACGTAAAAATTTAGAAGAAATGTTTCACATTCCTTGCTTCTTAGTGAATGGCGTAAATGCAGCCTGTTATGGCTTTGCCAAAATGCATCCTGAATATCAAAACATTGTCATGTTATCTCAGCCTTATGGCTCTATTGGAGGGGGAATAGGAAGCGTCATTCATGGTCATTTGATCATCGGTAAAGAAGGTGTAGCCGGTGAAAGCAAGTATTTTTTAGAGCGCATGCAGTTTTCTGGCCCTTTAAAACAACTTGCCAAAACGGAATCCGGTCAAATGGAAATTGTGACCGCCAATATGTTGCCTGCTATTTCTTTACTCGGCCCAGAGGTCTTTGTGATGCGTACCCCGATGGTAAGCAATATGCAAGAGGTTCATAACCATTTAAGAATGTTTCTTCCCGAGCGTCTTATTCCAGAACTAGTCTTTGTGGAAGATGTCAGCGAATTGGTCTTTACAGGGCTACGGGAACTTGCTCAAGAGCATCTTAAAAATAAAGCCTAAAAAAGAGCTGTTAGAAGACTTCTAACGGCTCTTTTTCTTAGGAAACCTAGGAGCAAGGTTCCTCTTTTACTCCATCTCACGGAAACGATTTACATCCTTTTATTCGATTATCTTCTCTATAAACTCTTTTTAAGAGCAGGTATGAACCGTTTTTTCTCAATCTAGTTTACCGTTTTTATCGTTTTCCCTTTTCAAGTTCTTGGACTGTTAATCCTTTTTCTTTCCAAGCTTTTAAAAGACTCTCAATGTATCCCAAATAAGGTTTATCATAGGCGGCTGCTTCATCCAAGGCTAAATTTAAAGGGATCGTTCCATACATCGTTTCAAGTTCTATAATTTTCTTCTCTTCTAAAGGAGACAGTCTTCTTTGAAATTCCAATTCGAATTCATGTAAAACGGTCCCTGAAGGATAAATCCATTCCAAAAAATCTTTATCGTCAATCTCCCAATGAAATTCATAAGAACTGACTTGGTAGTTTCTTCCTACTAAAGTCATATTTTTCTTACAAAACAAATTGGGAAAAAGGTCTTTTAATTCTTCAATAGCGGGCTTGATGATACGCGCATTGATCAATCCCTCGTGATAGGAAGGTGGAATGGCTAAGAGCTCGATGAAATCCTGTTTTCTTACCTTCCAAAATCCGGTTTTTCGAAATTGTTTAAAAATTCGATACAGTATTTGACTATACCAACTGCCGAGCTGTTGAAATTCGTGAAGAGGAAAAAGTGTAAATTCACGTAATACATTAGAAAGATATTTCTCGGCATAAGGACTTACCGCAAACCGAATAATCACTTCATCAGTAAAGTTATAGTCAATAAAACTAAACAAGGGAACTAAAATTCCTTTATTGGGGACTTTTCCATCCCAAGCGGCAATGGAATGAAAAGAAAGGGCGCTACATTTTTTTAGAGTAGAAATAAGATCGCGTTTAAATTGACGCGGTGTAATCTTCGTATTAGGTTGATAGACTTCTAAGCCCAAAAGATCTTCTTTTGTCATCACCACCTCTTCTTCTGGTTTTCGATCTCTACATTTGTAAAGAAAAGCCATTAGAAATCGATTTTCTACCACTCGAAATTCAGAAAGGTCTAGGGCATTGAAAGGATTCCCATATTGAATAATTTCATAATGCTTTTTTTGGTCATTACTCATATTTTTACTTTAGCATGGCACTAACGGATTAAAAGAGTTCCTCCGTTAACTCAAGAGATCATCTTAAAAAAAGGAATATTGAGTAGATTAAAACAGAATATTGAAGGGATTTAAAGTGTACGCCCGTGGATTCAAAGCGTACGTCCATAGGATTTAAAGTGTACGCCCGTGGATTCAAAGTGTACGTCCGTAGGATTTAAACTGTACGTCCGTGGATTCAAAGTATACGTCTGTAGGATTTAAACTGTACGCCCGTAGATTCAAAGCGTACGTCCGTAGGATTTAAACTGTACGCCCGTGGATTCAAAGCGTACGTCCGTAGGATTTAAACTGTACGCTCGTTGGATTCAAAGTGTACGTCCGTAGATTTTTTAATGACTAATATTCTCTTTAAATAAAGTAAAAATCACTTTCCTCTGAAGGCTCTAAAAGTATTTATATAAAAGAGTATTTAAAATAAAGTATTAAAAAAGTAATTAAAAGAAAGAAGTGACCAAGATGGCCACTTCCTTAAGAAATCACTTTAAGAAATTTTCGTTTCTATGAAGTAGTTAAACAGAAAGATTTCATGAAGCTGTAGCACTGGACTAGTCGGTTAATCTTATTTCTTTGAAGAAGTTGCTAAGAAAAAGAAAATCCTCCTATCCACTGATAGAAAGATTTTCTAAGACTGCTTTTATTGTTTCTCTTTTTTCTTTCCACAATAACATTCCAAAATTCCCTAGAGTTCCAATAAAAGCCCCAATAAGAGGAATTCCTTCTCTTTTCCTAAAACCATGATCAAACCACTTAGAGCTAAACTCAATAGGGCAATTATTCCATCCCATTTGGTAAAAGTGAAACCTTTATGATAATAGGCACTATCTAAGTATAAAGAAGCAAAAAATAGAGTCATAGAACCGATCATTAAAAGAGCTACAAAGAACCTGTTGGAACTTGGATTTTCTAAAAGCTCAATCGCAACTGTTATAAGATTGATTGCGATAATCATGAAGTAATGCGTATAGATAAGCCGTAAAGATCGATCTACTCTATGACGATTGGCTAAATCGTGAAGCTGAATGGTATAACATCCAAAGAGACCTAAAATAAGTCCAAAAACGAGAATAGGTTGGATTGTAAAGTGAGTTACATCAAAGTATTCCGTCATCTCCACAACCGCTTCTCCAAACGTAATGATAATCATCAGGTCGAAGCGCTCAGCTAGATGAGGGAAACTGATGATTTGAATATCGAAGTTTCCGCGAATAAGGGTCGGCAAAAAGCGCCCGCTAAAACCGCGATCGCATCCATCCAGAATATCAAGTGATGGAGTTGGAAGATTGAAGCTAAAAAAGCGAAAAAATAAAGAGGACATACCAAAGATAAATTAATCAAAATATTTTTGGCTGCCCCTAGATCTTGTTCTTGTTTGAGCATTTGAATGGCCTACATCGCTGCGACACAAAGCAACATGATCAGCATGGAAAGATTGAAAACCGAGGCCATTTTTCCAAATCCAGCTCAATCATATTGACCATATAAATGGTGGCAATCATGTTGATGATCGTCAAAGCGTATTCGTACCACTTCCAAGTTCCATATCGATTGATATAATTTGTCAAATAAAGCCCTGCTTGCAAAATAGTAAAACACATAACTAAATAATGAAAAAATCCAAAAGGGGGAATCATTCCTCCTTTTGGTGTTTCAATAAGCTTAGTCAGTTGAGAGATCGCATAAACATAAATTTAGATCATAAAAAAGTTCAATCATCTGCTACTCAAAATATAGACATAAATATCCATATTGAGTCCTGCTTCTTCCTGTATGCTTTCGATTATAACAACCTACTCACAAGTTCTTCTACAGTCCACAGGCGTTTATTCCCGTATAGCCTACGGTACTTACTTTTAAAAGTTATAGACAAGCATATGCCAATTGTTCTATGAATATTATGTTTCTGTTGAGAAGTGGGAAAAATCTCTGTCTTATAGCTTTTGAGCAATTTCTTCGTCCCCCTCTGTTACGTTTTGACTGAAACGCCTATCTTTTCAGTCTTTAGGTTTTACTCATAACTTCCTTAGAGATATGTAACATTTAAACATTTTGGTCAGTGTTTTTCTATTTATTTGGTAACTCCATTGGGTATCAAACTATAAATAGTTAATAAGCATACTATTAGTTATTTTAGTTAAGGAAAAGCAACGGTCCATGTGGGTTTGCCATTGACTAAAGTCCCTACTACGATGACAGGACAGGGAGTGTCGCTCCAATGTTTTTTTTGCTCATATTGGCTTCTCCTTATGGGCTAGAAGACTTAAAAAGTCTATAGCTCTTTTTTCTTATCAAATTTCTTTCAAAAAAATTCAAGAGAAATTCGATCTAGAATTAAGAAAACTGACACCGTGTCATTTAGTAAAATAAACCTTTTTATAGACCAATTGGGAATGAATTTAATTTACTTTTTTTAGCCAAAGACAAAAAAGGGACTGAGTCGACTCAGTCCCTTCTTTTTTTATTAGAGATTAGGCCTAGTGGCCTGGTTCTATTTAAGTGTCGTTTTAATTCGAAGAAAACTATTCACACATTTTAACGATAACGGCTACACCCATACCACCACCGATGCAAAGGGAGGCTAAACCATAGGTTAAATGCCGTTTTTGCATTTCATACAATAAGGAAACTAAAATGCGGTTACCGGATGCACCAACAGGATGGCCAAGAGCGATCGCTCCACCATTGACGTTGGTAATGGACATCAACGCTTCACGATCAATGCCCGTATTTTCAATCAATTCATGGATCACGCCAAGAGATTGAGAAGCAAAAGCTTCATTGAGCTCGATCAATTGCATTTGGTCCAAAGTCATATCTGCATTTTTCAAAGCGTTAAGAATAGCAGGCGTAGGACCAAGACCCATTGTTAAAGGATCCACACCACCTTGACCAAACGCCACGATTTCAGCAATTGGTTTGAGATCGTATTCTTTTACAGCGGATTCGGAAGCAACAATACACATCGAAGCGCCATCATTGATACCTGAAGCGTTACCAGCAGTTACGGTGCCATCTTTGATGAAAGCAGGACGCAATTTGGCAAGCAATTCCATAGACGTTTGTCTTGGATGTTCATCGGTATCAAATACGATGGTTTTCTTACGTTCTTTGATTTCGATGGGAACGATTTCATCTTTGAATTTGCCTTCTGCAATGGCCGCAAGTGCTTTTTCTTGAGATGCTAAGGCAAACTCATCTTGCATTTCGCGCGTGATGTCATATTTTTTCGCAATGTTTTCAGCCGTTACACCCATATGAACATTGTTCATCGCATCGGTCAATGCATCGTAAACCATGGAATCAACGATAGTTTGGTTGCCCATTTTTACACCTTGACGGTTTTTACCACTGATGAGATAAGGAGCAGCAGACATATTTTCTACGCCTCCAGCTACAAAGACTTTACCCCAACCCGCACGAATACGAATCGCTGCTTCAATAACAGCTTCTAAGCCAGAACCACAAACCATGTTGATGGAATGTGCTGGAACAGTCTGAGGAATACCCGCATCTAAAGAAATATGACGAGCGATGTTTTGACCAAGACCAGCGGAGATAACGTTACCGATAATGACTTCACTGACTTCATCTGGTTTTACATTGGCTTGTTCAAGAGCGGCTTTTAAAACTGTAGCTCCCATTTCAGCAGGCGTTACATTCTTCAAAGAACCCATGAATGTGCCAATAGCCGTTCTCTTGGCACCAACGATATAAGCTTTTTCACTCATTTCAATTAGCCTCTTTCTTTTTTTCCTAGGTTAAAGCTTTCCAAAAAGTGAAACCCCCTTTTAAAGAATGGCTTTAACTTTATTCATTCTAACAAAGCCACTCTTTAAAAAATAGAGTAGATCGTTTTGGAAAGAGCTTGGAAAAGAAGAGAAAGACACTTTTCCCCTCAAAAACTTAAAAATCTTCCTCAAATTTTTTAGATGAAATCCTGATTCATTAGGAAAAGATGAAGTGGTTCTTTGATTCTCTTTTATAACCACAAGAAACAGAAAACGAAGCGAGCTTAAAGTTTCTAAATGAAAAGGCTTCCTTTTAATGAAAAAATAAAGTTTCGTCTTACAATCTTAGACATTTTCTTAAAATTGCGTTTTTTTACCAAATTTTGCTCAAAACTTTAGCCAAAATTAGATCGCTTTCGTGAAAGATTTCACATCTAAAATTGACACCCCTACCAGAAAGACTATCATTAATCTTAAGCCCGATGTCTATGCTTGAAAGCATATTTTGACTGAGGTCTCATTTGTAAAAATCCAAAAGTTCGATCTATCGAGAAAGGAGAACTGGATTGTATGGATTTTAATTTAACAGAACAACAGAAACTCATGCAGAAGTTGTTCCGAGAAGTAGCCCAAGCTGAAGTGAAAGATAACGCAGCGGATGTGGATGAAAAAGAACGTTTCCCAAAAGAAAACGTCGAAGTTCTGCGTCAAGCCAAAATGTTGGGGATTCCTTATCCTCGTGAATTTGGTGGCGCTGGAGCGGATTATTTATCTTACATTCTCGCTGTAGAAGAGCTTTCTAAGACTTGTGCTACCACAGGGGTGGTGCTTTCCGCTCATACCTCTCTTGGCTCTTGGCCTATCGCTCAATTTGGTACCCCAGCTCAAAAAGAGAAATATTTAAAACCTCTTGCTTCTGGTGAAAAACTTGGTGCGTTTGGTCTAACAGAACCCAATGCAGGGACTGATGCTGCAAGTCAACAAACCACTGCCGTTTTGGATGGAGATGATTACGTTTTAAATGGAACGAAAATCTTCATTACCAATGCGGGAGAAGCCGATACCTATATTATTTTTGCGATGACAGATAAATCCAAGGGTACGCGTGGTATTTCCGCTTTTATCGTGGAAAAAGGAATGCCTGGTTTTACTATCGGCCAACACGAAAAGAAACTTGGAATCCGTGGTTCGGCTACCTCTGAGTTAATTTTTAACAATGTTCGTGTTCCAAAGGAAAACCTTCTTGGTAAAGAAGGCCAAGGCTTTAAGATTGCGATGGCTACTTTGGATGGTGGTCGTATCGGTATTGCTGCCCAGGCTTTAGGAATTGCGGAAGGCGCTTTGGAAGAAACGATTAAATACGTCAAAGAAAGAAAACAATTTGGTCGTCCTATTGCCAAATTCCAAAATACCCAATTTGTCATTGCTGATTTACAAACCAAAATTGATGCTGCTAAATTCCTCGTCTATAGAGCAGCTATGGCAAAAGAAGAAGGCAAACCATATACAATGCTAGCCGCTGAAGCAAAACTTTTTGCAGCGGAAACAGCGATGGAAGTCACCACAAAGTGCATTCAGCTCATGGGTGGCTATGGCTATACCCGCGATTTGCCTGTGGAAAGAATGTTCCGTGATGCGAAAATCACTGAAATTTATGAAGGAACATCCGAAGTACAGCGCATGGTCATTGGCGGACAGGTTCTTCGCTAGGAGGTTCAAACTATGAAAATTGTTGTATTAGCCAAACAAGTTCCTGACTCAACAGAAATTACTGTTGATAAAAATACTGGTACGCTTGTTCGTGATGGCGTTCCATCCATCATCAATCCTGATGATTTAGCCGGTCTTGAAGCCGCTTTAGAACTCAAAGACAAATCTGATGATGTCGTCGTGGAAGTATTGTCTATGGGACCTCCTCAAGCTGCTGGAATGCTTCAAGAAGCCATCGCACGTGGCGCAGATAAAGCGTATCTTTTAACCGATAGAAGACTTGGGGGGGCAGATACTTGTGCCACTTCAAGAACACTTGCTGCCGCTCTTGACAAAATTGGCTATGACTTGATCATCGCTGGTCGTCAAGCTATTGATGGAGATACTGCTCAAGTTGGTCCTCAAACGGCTGAACGCTTAGGCGTTCCTCAAGTTACTTATGTCAATGAAATTATCGAAGCGACTCCAGAACAAATCAAAGTGCGCAAAGCGCTTGAGGATGAAGACCAAATCGTTTCGGTAAAACTTCCAGCAGTCATTACGACTTTGTCTGGCATGAACAAGCCTCGTTACATGAACTGCAACGACATCGTTGATTCCTTTAACAACCCAGTTGTCATTTTAACCTACGATGATCTGGCCGAAAATTTACCTTTAGAAGAAATCGGCTTAGCAGGTTCGCCTACGCAAGTATATAGAACCTTTACCAAAGACGTAACCGCTGCGACGGAAACCTTCAATTTGCCTGCCGATGAAACGGGTAAGAAAATCGCTGAAACTCTCAATGAGAAACAGCTGATCAAGAAGTAGAAAGGATTGTCATGGCTACATTTCCAGATTACAAAGACATTTACGTATTTGTTGAACAAAAAGACTCACAGCCCGCTGAAGTTGGCTATGAATTGATCAACAAGGCTAGAGAGCTTGTCGATAGTTCTCCTGAACTTGGATATAAAGTGGTTGGCGTATTGCTTGGCGAAAATGTCAAGGATAAAGCACAAGATGTCATTGCTCATGGAGCAGATGAAGTCATTGTGGTTGATGATCCAAAGTTAAAAGATTACTCCACTCAATTTTATACAGACGCTTTAACCCAAGTGATCAATCACTTTAAACCTTCCTCTTTACTTACAGGGGCTACAGTATTAGGCCGCGATTTAGCGCCTCGGGTAGCCGCTCGTATTAGTGCTGGATTAACAGCCGATGCGACAGGAATTGAGATTGGTAAAGACGTGAAATTGAATGGACGTGGTGGCGTGCGTGAAATTCCCAATGACGATGCGCTTTTACTTGTTACACGTCCTACTTTTGGTGGAAACCTCTTTGGAACCATTGTTTGCCCCAATACGCGTCCTCAAATGGCAACCATTCGTCCTAAAGTATTTGATATGGCCAAACCTGATGAAACTAGAACAGGTGAAGTGGTGGAATTTACGCCAGAATGGACAAGTGAAGAAGCCGAAGTCGTGGTAGAGGGTACAGAACCAAAAGAACAAGCCGCTTTTGACATTACAAAATACGATATTCTCGTTGGTGCAGGTCGTGGAGCAGAAGGTTCTTTAGACTTGGTGCGCGAATTAGCGGATCTTCTCGGTGGAGAAGTGGCTGCTACACGTGCAGCGGTAGAAGATGGCTATCTTGAAAAAGAACGTCAAGTTGGTCAAACAGGTAAAACGGTTCGTCCTACTCTTTATATCGCTTGCGGTATTTCAGGAGCAGTCCAACATGTAGCGGGTATGGAAAAATCCGATTACATCATTGCCATCAACCGTGATCCAGAAGCTGAAATCTTCAAAATCGCAAACCAAGGCTATGTTGGTACCGTAGAACAAGTTCTTCCTGCTCTTATTGAAGAAATCAAAAAAGTAAAAGCTACAAAATAAGTTTACGAAAACGATAAAAGTTAATTTTGTCTTCTGTTCTGACCTTTGATGGTCGTCTTATACGAAAGGAAAAGCCCGTATTCAAAAAGGCGGGTATAACACGACATGAGTAAAAAAGTAGGGGTAGTTGGCGCTGGTACGATGGGGCAAGGCATTGCCAATGCGTTTGCGAGCGCAGGTCATGATGTAACGGTTGTTGATGTAAAAAAAGAATGGGCCGAAAACGGCATTAATAAAATTTGTGCTGGCAAAGACAAGTTGGTCGCAAAAGGAAAGATTTCTGCTGAAGATGCACAAGCCGCTAAATCGCACCTAAATGCAGGGGTATATGAGGATCTGGCTGATTGCGATTTGATCGTTGAAGCCGCTTTGGAACAAATGCCACTCAAAAAAGAGGTTTTCAGCAAGTTAGATGACATTGTAAAAGAAGATGCTATCTTTGCTACAAACACTTCTTCGCTTTCCATTACAGAAATTGCCAATGGCATTCAACATCCTGTGATTGGAATGCACTTCTTCAACCCAGCGGATCGTATGAAACTCGTTGAAGTAATCTCCGGAGCCAATACGCCTGATGAAGTAAAAGATGAAGTCATTGCGATTTCTCAAGAGATTGGTAAAACTCCAGTGGAAGTAAAAGAAGGTCCAGGCTTTGTTGTAAACCGCATTTTGATCCCTATGATCAATGAAGCGACTGGTATCTTACAAGAAGGGCTTGCTTCGGTAGAAGATATCGATACAGCTATGCGTCTTGGAGCAAACCATCCTATGGGACCACTCGCTTTAGGTGATTTGGTTGGCCTAGACGTTGTATTGGCGATTATGAATGTTTTATACGATGAAACCGGCGATCCAAAGTATCGTCCCACTACATTATTGAAAAAGATGGTTCGCGCTGGAAAACTTGGCCGCAAGACAGGCGAAGGCTTCTATAACTACAAATAGTTTTTAACCATACTCTTTCAAGGGGGATTCGCCAGACGTTTCCCCCTTCTTTTTTAGCCTTTTTGAAAGTCCTTGCTTTCTAAGAGCGGCTTAAAAGAGAAAAAAGTTAGACCCCGATGCGTTTTGGCATCAAGAAAGGAAACTTTTCATGGATACCGAAAAAAAAGTTCTTGTTGAAAAAGAAGGCCCTGTAGCCATTTTGACCATTAACAATTCTAAAGCCCTCAACGCTTTATCGACAGCTGTATTACAAGATTTAGAAGAAGCCGTAAATGATGTAAAAAACGATGATGACATCTATGCAGTCATCATTACCGGAGCGGGACCAAAATCTTTCGTAGCTGGTGCAGATATTGCGGAAATGAAAGATAAAACGGTGGAAGAAGCCGCCGAATATGGCGCTTTTGGAAACAAAGTCTTCCGGGCCATTGAAACGATGGAAAAGCCCGTGATTGCCGCGGTAAATGGTTTTGCTCTTGGTGGTGGCAATGAGTTGGCGATGGCTTGTGATATTCGCTTAGCCGCCGAAAATGCGGTATTTGGTCAACCTGAAGTGGGTCTTGGCATTACTCCTGGTTTTGGAGGAACCCAACGCTTAGCTCGCCTGGTTCCAGTGGGTATCGCTAAAGAGATCATCTACACCGCTCGTAACATCAAAGCTCCAAAAGCTCTTGAAATTGGTTTAGTAAATGCGGTTTACCCTCAGGAAGAACTCATGGATGCGGCTAAGAAAATGGCCAATGGCATTGCAAAAAATGCGCCAAAAGCCGTTGCTGCTTCAAAAGCTGCTATCAATAAAGGATTAGATGGCACGATGGACGAAGGAATCGCAGTGGAAGTAGAAGAATTCTCAAACTGCTTTGCCACCGAAGACCAAAAATATGGTATGGATTGCTTCTTAAACAAAGTGAAAGACAAAAAATTCTCCAATAAGTAATTGTGTCTTTATCTAAAGTTTAAGGAGGTCAAATATGTCGAAAGTCATTACCCCCGAACAAGCGGCTGATCTCATCAAAGATGGTGATCGGGTCGCCGTGCTTGGGTTTATTGGAATGGCCCATCCTCAGGAAATTACGTATGCGATTGAAGATCGTTTCCTGAAAACGGGTCATCCCCGTGATTTAGATTTGTATTTTCCCACCAATGTTGGAGATGGAACAGATAAACTTGGCATGAATCACTTAGGTCATGAAGGATTACTGCGTTCCATTGTAGGAGGCCACTGGAATCTAGTTCCTGCTTTACAAAAGTTAGTGGTCGAAAATAAAGTGCAAGCTTGGAATCTACCTATTGGAACGCTGGCCCAATTGTTGCGGGAAATGGCCGGAAATCGTCCTGGAGTGATCACTAAAATTGGATTGAATACGTTTATTGATCCTCGTTTAGAAGGCGGAAAAATGAACGATATCACCAAAGATGATTTGGTGGAATTAATGGAAATCGATGGGGAAGAATATTTACGCTATAAATCCTTTAAAAATCTCGATGTGGGCATCATTCGTGGGACGAATGCCGATGAAAATGGCAACTTAACCATGGAGAAAGAAGCCGCTTTTTTAGAAGCGCTCGCCATGGCAGAAGCCGTGAAAAACAAAGGTGGGATTGTCATTGCCCAAGTGGAAAATATCGTTCAAAATGGCTCTCTCGATCCCAAAGATGTAAAAGTTCCTGGAATTATGATTGACTATTTAGTTCAAGGAACGCCAGAAAATTCTTGGCAAACGTATATGAATCCCTATTTACCTGAGTTATCTGGCCAAATTAAAAAACCATTGGCTGCAATGGAAAAAATGCCTCTCAATGCGCGTAAAGTGATTAGCCGTCGAGCAGCGATGGAACTCTCCAAAAATGCGATTGTCAATCTTGGTATTGGTATTCCCGAAGGAATTGCCAAAGTGGCCAATGAAGAACAGCTTCCAGGTATGAAAATGACTGTCGAAGCGGGAAACATTGGTGGAGTACCTTCTTCTGGAGTAGGGTTTGGCTCTGCTACAAATCCGGATTGCACCATTGATTCTCCGGCTATGTTTGACTTTTATGATGGTGGTGGATTGGATCAAGCCTTCTTGGGATTGGCCGAATGCGACTCCAATGGAAACATCAACGTATCCCGTTTTGGACCGAAGATTGCGGGATGTGGTGGATTCATCAACATCACTCAATCTACGCCCGTCGTTGTTTTCTGTGGAACCTTTACCGCCAAAGGATTAAAACAAAAAATTGGCGATGGAAAACTTGAAATTCTTAACGAGGGCCAAATTAAAAAGTTTAAAAAGGATGTAGAACAAATTACCTTCTCCTCTGAGTTTGCCAAAAAAGCAGGTCAGAAAGTGGTATATGTTACCGAACGAGCTGTATTCGAACTCAAAGATGGGATCTTCACGCTTACCGAAATCGCTCCTGGTATTGATTTACAAAAGGATGTTCTCGATCAAATGGAGTTTGTTCCCGTCATTGCGGATGATTTAAAGCTTATGGATGAACGTATTTTTAAAGAGGAACCTATGGGGTTGCTTGAAGATATGGAAAAAGCCTAAGTTGCAAAAAATAAAAATCTATTCTTCTATACAGAAGAAGGCCAGAGGTTTCTCAAGAAATCTCTGGCCTCTTTTTTCTCCTCTTTAGGACTTAAATCTTTTTTCTGTTTTTTTGTCTTGGGGGTTTTGAGGACTTTATTCTCAGTAAAAAGGTACTTTTCATTTTTTCCATATTTTTGGCTCTTTGTACCATTCGCTATAATAAAGAAAATGATTTTTTCGAAGTCTCGACCCGAAAAATATTTATGGAAAGGAGGGACTGCGTGATTGGACCCATATTTTGAGGTCTTTTCACTGAAATAAAATGAAATTCAAGAAATTATTTTCCTTCACACTTTGTACTGTATTGTTCTTCTCGATGAGTGGATGTAGCCAATCCCCTCAAGAAGCCACAGTAACCCCCTTAACTCTCATGGAAAAAGTCAATACTCGTAATATTGTCGATGGAAACAATGAAATGCGTCTTTGGTATGATATTACTCCTGTTCTCTTTTCCAAAGAAAATACAAATGGAAGTTTACAAAGTATTCTTCAAGACGTATCTCTTTTCTCAGATGGAGATTTAAACACCAAAACAGATTTAAACATGGATGGCATTCTTCTCAACGATGTCCTTGTACGCGATCAAACCAATGCGCCTAAAGACTTTGGGACTCTTAATCCAGATTTAGGAACGCTTGAGGATTTAGCCGCTCTTTGTCAACAGGCTCAAGAGGTAAACATGGCTGTGATGTTGGCGATGGATTTTACATGTATTTCGAAAGAAAATGCTCAATTCATCGCTTTAACTGAACTTTTAACCCATCTTCAAGAAGGAGAAGATCCAAATCAAAAAGATCCGGTGTTGATGGATATGTTTTTTATTGGGCAAAATAAAGAAAATGAGCCAGATTGGATTCGAATTGCGGATACTTCCTATTTTTATCAAGCTTTTCCGCAAACAGATAGCCCACGAATCAATTTAGAAAGCACGCCTTGGCGTCAATCCATTATTACTGCTGTGGAAAATTACTTTTCCCTTGGGGTAGATGGATTTTACGTAGAGGATTATGAAAACTTATTTCCTGGAGAATCCTCTCAAAGAGATGTGCAATTTATGGAATGGTTTAGTTCCATTACCTATGAGCGCAATGATCAAGTCATCAATGTCTTTTCTTTTGATACATGGACGGATTCAATGAGCCGAATCCCTGCTTTTGCCTCGGAAACTTCTGCTTCTGGAGCCGATGGGATGATCGCGCAAGCGGTAACGGGTGCCATCAGTGCTAGGGATCTTGGTTTTTATTTAGAGAACCAAACCACGCGCACGGAAAATATGTGTGCGTTTTTTCTCAATCATCACGATGAGTCTTTAGACCTCTTGAAATCGGAAGCCCGTCTTCCTCAATATAAAATGGCTCTTGCCCTCCTTTTAATGATGAATGGTCAAATTTTCATGACGGCAGGAGATGAATTCGGTCTTCCTTCGAGTCAAGCCGATTTATTGGTTAAAGCCTTGGAAAGCAATCAAGACAGTCCAGTTGATCAAGAAGATCAAGAAATCGATTTGCTTTTTGGAAACTTCAAAGAACAACTTGAAGATGGATCTTCTATTTTAAATTTTGTCCAACAAGCGATTTTGTTGCGCAATTCCTATAAATCCATTTCCCAAGCCCCTATGACACTGAGTCAAGAGTTCTCTACGGACCAAGTATTGATACTCGATCGCAAAAGCCCAGGTTCTCAAACCGTTTTAATATTTAATCTATCGGATCAACCGCAAACTGTTGATACTTCCTTTATTACCATCTCGGATTTACCTGCTGAACTTGGAGGTGTTTTATTGACTGGAACGGAGGAAATCACAAAAACGGACCAAATGCTCTATCTTCCCCCTTATTCCATGGCATTATTAAAATAGTTTTAAATGCCTTATTTTTACCCAGTAAGAGATTTTGAAACGAGCCTAAAAGAAAGTAGAACGGCTCATTTTACCTTTGAGGATAAAACACAAGAAAGCAAAATGAGAAAAGGGGATTTGTTATGATTTTCTTTCGCAATGATTATGGAGAAGGTTGCATTGAACCCATTATGAAGCTTCTCGCTCAAGCCAATGAACAATCCAATCCAGGATATGGAGTAGATCAATACTCCCAAAAAGCCGCGGATTTAATCCGTAAAAAGCTTGGGGAAGCCGTAGTCGATATTCACTTTATTGTATCGGGAACTTTGACGAATATCGTGATGATTCGACACGTTCTTCGGCCCTATGAAGCCGTGCTTTGTACGGATACGGCGCATATTTTGCAACATGAAGCAGGAGCGGTAGAAGCGAGTGGTCATAAGATCATCAGCATTCCAAATAGCACAGGAAAACTTACGGCCGCTGCCATTCAAAAAACGGTAGAATCCATTCATGGAGATCCCAATGCCTTTATTGTCCCTAAGTTAGTCTATATTTCAAATGCCACAGAGCTTGGAACAGTCTATACCCGTGAAGAACTCGATAGCATCCGTAAAGTATGCCATAATTATGGATTGTATTTGATGATCGATGGAGCACGTTTAGGGCAGGCTTTAATGAGTGGAATAGACTATACTCTAGCCGATTTAGCCAAATGGGCGGATTTATTTTCGATAGGCGGAACCAAAAATGGAGCTTTATTTGGGGAAGCGGTCGTGATTGTCAATGATCAGCTTAAGCCCTATTTTCGCTATGTTCAAAAACAAAGCGGAGCAATTTTAGCCAAGGGATGGTTGATTGGCTTGCAATTTATTGGGCTTTTCGAAAATGATGATTTCTTTAAATGTGCCAAGTATTCCAATACTTTAGCCCAACAAATTCAAGATGAAGCCATTCGTCTTGGCTATCCCTTATTTATGCGGAGTACGACAAATCAAATTTTCTTAGTTTTAAACCAGATTCAATTTGATTATCTAAAAGACAAAGTGGACTTTGAAACGTGGACCTATTGGGATCAAAGCATTGTCATTCGCTTAGTGACGAGTTGGCATACTTCCAAACAAGCTGTTTCCACACTCTGTCAATATTTCCAACTCGCAATGGATGCTTCGAAGGCAGCTGAAGAGAGTGCTAAAGCCCAAAAGGAAGAAGAACAGGATTCCTCCTTAACGAATGAGACGTTTTCCTCATAAATAAAAAATACTCATCCTACCTTTAGGGTGAGTATTTTTTATTTATAAACATCAAAAAACTCTTGGAATAGATCCAAGAGTTTAAGATACAAACACTTTTTATTCAGTAGGGATTCCATACCATCCAATGCCTTCATCATTCCATTCTCCCGTTGACAGCAAATGGTTCCGCTCTTCTAAGCTCATCGTGTAGTGATGCTTAGCTTGTTCTGGAGCGGTTGGATTGTACAAGCGATAGAGAGGAATTTTATTTTCAAGATCATTGGCAGAATACCAGCCAAGTCCTTCATTGTTCCATCCAAGTGAAACAAGCGTTTCGTATTCATTTTTGTCCAGGGTATAGTGATGTTCTCCACTGTTTGGATTGAATAAACGGAACATGGTCTTTCGACCTTTTGTCGAAACGGTTGGAGTCATAGGCGTTTGAGACGCAGGTTTTTGGGAAGCAGGCTTTTGAGGTTTTGGACGAACAGGATCCGGAGTAGGCGCAGGAGAAGTTGAAGCCACGGAAACATCTAGTTCAATAAAACCCGTTTCTGGATTAATTTTCGTAAGGTCTTGAGGTTGGGAAAAATCAATGGACTTAAACGAATTCGTATCCACTGCTAAGTTTTGATTCTTTAAATACTGCGAAAGAGCTTGAGCCGTAAATTTTCCATCAGAAGCTACATCGCTTATTTTCACAAAAATATATTCTTCTGAAGCTGTTTCCAAAGTAATTTCATTTAAAGTCATGAACTCACTCACTGGAGAGCTTTCCATCAAGGGAGCAGACTGATAGCTTACTTCATTTTTTAGGAGCTTTAAACGAATATAGCTCTCTAGCCCAACTTTCACTTTAAGAGTTGAAGCTTGATTCTCTTCCAAATCAATTTTCTTAGAAACTACATTGTCAATAATATTTTCTTTGGTATAGACAAAGTCATAGGAAGGGCTAATTCCAGGATTCAGATTGGAAGGTGAGTCTATAAAGCTTTGGGCTATATTTTCAATTGTTTACTTTAAAGTATCAATTAAAGTATCCGCTTTTAGAACATATTCAGAAGATGAATTATTTTTTTGGTTAGAGGAACCTCGGGTACTTTAAACTCCCCTACATAAACGGTTGCCTTTGGATCAAGAGAACTTGAATTATTATTTGTACCAGGAGATAAAGATATAGAGTTTTCAAACGAATAATCTAAAACCTTGTAAGAATTCGACTCCGCCACATAACTGATCTTCTGAATATTTTGATTTTGAAGAGAGTCTGAATTTACTGTATATCCAATTAGATTGTCATTTATAGCATCAGCTAAAGAAGAATTTTTAAAATCCGCTTCTTCCAGAATTAAAGTTCCTGTCCCTCCATCAGAGGGAAGAATATAGGGAACCGAAACTTTTATCTCTTCATCAAGTATCCAATCTGGAGACTGGGGTAATCGAGTTACTTTGACCTTGGCGATTTGTGTTTTTGTTCCATTAGATGAATCGGTTATGAAATCAAAAGCATCAAGAGAGGTAGGCTTTTTGGCCTAAGAATAGCCACTGGGAATTGTTTTTAAATAAGTAGAAAGAGGAGAATACATATCTGAAAGAGAGATCGTTTTAAGGACCGCTTTTCCATTCAATAAAGAAGCATTCACTTCCTGAAAAGAAGAAATAAATGATGGAGATAAATGAAATAGTTCTTCTGAGTCCTCTAGGCGATATTTAGGATTAAATAAAATAGGAACATTAGAATTTAATGGTTCTAAAGACTCAGAAGAAGAGCGTGGAGTAACTGTAATCTCTATTTCTTTTCCCGCTAAGGTAAAATCCTATTCTTGGAGGGTAGGAAGATTCTCAAAATCATAATTTTTTAAAATTGAATCGTGATCCTTCAATAAAAAAATATAGTCTTTAGGCAATATGGGGAAAGATAATTCCTCACCTTGTATGTCCTATTTATAAAGCCCAACAGCAGGTGTCAGTGGATTTCTATTTTTTTCTTTAAAGACCAAAAAGCAATAGGGTTCTCTTCATTCTCTAGAGTTTCAGTTTCCAAAACCATTGATTCTACCCTAGATTGACTAGGCTCTTCATTCATTTCTTCCATAGCCAAAATAGGAAGAGGAAGCATCATTGAAAGAGCCATTGCGATAATAATAAATTGACGCAGATAAGTCCTTTCTTTTTTCTATAACCTTTAAAAAAGTTTTCTCCTTAAACGATCGATAGCCAAAAGATCGCCTAGACGTATTTTGCGATTTCTTTTCCTCATTGGATATCTGTATATTTTTTATAATTAAAAACAT
>CAYTMK010000001.1:0-13982 GCA_964438885.1 uncultured Erysipelotrichaceae bacterium | reverse complement strand
TTTGCGATTTCTTTTCCTCATTGGATATCTGTATATTTTTTATAATTAAAAACATAAAGTATTTTAAATTACTTTTTTATATTATATAAATATCATACATTAATCAAGTATTTATTTTAATCTCCTTAAAGACCAATTGTTTTTAAATAAATATTTCTTTATTGTTTTTTAATGTCTAAAACCGTATTCAGCTTTCATATTTAGGTAATTTAGCTCCTTTTAGAAATGAGGAAAATAAAAAAGAACTAGAAACTTTTGCTCAAAAGTCTCTAGTTCTAACGTAAATCAAAGGAAATAGAAAGAGTTGGATCTAAGTCCAAATTGGATTGAGCTGTCCAGCCAAGACAACCATTTTTCTTGATCTGGGCTTTATCGTCCCAAAGGTTAACCAGGGAAACTGTTTCCCCTTTTTCAAGGGGCATTTCATAATTGGTAAAATTTGAAGCCCTTAAGTGATCCCCATCTTGTCTTAAAAAGGTTTTATCCACTTCAATTGCTCGTTTTAGAGCTGGAGAGTAGACCAAATCACTTTTGGAATGGTTTTCTAAAATCTCAACGATTCCATCGGTCCAGGTCACAAAAAAGGGATCTGTATTCTTGGGATACGTGTTTTTTCGAACTTGTACTTCTAATAAGGCATCTACACATTCAAAGCGCATAGACTCAAAGGTTAAATCGTCGTTCCAAAACATCAAGGCGTTCAATTGGCCCGCTCGTTTTACTTGATTTCCTCCATCGATAAAAAGAATGTTTTTTTCTTGATCAAAGCGTGGATTAAAACAAGCGACTGTTGAACAATATTCACTCACTGGCATATGACCAACGACTACTGGCTTTAAAAAGTGATGCTCTTGCCAGCCAAAGTGATAGTTAGCCATAATGTAGCGAAAATCATGGGCATAGGTCTCTTCATCCACAATTCCAGAATGAGCAAAAATGGCCTTTGGACTTACCAGAACATGTGGCAAATCATTGAGAAAAGCGAGTTCTTTTAAGTAATGCTTGCGAAGAGTGGCAGCCAAAACATCCATATCAGTGCTAGAGTCAAGAGGCGGTAATCCAAGTTGATCAATCATTTCATGAATCAAAGAATTTGAACGCTTCAGTAAGACTTCACGCAAAAAATCCAGACGATAGGAATACAGCACATTTTTCGCCACAAAATCACAATTGCCCATTGTCATATACACATTGGGGAAGCTCGCTTGTTCCATCAAAACATGCAACAAATCTAAATTTTGTTCTCCTTTTTCCATCAAGTCCCCTAACAAAATGAGGCGATCTTGACCGGGAGTATAATGGCATTTCTTTAAAAGAGCTTGGTAGAGATCCAAAGAGCCATGAATATCGGAAATCACTAAGGTTCGCCCAGAAAAAGCAGGGAGCTTTTGAATAATCGGTTTTCGATTCATCGAAACAAGAACCTTAAAAAGGTATCCGCCTGGCTATCCCATTGGGCTTCACAATGCTCTCCAAAAGGATACACATCAAATTCAATTTTGACGCCTTTACGCAATAAGATATTAGCCAAAGTTGTCAAAGCTTTCGTTTCTTGAATGAATTCATGACCCGTATTTCCTTCTTGCGCTCCCCAAGAAATATAAAGGAAAGAAGGATGCTTGATGCGCACGTGACTTGCCCAATACAAAATGGATGACTCACTAGGAAGAACATAAGGCGATAAAGCGAGAGCTTTTGAAAAGGTCTTAGACCAAGCATACAGCGCATAAAGACTCATCAATCCTCCACAACTTGAACCACCGATCCAAGTGTGATTGCGATCGGGCAGAGTGGGAAAATGCATATCAATGTATGGCTTTAAAGTATAAACAATAAATTCCATAGTCTGTTTGCCTTTAGCTGGAAGATGACCTCCAAATTCCATATCGTAAAATGGATAAGGAGCATATTCAATTAATCGATCATTGCCTTCATGAGCGCATTCAATGCCTACTACAATCAGATCTTCAGGTAAAGCATCCAAATGATTCAACAATCGCCACGATCGACCATAGGTCGCATCTTCGTCGTAAAACAAGTTGTGTCCATCAAACATGTAGAGTACAGGATACTGCTCTTGGGCGTGCAAATAGGTATCAGGTAAATACATATGAATCGTGACATCACGGGCTAAAGTAGGCGCATATAAATCATGTTTTACAATCACGCTACATCAGACTTTCTGCTAAAGGAGTCTTCGTAGAATTTCTGTCGGCGCTCAGGAGAAGTGAAACGCGTTTTAATGGTGACATCTCCCATCGTATTGGCAAAAGCAGGAGGTAAAACTTCTACTCCAAGCAATTCATCCTTGTATTGACCCGTTAATTCTTCTAACGAATAGGTATAATCTAGACCATTCCGACGACCTACAAAACCAGCTGAGTATTTGGCTTTGTCGTATTCGGGACATTCTTGATTGATCAATACTTGAGCCCATAAATCATATACGTCCGCATCATAAGAATAATTGATCAAATCAGGGCAGAATCCTCCGGGTGGTCTAAAGTTCATTTCTAGGCCAATTAAATCGCCTTTCTTTCCAAGGCCTTTGTGATCAGAATTCAACACAAAGTATTCGCCATGGAAAAAGCGATTGCGAATTCCAAAGGCTTTAACTACTTTTTGAGCGATTTCACGATTTTGCTCAGAAATATCAAAGTTATAGTAAGAACCGATGGAATCATGGTTTTGAACCGAATCCATACAGTTGGATACATAACCCATACTCGCTAAGAAGCGAATTTTTCCTTTTTCATCGGCAATTCCGTCTAAAGTTTGAATGGAGCCATCCACAAAGGTCTCTACAATCATTTGTTGATTGAGTTTTTGGGCTTCTTCCCAGAACTTTTTCAATTCTTCTTTGTTGTGAATGTGCCAAGTGTAGCTTGCCCCGACTCCTACATCAGGCTTTAAGACAAGGTTATAACCATATTGCTCAGCAAACTTTTCCAAATCCTCTAGAGTGGCTGGTAAAGCATAAGGAGCCACAGGAATGCCGGCTTCCTCATAAAAGGATTTCATTCCTGATTTGGACTGAAACACTTGAATTTGTTCTAGTGAAAATCCAGAAGTAACATGGAAATCATCGCGTAAGTGCGCATCGAGAGCTAACCAAGCTTCATTGTTGGATTCGATCCAATCTGGCTTACCATATTTAAAAGCAAAGTAGGCGACGGCTTTATACATTTCCTTGTAATCGTTAAAAGAGGATACTTTATAGCATTCATCAATATTTTGCTTTAATTCGGGTTTGAGGTTGTCATAGTCTGTATCGATAATGGCAAGAACACGGACACCTGCTTTTTTCAATCCCCGACAAAACATCCAATAGTTTTCTGGATAATTGGGGGAAATAAAAATGAAATTTTGCAAAGGAGTTCTCCTTTCTTTTTTTATTTTGTTTTTGCTTCGATTTCTTTTTTCTTTGGCTAGGAAGAGGACTTAAATTTCTTACTTCTTAAAAGCCAAGAAATTTAACCTACCTTTCCGCTGGCAAAAGAGGAAAAGATCGATGCCGATCTTACAATCCAACTTTTTGGAGCATGGCATGTTGGATGGCCAAAATAGTCTTTCCATCCCGAATGGTCTGGTCTTTGACTTTGGCATAAGCTTCTTCCAAGTTCATCCAAACCAACGTAATGTCCTCGGTATCATCCATTTCTAAACGATGCTTGGCTTTTTGGACATGATGGGCGTAATACACATAGATCACCTCGGTATCGTAGCCTGGGGTAGGCCAAAAAGCACTAATTAAAGAAAGATGATCAGCGGTATATCCCGTTTCTTCATTGAGTTCTCGTAGAGCTGTACGGTCTGGAGCCTCTCCTGGATCAAGGGTTCCAGCTGGGATTTCCAAAGTTTCTTGCCCATTTAAAGCCGCTCGACTTTGTTTGACCAATAAAATTTTGTCGTCCAATATGGCACAAACAGCTGCTCCTCCTGGATGAACTACAATATCTCGCCAAAGCCATTGTCCATTGACATCCATTTGTTTTTGAATAACGGAAAAAATATGGCCGTGGAAAATGTCTTTTGTGCTCATAAAAATCCTCATCCTCACATAGAAGTTTAAAAGACTAAGACAGTCTTTCTTCCTCATTTATTGTAGGCTTCTTAAACGAGATTCACGGATAAAAAAATGAAAAATCCAAGTTCTATATCAAGTTCTATATCAAGAAACCCAAAAATCGAACAGCAGGGAAATTTTGGGAAAACCGTTCTTCTCAATTAATCACCTTTAAAAAGGCTTGAGCAATCGCATTGGCTAAACGGGCTTGAAACTTGGTATCCGAAAGTTTGGCATAATCAGAGGGATTGGTGATGTAGCCGGCTTGTAAAAGAATAGAAGGAATGGAAGAATCTCGTAAGACTGGAAAAAATAAGTAGTGATCTGTATCAATTCCCTCAAAATTTGAATAACTCGTCGTTTGAATTTGCGTGGCCAATTCTTTAGCCAGACTTTCTAGATCCGCTCTAGGCTGGGTAAAAAGCGAATAGCCTCGATGCAAAGAAGAATCTTGATTCATCGCTAAAGCCAAGACATAATCCGCCCCTATCTCCTTCGCTTCTTGAAGACGAGCATTTTCACAACTCTCTTCATCACTACAAGCTGGCACATTGTCATACCAACGTCCATATTCGATACGATATCCTGCTTTTTCTAAAGCATCACCAATCGCCAGGGCCAATTGCATCAACAAATCTTTTTCAGCCATTTGTCCAGCTATTTTATAGCCAGAATCTTTTCCCCCACGAGCCGGATCGATGTAGATGAGAGCCTTAGATTGAGAAAGCGGTGTCTCGACATCATGATTGGTCCGAAAAGCCGCATTCTCATCATAAGTCGGTACTTTTAAGAAAGGTTCTTGAACTTGACTGATGAGATTTGGCTCAATGACCAATAAGATGAAAAGCGAAGCAATTAAAAACCAAACGGCATGTTTCATGAAATCCCTCCTCAGTCTCTTTAACTACCTTCTTTACTTCTTACTCGTTTCGGTTCAAAAAAGAAATCTTAGGATTGAATATATTGAATGGGGGGAATGGGAATCAATCATTTTAAGATTTAAAATCTTTATTACCTCTTGAAAGTGCAAACATTATTCCTTTTTCTTAAGAAGCGAATATGTTTTCTTGCTTCAAGAGCTTTTGGGTTGGAACTTGTTGTTTAAAATAAAAGTTTAGGGGTTAGTTCTTGATATTCTTTTCTAGCTTTTGAGATTCAATTTTAGAGGAGAAGATGTGTTTTGTATAATAAGGAGTTACAAAAAAAAGATAAAAAACACTGACAAAAGCATTTAAATGTGATGTTAAATACTCATAAGGAGGTGAGCTTATGGGTAAAACTGAAAGAATTTGGTGAATAGAATAGGTGTTTCCGTCAAAACATGACAGAGGGGGGACTGAGGAAAAAAGAAAGGGGGACGAAGAAATTACTAAAAAGCTATAAGACAGAAGTATTGTTTGAGTTCTTTCAAAGCATTCAACATCTCTTGAGCATCTGAATTAGTTAGCTATACGCTTCAATAGTCCATATTTATCTTGTAGATAAGTGTTGTATGATGATTTATTGAACAACGGTTTTTAGAGCATGGAATGTCTCACGTTTAGCTTTACCATATGGAGTAAAACTAGCATCCACATATTCAATTCACTCTTTCGGGTGTGATGTAGTTGCGTTATAATAATAAATTTATGTGGTCTAATTGTTACTCCATCGTCTAAGGTCAAAGCATCAGTCAATTTAACAAGTTGGGTTTCTTTTCCTACTTTGATGAGATAATGTTCGATGTCAATTGTTCTTCCCCCGCAATTCTTCCAATTGCTTGAGTATGTATGTTTTCTTCTTAGTCATGTTCTTTAACTTTCCCTTTTGGATTGCGTTTTTCTTTAAAACGCATGGCATAAAGTTTACTGGAAAATGATGCCATAAGAGACACCAATATCACAACTCTTGTTCAACAGACATTTCTTCTGTTTTCTGTTGAGCAACAACAAGCTGAACACCCTTTAAATTGAACATCGTTTCTAAATAATGAAATCCAAAACGTGTCAACCTATCCCTAGATGTGATGAACACACGATTAACTTCATCATTCATCACCATTTTTAATAAATGTTGTATTTTTTTGCGTTTATCATTTAGACCAGAACCAACCTCTGATAAAACCAAAACGTTCTGTAAATCATGATTATTGTCAATCAGAAACTGAACTTGACGATCTAAATCACCATGTGACTTTTGGTCCTGACTAGATACTCGTGCATAAATTACATCTCGTTTTTTAGTAGTTGTATCATCAAATAACAAGTCATTCTCTTTTAGCAATTCGATAACATCTTCTTTTGTGAGAAATCGTCTGTTTGATACAGCATCTCGTCTAAAGGTTATCTTACCCTCATTATCCCAATTTTGAAGTGTCCTAGTTGTAACACCTAAAAATTGAGCAATATCTTTTGGTCTATAGTTTTGTTTTACTAATTGACTCGTCTTTATCATAACGTCTCCTGTGGCCTGTTAACTTTCTAAAACAAGAAGATCCAAAGACATATTCTTTGTCAATCAAAAACACATAAAAAGAAGAAATATTTCATATTTCTTCTACATTATCTGCAACTCCTGATCAACCCTAAACCAAAGCTTAGACTTCTAAACGCTTGGAAGCGAAGGAAAAGTATGAAAAAAATGTTTCTATCTCATTGAGATTTTTAGGCATATTTTACCCAAATCAAGTGAGTCCCACTTAAAGAAAGGAGTAAGCTACTCAATAGATCTTAATAAGCATCTGTGGTCATTCAAGAATCATGATTTTCTTTTAGGAAAAATCTCTTTCTTGGAAAGAACCAAAAATGGTCTTGGCTGATGAGTAGCCAGTTGAATCTATGGAACGACTTCAAAAAGTAATTGCCCAATCGGGGGTTTGTTCAAGACGAAAAGCAGAAGAACTTATTTTAGCGGGAAAAGTCAAAGTCAATGGTCACACTGTAACCACCCTAGGGACCAAAGTGAGTGGCAACGATCGTATTATGGTAAATGGAACACTGCTTGCAAAAGAAGAAAAAGTATACTATGTCCTCAATAAACCAAAAGGTTGTGTTACAACCGTCAAAGACGACAAAGATCGCAAAACTGTCATGGATTATGTACCCACCTCTCCTAGAGTCTATCCAGTAGGACGTTTAGACTATGATACGAGTGGGGTTCTTTTGATGACCAATGATGGAAAATTTGCCAATAAAATGATGCATCCACGTTACCATTTGGCAAAAACCTATGAAGTCAACTTACAAGGAATGCTCAGCGAGGACGATATTCAAAAAATTCGCAAAGGATTTTCTTGGAAAGGGCAAACTTTTGCTCCCGCTAAAGTCTTTATTCGCAACAAAGATTATGCCAGGGATCGAACTTTATTTGACTTAACCATTTATGAGGGGCAAAATCACCAAGTTAAAAATATGATGGAAGCCTTGGGTCATGAAGTCCGTCGGTTGCATCGCTCACGCTTTGGCTTTATTGATGTAAGCCAATTACGTCCTGGTGAATACCGAAAGCTTAAAAGTCATGATGTCCGCACACTTTTAGCCATGAGTGAATCCAATTCACGGGAGAAAAAATAGTGAAACAAGTTTTTTGGCAAGGCCCTCTTGAAATTGGTCAAACCATTGCCTTAGAAGAAAAAATTGCTCATCATCTCTTTGATGTCTTGCGCACAACTCCTAAGGAATTCATTCGTCTTATTGACAACAATCAACGTCTCTTTTTGGGCCATACCACCATCAAGCCTTATGTAGAAGTCGTTGAAGAACTATCCCTTCAAGTGGCTCCAAGCTTAGAAATAACTCTTTGTGCGGCCTTAATTAAGGCAGATAAGTTTGAATGGCTGCTTCAAAAAGCTTGTGAACTAGGCGCAACTCGGATTGTACCTTTTTTAAGCACAAATACGGTTGTCCAACTTGAAGACAAGAAAATTGAGCGCAAAATGGCGCGCTGGAAAAGCATTGTAGAAGGGGCTTGTCGCCAGTCCAATCGCACAAGTTTGGTCCAAATTGAACGACCTTGTCGTCTTCATGAGCTGGAAAAGTACAAAAGTGCGATCAATGTCTGTGCTTGGGAAAAAGAAAACCAAAGCCATCCTCTTTGTTTGGCTTTAGAACAACTGAATGAAAACCAAGCTTCGATCACTTTTGTGATTGGTCCCGAAGGAGGATTTACTCCCCAAGAAGCCTTAACCCTGCAAGAAGTTGGCTTTGCGCCTTGTTCTCTTGGCCCACGCATTTTGCGCGCTGAAACCGCTGCTTGTTATGTCTTGGCTTGTGCAGATTATGCTTGGAGCCAAATGAAGCAGCGTAACTGGAAAGGAACTCGAATTTGAAGCACTTTGAACTCGAAACCCTTGGGTGCAAGGTCAATGAATATGAATCCGCTTTCTACACGGAAATGTTAGAAAAAGCGGGTTACCAATCGATCGAAAAAAGTAAAAATCCCAATACGCCGGTGGACTTAATTGTGGTGAATACGTGCACGGTTACCAACACTGCGGCTGCCAAATCGAGACGTCGTATTGGACGTTTGCGCCGTGAACATCCCGAAGCCTTTGTGGTCGTAGTGGGATGTTATCCTCAAACGCTTTCTAAAGAAGAGCGTCAAGCCTTAGGCGTAGATCTTATTTTAGGGGCAGCGCATAAAAATGAATTGGTCGAGCGAATTGAACAAGCTATGGCCTTAGATAACCCAAAAGAAATTGACTTGGTTGAAAACATTACGGATTTAACTCAATTTGAAGATATGCCAATTGGCACCTTTGAAGGGCAACACCGGGCTTTTTTAAAAATCCAAGATGGATGCAATCAATACTGTACCTATTGTCAAATTCCTTTAGCCAGAGGACCTGAAAGAAGCCAAATCCCTCAAAAAGTAGTGGAAAGTGCCAAAAGTTTGGCAGATAATGGTCATTTAGAAATTGTTTTAACAGGAATTCATACGGGACGTTATCGCTTCCGAGAAACCAACTTAGTGGATTTACTCCAATTGTTGTTGGACAATACCCCTCAAGAGGTATGTTATCGTCTTTCTAGCATCGAAATCACTGAAGTAAGTGACGATTTGCTCGAGTTAATGGCCAATCATTCTCGCATTTTGCCCCATTTGCATATCCCCATTCAAGCAGGTGATGATCGAACGCTTGCTCGGATGCATCGGCCCTATACGGTAGCGGAGTTTAAAGAGCGTTTAAAGGCGATTCGAGCCAAAATTCCCAACATCTCGATCTCTACCGATGTGATCGTAGGCTTTGTAGGGGAAAGTGAGGATGAATTTAAAACGACCCAACAAACTCTTCAGGACTGTGCTTTTTCTTTCTTGCATGTCTTTCCATATTCTAGACGAAAAGGGACAAAGGCAGATCAAATGGAAGGCTTTGTGAATGGGAACGTGGTCAAAGAGAGAGCCAATGCCCTTTTAGCCTTATCAAAAATACTGCGCCAAGCGGATATGGAACGCTTTAAGACTTCTCAAATGTTGGTCGAACGTGAAGATCCAAATCATCCTACTTGGTATATCGGCTACACCGCTCAATATCATCCCATTCAGATTCAAAGTGATGAATATCTCTCTGGCCGAATCAATGTAAAAATGAATGCCATTGAAAATGAACGTTATATTGCACATCTTGAGATTGAATAGGTAAAAGATTTAAGGACTCGATCTTTGTTTGTGGAAGCACAAGTATTCTACTTTGAGGAAGAAAAAGGATTTTTGACAGAAAGGAGAGTTCGGTCATTCCTCCTCCTAATTGTTTAGGTGCCTTTTTGTCCGAACGTCTTATGCGACTCTCTAAAATGTTTAAAAATGTTCCTACCATCAACATTCAGGGACTTTCTTTTGATTCACGCCAAGTTAACCCTGGAGATATGTACTTTTGTCTGCCAGGGATGACTTTTGATGGGCATGATTTTATCGATGAGGCGATTGCTCGCGGAGCCATTGCGATTGTTCACTCTAAACCCATTGATACGCCTAAAGGAGGAGCCATTTACATTTGTGTAGATGATACCGTGGAGGCGCTCAATCAAGCCGCACGTATTTTTTATAATCGTCCAAGCGATGCGATGACGATGTATGGAATTACAGGCACGAATGGTAAAAGTACCATAGCCAATATCATTCGTCACTTTGTTCAACCCCAAACTCCTTGTGGTTATATTGGAACCATTGCGATTGCCTATGGCAATACCACTCTTGCCCCCGATTTAACGACACCCGATACGCTCTTTTTACAAAAGACTTTACGGGCCATGGTCGATGCGGGAATGAAAGCTTGTGCGATGGAAGTGTCTTCGCATGGCTTGGCTCAACGTCGTGTTGAAGGAATTAATTTTGATTGCGCAGTCTTTTCTAATTTTACTTATGATCATCTCGATTTCCATGGCACGATGGAAAAGTATTTTGAGGCCAAAGAGCGTCTGTTTAAAAGTCGCGTAAAACCGGATGGAGTGGTCATTTTGAATGCGGATGATCCTAAATACGAAGAGCTTAAAGTCGCTTCTCAAGCGCCGACTATTTCCTATGGAATGAAAAAAGAAGCAGATTATCGGGCCATCAATGTCAAAATGGATGTAGGGTCCATTCAATTTGATTTGGTCTATGGAGGCGGCATTTATCCTGTTTCCTCCAACCTAGTCGGAGAATTTAACTTATACAATTTATTAGCAGCCATTGCGGCGGTCCATGAAACAGATCATCAACAAGATTTAGCTTCCATCCTTCAAAAAGCCCAATCTATTCCTCAAGTTCCTGGACGCTTAGAACAGATTCATGAAGGACAAAACTTTAATGTCATTGTCGATTTTGCTCATACACCAGATGGAATGCAAAAAATGTTTGAATTGGGTAGGATGATCACTCGTCCTAATTCGCAATTAATTGCGGTCTTTGGTTCTGCGGGAAAACGAGATAAGCCCAAACGAAAAGTCTTTGGTGAACTTGCCGATAAGTATTGTGATGCTGTCTATTTAACCGAAGACGATCCGCGTGATGAAGATCCAGCCGAGATTGCCAAAGAAATTCGTTCGGGAATGAAGTCTGTTCAAAATGTCTTTATTCCAGAGCGTTATGAAGCCATTCGTCAAGCCATCGAATCCGCTAATGAAGGCGATACCGTGTTGTTGCTTGGGAAAGGGGATGAAGTATTCATGTACCGTGAAAATGGACGTGCCCCTTGGGCTGGAGACAATAATGTGGCTCGAGAATGTCTGCAACGCTTAATGAAATCTAAAGAAAGTGAAGAAGGTCCTACCCAATAGCACAAAAGCTAGAGAAAATATTTTCTCTAGCTTTTTAATCAATCAAAGCGTATAATTTGCGCTTGTAATGGCTGACTCTTTGGGAACCAGGTTAGCTTGGGGAAAGATTGAACTCGAAACCAAAAAAGGAGGAAAAAGGTTGCATTTAGCCTTTTTTCTTCTCAAAAGAGAGTTGAAATTTTTAGGTGTTTCCCTATAATTAAGATTGTTGATTCGGGAAGGGGGGTTGTAGTATGCCAAAAGTAGTCTTAAAAGAAAATGAACAGCTTGATGATGCACTTCGCAGATTCAAACGTCAGGTTTCACGCAACGGTACCCTTGCTGAGGCTCGTAAAAGAGAGTTTTACGTAAAACCGGGCGTTAAGAAAAAATTGAAATCTGAAGCGGCCCGTAAAGCGAGAAGAAGTAAATAGTTACTTTACCTATAAATCTGCGTTGAGCAGATTTTTTTATTGTTTTTTTGCTTTAGCGCTTTAAAAATTCTAAAAGTAAGAATATGAAAGGAAACAAGGCGAAAAAAGGGAACCCCTTTTGAAAAATGCGCCTTGTAGGAAGAAGAAAAGGCAAATTTTTATGGAAACTTATCTCGATTGACCTTTAAGGACAGTCTAATCGTAAAGAAATTTGCGATGATACTCTGCTCGAATTGCTGAAACACCCTAAAGCCGCTTGCGCCACAGCATGGTCTTGAAACAGACGAGTGCGAAGGCCGTGAAAGCAGAAAAAAGCAAGCGGATGGCGTAGGGTTAAAACCTAAGCGTTGATTCAATGGGCAATCAGCAGCCAAGCTTCGAAGAGAAGAAGGTTCAACGACTATTCCTTAGGAAGTAGGGATGAAGCCATCCCGAAGCGGGCAGCCCTGATCACTTCTTTAAGAACAAAGAAGTGAAGGTGAAGATATAGTCTGTTCTTGTCTGAAAAGACAAGTTGCTTTGCACAAGAAAGCTTGCGCCTTTCTTGGAACATTCAGTGTTCACAACTTCCATATGAAATCTTGATTGCCTTACCCGGCTTTCAAGATACAAATTTTAAAATCTTAGAAAAAGTATTTTCTGTGCGTCTTTTTCTCAAAGCCAATCAAATTAAAATTGAAGGCTTAAATGATGAGACCATTGAAAAAGCTGAAAATGTATTGGATGCGATGGTTCAAGAAATCGATCGCCAAGGCTTTATAGAAGCGGATGAAGTAGAGCGTCTTTGTGGATTGGCTTCGAAGGGACAAAATGCGGCCCAAGATTTTTATGATGAAAAACCCATCGTTCGCACCCGTAGCGGGAAAGTAATCGTTCCTAAAACCAAACACCAAAAAGAGCTGGTTCAAGCCTTCCAAAATTCCAAGATTACTTTCGCCTCAGGAGTCGCTGGTACGGGAAAAACCTACCTTGCGGTTGCTTTTGCGGTGAGTGAGTTGAAAAAGGAAAAAATTTCCAAAATCATTTTGACTCGACCCGCTGTTGAAGCAGGAGAATCCCTTGGCTTTTTGCCAGGCGATATGCAAGAAAAAGTGGATCCCTATTTGCGTCCTTTATATGATGCGCTAAACGAGATGCTCGGACAAGAAAATGTGGAGAAATACCGAGAAAAAGGCATCATTGAAATTGCACCACTCGCCTTTATGCGTGGACGGACTTTGAATGATGCCATCGTCATTTTAGATGAAGCCCAAAACGCCACGAAAGCGCAAATGAAAATGTTTTTGACGCGTATGGGTAAAAATTGTCGCATGATGATCAATGGAGATATTTCTCAAATTGATCTCATTCGCAAAAGCGATTCCGGTTTAATTCAAGCTTGTGCCATTTTAAAAGGAATTGAGGGCATTGCGATTCAATATTTAGACCAAAGTGATGTAGTCCGTAATCCATTGGTACAAAAAATTATCGAACGTTATGAGCAAGTCGATCAATAGAAAGACTTGCCTTTTTATTTACCAGAAGAAAAGGATATTCGGTTTTTCTTACAGGTTAAAGTGAGAGGCCAATTCCACATAATAAAACAGCCGTTTGAAGCGGGATAAACCCGCCACCTCGGCTGGATCTTGAAGGATGAACTTCCGTTCATTCCTCTTCAACGCTCTTCTTTAGGATTTTAAACTTTACCTGTACCAAGAGTATTCAGCGTTTTCGGCGTTCTAGAGGAATTATGGTGGTCATTTCATCGTGATCATATCCTATAGCAATTGATCGCCTTGATAATAAAATGAGCCGCTTTAAAATAGAGGGATTTTTTTGAATGTAACGGGTAAGCAACTGCATAACATAATTAACTCAATTAACTAATGAAGTAAAATAGTACTACGTGATAAGCAGGATATATTTCAGTAAATTAAATAAAGAATATTTTACTACAGGAGGGCCGGCCAAATTAGTAGGTCTAAAAGAAAAATAGTCATAAGAAATGAGAAGAATCGAGAGAAAGGAGTAGTCGCTTATGGATAAGATTCCTTGGCAAGGATACTTAGAATTTACACAAACCTCGTATACCGCAACTACTTCTTTAGTCCTCGATAAGAAAAATGGTTGGACAGAGTATCCCAATGTAACGGATTTTCTAGAAGACTATATTGAAATCTATAGTCAAGCCTACCATATTGCCTTATCAGAATTAAATAAACACACAAGTTTAAAAGAAGTAAAAAGAAGACTGTGTAAAGAATTAAAGATAAAATCTCGCGTCGCAGA